>SXND01000213.1 GCA_005777235.1 Pseudomonadota bacterium
CAGGTGCTGCGGGCCCGCGCCTACCTCATTGAGGAGCTGCGTGATGTGGGGCCAGGCAACGACCACCTCGTATCGGCGCTCCGCGGTGTGCTGGGCCTGGTCGATCACACGCTGGCCCTCTTTGACAAGCCAGCAGGAGGGACGCCATGAGCCACGCCCTGGCCCTCGTCGTGCTGGTGTGGTGCGTGCTCCTGGCTGGGCCAGGCTCTGCCACCCCGCTGCGCCCCTTTGGGGCAGTGGCGGGTTTCCTCGCGCCTGAGAAGACGGGGCTGGGAGAATCGATCAGCCTGGTGCTGTGGCATGACGTCCTGAGCGCCATGGACGATTCCGCCCAGACCCACGTGCAGTGGGCCCCGCGCGCCCAGCCTCCGCCGCCCACAGCCCTGCGGACTCCGGCAGACCATACAACCGCCGAGCAGCTAGCCCAACGCCTCAGCGTCGGACTGGTGCTCTGGGGGGCCGTCGCGGCGCAGCAAGGACGCTTGGTCGTGGACAGTTCCGTAACCCTCAATCCCACCCTGGCGGGCACGACCCTGCCACTGCGTCTGCACACCGCACAGCTTGGCGGACTGGCAGCCACCATCCCGCGTGTGCGATTTAATTTTACGCCGGTCGAGACGGCGCGGGCGGCGTACTTTGGGCGCCTGCTGCGCGTGCGGCGCCCTACTGTCCTACGGGCGCGTCCCCAGCAAGCCAGTCAGGTGGTCGGACGCGTGGGCTCCGACACGGTCGTCCAGGCGCTGGATATGGCAGGGGCGTGGTGGAAGGTCCGACACCGCGACGGCACCGCGTACATGCCGTATCACGTCGTCGAGGCGCTCCCGCGTGCCGTCGAGGGGCGTATGCCGACTGGCACCCTCTATGCGGCGCCCCACCCCGATGCGGCGGTGCTCTGGACGGGCCCCTTGCCGGGGCGTGTGCCGGTACTGGCGCGGCAGTATCATGCTGGCCAGGGGTGGTGGTATCGCCTGACCGTGGGGGAGACGGTCGGCTGGGTGTCGGCAGTAGAGGTCCGCCCCGTGTATGCGCTGCCCGCCGTCCATTGTGTGGCGGGGCTGACCCTCTCTCAGCGGGGACACTATCCCGAGGCGGTGCAGGCCTTCGAGCACTTCCTCGCCCGGGCTGACGAGGCAGGCAATAAGAGTCTCCGCGCGGTGGCGTACCAGATGCTCGGCCTGAGCCAGCTCAAGACCGCGCGGCACGCCGCCGAGGCGCCGCAGCCCTGGGAGGCGTTCTCCTACGCTATTACCCTCACGCCCTATAATGCCACCGGCCTATACACTGCGGGCGCTGGCCATGCTGCACGACACCCCGACGCTGGCCCCCTCGCCCGTCGTGGGGCGGGTCATCGAGGACATCAATACGGCGCTGGAGCTGGATGCGCGTGATCCGCAGGCCCTGGCGCTGGCGCAGGCCCTGGAGCGCTGGGCCGAGGAGCAACCAGCCCCGCTCATCGACGTTCTGCACGCGCCCTTGACCCAACTGCGGACCCGGCTCGCCCGGCGGGCTCCTGACGCGCAGCAGGAACGCGAGCGGCTGCTGAGCGCTGCAGCGTCTGCACGTCCCAGGGCACCGAACGCTGCAGGCGGGACGCAGATGGCGGTAGGCGTGCCTGCAGCCTCTGCGGTCACCCCGCTGCAGACCGTGCGCAACCGCCTGGGCATGGAGATGGTACTCATCCCCGCCGGGGAGTTTCAGATGGGCTCCAACACTGGGGATAGTGACGAGCAGCCGGTGCATACCGTGCGGATCAGCCGCCCCTTTTACCTGGGCACATACGAAGTCACCCAGGGCCAGTGGCAGGCGGTGATGGGCCGCAATCCCAGCTGGTTCACGGGAGAGCCGACTCGGCCGGTGGAACGGGTCTCCTGGGACAACATCCAGATCTTTCTGCAGCAGCTCAATGCCCGCGAGGGCGGCGCAGGCTACCGTCTGCCCACGGAGGCGGAGTGGGAGTATGCGGCGCGGGCTGGGACGAGCACGGCGTATAGCTTTGGGGACGATGAGCAGAAGCTGGGAGAGTATGCCTGGTACCGCGCCAATGCCAGCAACACGACCCGTCCAGTGGGCCTGAAGACGCCGAATGCCTGGGGACTGCATGATATGCATGGCAATGTCTGGGAGTAGGTGCAGGATTGGTATGCACCGTATGCTGCAGCTGCTGCAGTGGATCCTGTGGGCCCTGGAACGGGCGAGGCCCGCGTGCTGCGCGGCTGGAGCTGGATCAACGACGGCGGGAGCGTGCGCTCGGCGTACCGGCTCGCTTACCCCCCTGGCTACCGCCACGACCTCATTGGTTTTCGCCTGGCTCGAGGTCAAGCCCAGTAAGGCTGGCGAGCCAGCCGGGCGACCAGCCCCGCGTAGGGAGCGTGGCGGAGCAGCGACCAGAGTGGGGCTGGTCGCCCAGCGGGCGCGGGGGCATCCGGCGCTAAGCCACGCAGGTCGGTTGTGCTGTAGGTACAACGTGCTCGGCTGGCACAGGTTGATGCGCGCTTGCGTGTGCATCAACCTGTCAGGATCACCCGACTAGACTAGAGAGAATAATAACCCAAGGCAAGACAGGCCACCTTCCTGAGCGCCCGTGCGCTCAACTCCTTGGTACCTCTCATGTGTCACATCTGCTTGTTTGATGACTGGGCGTGTCCAGAGCCCCCACAGCGCTCCACCACGTTCTTCGGACAGCCGCCCCCTCAGATCAACGGCGTCCCGGAATCGAGGCCGAGGAGCACCCGCCCCACGGATTCATAGAAGAGCGGCAGCACGTTCATGTTCTGGGCGACCACATGGACATCGCGGAAGCAATGCGACAGGGGACTGGCGTCATCTAGCGCACTCGTGCCCCCGGCGTGGAACATCACATCCACCGCCCGCACGGCGCTTTCGACCGCATGGGTGCCGACCAGCCGTAGCCGCGCTCGTTGCTGGACACTGACCGGCGCGGCGCCGAGGTGGCCGTGTCCGAGCTGCGTCCAGCACAGCGGGTGCCCTACGCAGCGCTAGCGTCCGGCAGCCTCAGACACCTCGATGACCGTGCGCTCCAGGAGTTCAATCCGCACATCATCCGGTCCCTGGATGAACGCAATGCGTACTCCAGGCCGAATGGTCTTGGGTTCTACGATCACCTGCGCGCCACGGCGTTTGAGTTCGGCTGTGGCCGCATCAAGGTCATTCACACGCAACCCCAGATGATCCAGCCCAATATAGGCTTCTGACGGCGCCGTGGGCAGCGTGGCGTCGGCGGGGACTTCGGCGATGAAGATGGTCAGCCCGTTGAGATCGAGATCCACGCGCGGCTTACCATTCGATTGCACATAGGCCACGGGGGTCGCATCAAACATCTGCTGATAGTACGCGATGGTCGCCTGCGGATCTTTGGTGCGCAGGTGAATATGATCGTAGGTATAGACGGGTGGCATCTGTGTCGTGCTCCTCTGCTGGGGGATGGTATACCGTTGTCGTCGACCATGGCCTGAGGGTACCTGCCGCGCTGGCCCGGGTCAAGGACGGATGGTGTCCCCCGACGGCAGCGTCGCGGGGGCCACAAAAGTGCCCACGACGGTAAACGCCTGGTAGCCCTCCCGTCCGGTAACGATCCATGGCCCAACGCGGAGCCAGGCATGGGCTTGGAACCCATCGCTGGGTGGGGTCGTTTTCGCTACCCCTAAATGCAGCACGTAGGGGATGTGGTAATAGGCCAGCAGCCGTGCCGCGACGAGGGCCTGCACCAGGCAGGCGGATTGCCATGGCGTATATTGCGCCGCGAGGGCCGTGAGGCGCCCGATGCGCCTGGCCAGGCGTTGCTGGTCCTCGCTCACCTCGGGGGGACAAGATCCCTGCTCGGCGTGCGCACCCATATAGGGAACCAGGCGACGGAAGGGCAGGGTCAGCAGCGCCGCGCGTGCCAGGCCACAGCCGACAAAGAGCAGCACGAACCACACTTGTTCGCGGCGCGACAGCCGTGCAAACCGCTGGCCGTTGCGCAAGAGGCGGCGCATGCGGCGCTCGCGGCGATGCGGGTGTATTCCAGAAGCGCCTGGCAAAAACGGTGCACGTCGTCGTAACACGATGTCTTCCTCATGTCGTAGGCGCTACGCAGGAGCCGACAGAGCGCCTGGACGCAGGGCGTGCGCAGGCGTTGCCAGCTCCGCGTGCCAATGTCACGAGCGCTGCTGTAAGTGCGGGATGACCTCACGTCCGAGCAGTTCCAGCGACCGCATGGTGTCCACATGCGGCATGGCGCCGGCCTGCGCTTCCAGCAAGAGCGAGCCAAAGCCCAGCCGTTCATGCATATGGCTAAGTTTATCCAGCACGGTTTGCGGGCTGCCAACGATCAGATGATAGGAATCCTGCAATTCCTGGTAATCCATGGCGTAGAGCGGTTTGCGCCCATGGCGCAGCGCACCGCCTGGTTGCACGGGTTTGCGCTGCCCGGCATATCCCGGTGGCGCCCAGTATTCGGCTGGGCCACGCAGCGGATGCCCCATACGCCACAGATAATGCTTCCCGAGTTCCTGGGCTTTTGCATCGGTGTCAGCGCACACACAGCACACCATGTAGGCAAAGTTACTGGCATTGGCCTCATAGCCCGCGGCGTTGGCGTGTTCACGGTACGAGGCATACAGGCGCACGGCAGCATCCATCGGCACGAGAAACGCCGCATAGGTATAGCGATGTTGCGCCGCCCACTCGATGGTTTCCGGGCTGCCCGTGCCGGGCACCCAGATCGGCGGGTGCGGCTTTTGGAGGGGCAGCACCCAGGGATTCACCACCCGGAAGTGATAATGCTCGCCTTCCCAGCGAAACGGACCGGGCCGGGTCCAGGCCGCCAGCATCAAATCGTGGCATTCTTCAAAGCGCCCGCGGTTATGGTTCGGCTGCATATTATTGGCCCAGGTCTCAATGCCGATACCCCGCACCACGCCGGCAATGATCCGGCCACCGGAAATGACGTCGGCCATGGCCACTTCTTCGGCCAGGCGCACTGGGTTATCGTTGGTCGGCAGCATATTGCCCAGCAAGAGAATTTTGGCGCGACTGGTAATACGCCCCAGCACGGCAGCGGAGAGATTCACCGCGACGTCCATGCACGAGGGGGTATTGTGGTGTTCGTTGATCATCAGGCCATCAAAGCCCACTTCCTCGGCCCACTGGAATTGATCGTAGTAATTGCGGAACAGGACGTTGGCTTTTTTCGCATCGAAATAGGTGTTCGGAAAGGTCAGGCGCATGGAGGGATACTGCTCGGCCTCGCGCTCATCAAACTCCGCATAGGGCATCTCAGTAAAGAAATACACGTCAACCACGATGGTCTCCTTCGGCGCTTACGGCGTGGTGAGGAAGGGCAGAACCGTCGCAAGAAAGGCCTGCGGCTTTTCAATCTGCGGCGAATGGCCACAATGGTCCAGCACGGCCAGCTGCGCCCCGGGAATGGCCTGCTGGTAACGCTCCCCGCAATTGAGCGGCACAATAGCATCCTGCCGGCCCCAGACCACCAGCGTCGGGGTGGTCACCTGCGCCATCAGCACGGGCATCTTGGGATTGTACATGTACGGTTTCCACGTCAGCAGGGCCGCCATTTCGCGGTTCCACGCCGTCGTCTGCAGTTGCGCGGGCGTGGGCTCGCTGCCATACCGCTGGGCGTATTCCGGCACCTGCGCCGGATCGTAGAATTGTTTGTGCAGCACGTCTGCCGGGGTGATTAAAAAAATATCAGTGATCTCTCCTGCGGTCGGTTTGATACCCGCAGCCCCGACGAGGACCATGCGACGGATGGCTGCCGGCGACATCGCGACCATTTCCGCTGCCAGCCAGCCGCCCATGGAAAAGCCCACGACGGACAGCGGCGCCAGATGCAGGGCGTCGATAAACCAGCGATAAAAATAGGCCAGATCGTGCACCCGCTCCATCCAGTCGGGGCGATCCGAGGTGCCAAAACCCGGATGCGATGGGGCGTAGACGTGAAAATGCTGCGCCAGAGCCTCGTAACACGGCAACCAGCCTGGATTCCCTCCGGCACCGTGCAACAGTAACAGCGGCGCCCCCTGGCCCCCATGCAAAAGCTGCACTCGTAGGCCAGCTACCGTAATATGTTCTTCCCGCCAATCGCTTGCCACGCCGTGTCTCCTTCTCCTCGCCCGCTGCGTCGGTGCGTGTCTCTGGTGTGTGGGGCATTGTGACGACTCCCCGGCCTGAAGACCGGAGCTTCTAGGACTTGCACCACGCATGCTCGTCCACATGCGGTGCTGTGCACAGGGGAAAGCGTATGCGAGGAGGTTCTCTACTGTGCTGGGCAAAGTTTTACCTGAGAGACTACCTCTCAGAACCACCGACATTGCATATCACAGAGCCGTACTGCACCACCCGCTTGAGGCTCTTCCCCTGCGAGGGGTGCGCGTGCAGTCGCATGCAGAGAGTATGACAGATTCTCGGACGCATTGCCTTCATGCAGTGCGTCAGCGGGGCATTGGCGCGCTGCGCCAACGCGCTTCTATCCCCGCCATGAACGACGGGGTTTTACGCACGGGATGAGGCGGTATGATAAGAAGCCATTCAGCGAAAGGCAAAAGTAGCGTAGAATAGTGGCGTTATCGTCGCCTGCATGTACTCTTCCTTCCTTTAGAGAAGCGTTAAAAGCCCTATGGAGCCTATTGCCCTAGACCGCCTGACAGATCTTGATGCGGTGTTGACGGAAGACGAGATTCTGGCCCGCAATACCGTGCGCCAGTTTGTCGCTGACAAGTATCTGCCCATTGTCAGCGACCACTTTGAACATCACACCTTTCCCGAGGCACTGATCCCCGACATTGCCGCCTTGGGCGTGCTGGGGGCCAGTATCCACGGCTATGGCTGCGCCGGCGTCAACGCCGTCACCTATGGACTGCTCTTGCAAGAGTTAGAATACGGCGACAGCGGCCTGCGCAGCTTCGTGTCGGTGCAGGGCTCGCTGAGCATGTACGCCATTTATCGCTTTGGTTCTGAAGCGCAAAAACAGCACTGGTTACCCCGCATGGCCCGCGGCGAAGCCATTGGCTGCTTTGGGCTCACTGAGCCAGATTCGGGCTCTGATCCAGGCTCCATGCGCACCATGGCACGGCAAGATGGTGACTCCTATGTGCTGAATGGCGCCAAGATGTGGATTACCAACGCGCCGATTAGCCAGGTGGCGGTGATCTGGGCCAAGTTGGAGGCCGACGAGCCCAGCGCCGTGCGCGGGTTTCTGGTGGAGCGCGGTACCCCAGGCTTTACGACCACCACGATCGGCAAAAAAATGTCCCTGCGCGCCTCCCATACCGGCGAGATTGTGCTCTCGGATTGCCGCATTCCCCGTGAGAATCTGTTGCCGACATCTCGTGGTCTCGGCTCGCCCCTCGCGTGCTTGAACCAGGCACGCTTCGGGATCGCCTGGGGTGCCCTCGGAGCGGCCAAAGCCTGCTTTGACTCGGCGCTGGACTATAGCCGCCAGCGCATTCAGTTCGGCGTGCCCATTGCCAGCAAGCAGCTCATTCAGGAGCAACTGGTGGACATGGCGCTGGAAATTTCCAAGGGTCAGCTGATGAATTACCACTTTGCCCGCCTCAAAGACCAGGATCGTCTGACGCCGTATCAGGTCAGCATGGCCAAGAAGAACAGTGTGGCCCAGGCCCTGCACATTGCCCGCATGGCGCGCTCCATCCACGGCGCTAGTGGCATTTCGTTGGAATTTCCGGTGATCCGTCACATGCTCAATCTGGAGTCGGTGTACACTTACGAAGGCACCGATGAAGTCCACACCCTGGTTCTGGGCCGTGCCCTGACAGGCTTTGACGCGTTTTAACGGGGCGTCGCTATGACCATCGCAGTGGTGTATCATCCAGGGTACTCGGTAGACCTTGGACCAGCGCACCGTTTTCCCATGCACAAGTATCGCCTGGTGTACGAGCGTCTGGCTGCGGAAGGCACGCTCGCCCAAGCCCAAGTGCTCCAACCCGAGCCTGCCGCCACATCTGACCTGCGGCTGGTGCATACGCATGATTACGTGACGCGCTTCCTCGCTGGCGCAATGTCCGCGCAAGAAATGCGCGTGCTGGGTTTTCCCTGGTCCGCCCCGCTGGCGCGCCGGGCGCGTCTGGCGACGCAGGGCACGATCACCGCGAGCCTCATGGCCTGGCATCACGGCCTGGCCTGCAATCTGGCTGGCGGGTCGCATCACGCCTTTGCCGATCACGGCGAAGGTTTTTCGGTGTTCAATGACCTGGCGATCGCTATTCGCGTCTTGCAACGCGATCACGGGCTGCAACGGGCCGCGATCATTGACTGTGACGTGCACCAGGGCAATGGCACGGCGACCATTTTTGCCAACGATCCGAGCGTGTGGACCTGCTCACTCCACGGCGCGCACAATTATCCCTTCCACAAAGTCCGCAGCAGTCTCGATATCGCGTTGCCCGACGGCACCGAGGATGCGGCGTATCTGGCCGCCTTGCAGATGCATCTCCCCGTGGTGCTGGAACGTTTTCAGCCGCAGATGGTGTGGTATCTCGCTGGGGTGGACCCGTATCAGGGCGACACGCTCGGACGCCTCGCCCTGACCCTGGAGGGGCTGCGCCAGCGCGATGCCTATGTCCTGGGCACCTGTACCCGAGCGCGTATCCCCGTGGTGACGACTATGGGCGGAGGCTATGCCCGGGAGATCGAGCACATTGTGGAGGCCCACGCGCAGACGGTGCGCGTGGCCTGTGCGCTCGATAGTATGTAGAAGCACGCCACAAGACTACAGCTCGCCTCACGGTGGAGACGGTGCCACGTGCCACACCGCACGCATGCCGCGTCCCAGGGCTGTGGCGAGCGGCCCACGGCGCTCCTGGCCAGCGCGTACTTCTCCCAAGAGCATCTGGGGTCTCAAGCACCGCGGACGGCGGCGGAGAGGCGTGCGGACCCCAACCGCACACACACTGGTTGAGGCGCGTGCCATGGCCGTACCACCTCCTTGACGTAAAATTTGTATATGTTAATGTCATGCTATGGAGTTCACCTGCGTAACGCTGCGTGCTGCTTGACACCGCCAGCGCCCGACTCCATCCTACCGGGTGGCGTCTCTGACCAGATTTTCGAGCCTAGACACCAGCGCACACCTCTAGGACAGTGCGCGGCAGCACGAGCTGCCGTGAGGGGATAAGCATGTTGCAATGGATGCGGAATGCCCAGGCCTGGCTGATTAAAGGCGTGCTCTGGGCTGTGGTGTTGGCTTTTCTCGTGACAATCTTTTATCAGTGGGGTGTCCAGTCGAGCGGTTCCGGTTCCACGCGTTCTGAAGTCGCCACCATCTTTGGCCAACCCGTGAACGTCCGCGACTTTCAGCGCGTGTACAACGGCCTCCAGCAACGCTATAGCTCTATCCTACGGATGCCGGCGCAGGAGCTGAACTCCCGGTTTAATTTCCGCGATATGGCCATTGAACAACTCGCGACACGCGCCGTGCTGCTACGGATGGCCACGCAATATGGCGTCGTGGTCACCCCGCAGGAACTCTACGATACGATTGCGGGGATGCCGGCGTTCCAGGAGGCGGGACGTTTTAGCACGGCGCGGTATCACGCCGTGTTGCGCAGCCAGGTGCCGCCTGTGAGCCCACGCCAATTTGAGGTCCAGCACCAGGAGGATCTGTTGCTGCAGAAGGTGTCCAGCGTCTTCAACACGGGCATGCCCGTGACCGACGCCGAAGTCGAGCTGGCCTATCGACGCGACCATGAGCAGCTGGCCCTGCGCTACGTGAGCGTGTCTGGCGCTATGTTTGAGTCCCAGGTCACACCCACCGAGGAAGAATTGCAGAGCCATTATGCCGCACGGAAAGAGACGTACCGTGAGCCCGAGCAGCGCCAGCTGCGCTACGCCGTGGTGCCATTGCAGCGTTTCCTGCTGCATTATGAGCCCACTGCTGCAGAAATACAGGACTATTACACGCGCCATAGCGAGACGTTCAGGCGTCAGGAACAGGTGCGCGCCCGGCATATCCTCTTCAAAGTCTCGGCAGGAGCGACGCCCGAGCAAGACGCGCAAGCCCGGACACGCGCCGAAGCTGTCCTGGCCTCCTTACGGGCAGGTGACGACTTTGCGCCCTTAGCGCAAGAACACTCTGAAGATACTGCCACGGCGGACAAGGGTGGGGATCTGGGCTATTTTCCACGGGATCAGATGGTCAAACCCTTTGAGGAGGTGGCGTTTTCCCTGCCACCGGGACAGGTCAGCGAGCCTGTACGGACCTCCTTTGGTTGGCATATTATTCAGGTGGAAGATAAGCGTGAGGAGACCATCCAACCCCTGGCGGACGTCCAGGAAGACGTCACGACCAAGCTGCGGGAAGCCAAAGCCCGCGATGCGGCGGCCACGTTTACCGATGATCTCCAGGCCGCGCTGGAGGCCAATCCCCGCCAGTGGGCAGAACTGGCGCAACAGCACACCCTGGAGCTCGTGACGACACCGTTTCTTCCGGCCACTGGACGGGTTGAGGGCTTAGAAACGGTGTCGGATCTCATGCAGCGCATGTTTGCGCTGCCTGAGCTGGGCGTCGACACCGTGCAGGGGCCTGATGGCGCCCACTATCTCGTGCAGGTGGCCGCAACGCGTCCCTCGACCATCCGAGAATTTGACGCCGTCCGCGACCAAGTGGCCATGGAAGTTCGCATGCGCCAGAGCCTTGATCTTGCCCGTAAACAAGCCGAGGAGTGGGTGACCAAGGTCCAGGAAGGCACGCCCCTGGAGACGGTAGCTGCCGAGCGCTCTCTCGATGTGGTGGAGACCGGGCCATTCAAATATCGCGACCCGATTCCCCGCTTGGGGCGTCCCGCCGACGTGAGCCGGGTGGTCGGAGGGCTGAAGGCGGGCGAGGTGGCCACGGTAGCTGAGGGGGCACGCCATCTCATCCTGCAGATGGTCACACGCCAGCCCGCCGACATGCAAGCGTATCTGGCAGATAAAGCGGAGTATCACAAAAAACTGCGGGATCAGAAACGCCAGCAGGCGAGCGCTGGCTTCCAGCAGTTTTTACACGCGCAATACCAAACCCTGCGCCAGCAAGGGGACATCGTCGTCAATCCGCAGTTCGTCTTTTAAGCGCCCGCGTGGCACAGTATCCCGCCTGCTTCCTTGACAAGGTGCGGGCGGTATCGATATATCTTCCGCCTGCAGGATAGGCGATGGTGCAGAGAAGGAGACGGCTCGATGGCTATTGTGGTACATATCCCAACCCCGTTGCAGAGATTCACCAAGAACCAAGGTGAGGTTGCGGCTCAAGGGGCGACAGTGGCGGATGTCCTCGTTGATCTCGATGGACATTTTCCCGGTATCCGGGAACGCCTGTGCGATGACCGGGGCGCCATTCGCAAGTTCATCAATTTTTACTTGAACGATGAAGACATTCGTTTCATGGATGGGGAAAAGACCGTGCTCAAGGACGGTGATACCCTCGCCATCATTCCAGCCATCGCTGGAGGTAGCGTGGCCTAACCCTAGCAAGCGAGGTGGTATGGCGGACACACATCTTTCCGAGCGTCTGTTGCAAAGCTGTGTAGCGTATCAGCGTGAGATGGCGCTTCTGACACTCGATATACCCCCTGGCGAGGCGCGTGAGGCGCGCTTTGCCGACGTCCTAACGCAGACGAGTGCCGCGCATACGCCAGCCACCCTCGATACCCTGGACCACGAGGTGCTGCAGCGCCTGCGGGCCTGGGTGCTCATGCTGCATGTGCATGCGACGCTCTTGCCGACGCAGCAGGTGATCCAGGCCCACCAACGCACCACGGTCTGCGTGGTGGACGGAGAGCCCATCCCGCTCCGCAGCAGTTTTGCGGCGATGGCCACGGAAACCCGGCGTGATCGGCGTGCCGCCATTGATGCGGCAGTCTGTGGGCAACTCCGCGACCTCACCCCCTTGTTGACGGAGCAATTTCGTACCCTGGGCACGGCACTGGAGTCCCTAGGCTATGACACGGCCGAAGCCTTCTGGAATGCCGTGCTGCCTGTCGAGCCCGCGACGTTGCAGGACGTGGCCACAGACATTCTGGCGCAGACAGAGGAAGCCTACCTGGATTTGTTGACCTGGGCCGCCCGGCGGCGACTGCGCTTGACGCCAGGGCAACTCCGCCGGCACGATATTCTGGCCCTGTTCACGTTTCCGGAGTATCAGATGTACTATCAACCCGGCACCGTCGTCCCAGCCTTGCAAGCCTGTCTGCACGACCTCGGTCTGGACCCGGATGTGGGCGGGCGCTTGACGTGGTGCGAGCGCTTACCCCACTTCGGCCCGCCCATAGCGGTGGCCTTGCACATTCCCGACGAAATCGTGGTGAGTTATGCGCCGGTGCAAGGGTTGCAGGGCACCGAAGCGTGGGCCAATGCCAGCGGACGGGCCTTGCTCTGGGCCCACACGTCCCCCGATCTGCCCGCGGTGCAGCGGGCCCTGGGCGATCCGGCGCTGCTGGAAAGTAATGCGCAACTCTTCGCAGGATTGCTGGCTGAGCCGCAGTGGTTGGCGCACTATGTGGGCGTACGCGTCGATACCAATTACACGGCGTGGCGCTGCTTAGATCGTTTATATCGTTTGCGGCGGGCCCTGGGACGCTTCCTCTATACGCGCTATGTGTACACCACCAACACGCTGGCGGGAGCCTCGGACGCGTATCGTGACCTCATGATGGATGCCTGTCACGTCGATTATCCCCCAGAATACGCGCTACTCGATTGGGATTGGGACTATTCGACACTAAATGCCCTCCGCAGTTGGAGCCAGACCGCCGCGGTCGTCGAGACACTACAGGCGCACTTTGCGAGCGATTGGTTCCGCGATCCTGATGCGGGCTCCTGGCTGCACGAGTATTGGGCGAGCGCCGGTGCGGAACGTCTCGAAGACCAACGCGATCGTCTGTTGGGGAGAACCTGGGATGCCGAGGTGTGTGCACGCTCCCTACGCCCACAAGCGCTGGCCTAGGCCTCTGGCGTTCGTAGGCACTGCGTTGCACTTTCTTGTTGAGGCCGCTACACTCTCTGGCGAGTTTCAGATCACCATCTCTCGGACTTGTCCCGGGCAGTGCCCGGGAAGATCGTGCGAGGCAACGCTTGCCTGTAAGGGTGTGTAGGCATGAAAGTGCGGCAGTGGCGTGGCGGCATCGTGTGGTGCCTCTGGGTGGGGCTGATGACCCAGCTCATTGGCGGGTGCGCTTCGTCTGCACGGATGCGCGTCCAAGCTGATGACCATTATCGCCTGGCGCAGTCCTACCTCGGAAATGAAGCCCATAGCCTTGCAGAACAGGAAATCCGCAAAGCCCTCGTGTTGTGGCCAGACGATGCACGGTATCTGGAATGTCTCGCCTTCATCCACCAGGCTCAGATATATCAATCCCAAGGAACCCTCAACGCGACCCGCCTGCAACTGGCTGGCGAAGCCTACCAGCGGGCCTTACAACAGGCGGATGCTCCACCCTCGGTCTTGGTCAATTACAGTACGATTCTCTTGCTGAATGGACGTCTGGACGAGGCCATCGCCATGGCCCAACGCGCTTTACAGGTGGCGGGTTATGACCAACCAGCACGGGCGTATACCAATATCGGCATCGCACATCTGAATAAAGGGGCACCGGCCCAAGCGGTCGAGCATTTTCGTAAAGCTGTCGACTATCAGGCCAACTTGCCAGAGGTGCACCATAATCTTGGCATCGCCTATGCGGGCATGGGACGGCACCCCGAGGCCATTCGGGCTTTTCGCGAAGCTCTTCGCTTTCGACCGTCCTATGTGGATGCCTATCTTGGACTGGGTAATGTCTTGCGTACCGAGGGGCGTAACGAGGAAGCACGTGGGGCGTTCGAGCGCATTCTGGCACTCGTCACTGGGAGCGATCTCGCTGCTAATGTCCGGGAACAACTTCAATCCCTGACCCCGTAGGCGGAGGGTGGCATGCAGGTCGATTTTGACTCTCTGGGGACGTATTTACGTCAGGAGCGTGAACGACAACAGGTCGCGTTGCAGGATGTAGCAGAATCGACCAAGATCCAACGCAAATTTCTCGAAGCGTTGGAGCATGATGCCTACGACCAGTTGCCCGCGGAGCCTTTTGTGATGGGCTTTCTGCGCGCCTATGCCCAATACCTGGCCCTGGATCCCGCCATGGTCTTGGCCGCGTATCGGTCCTTACATCGTCACGCTGGCGCCACGGAGGTTCTCCCCATCCCCCCCCCCGTGTCCCCGCCCCCCCCCGCACGACGCCCGTTCGGCCGCCGTGGGGTCTTGGCCGTGGTGTCCGTCATCGTGCTCGGCTTTATCTGGTACGAGGTATGGCGCAGTCAACAGTCCTCACCGACGGTCACGTCCTTCCCCGCAGCGGTAGCGCTCCCAGGGCCTGACACGCCGCGTGTCGCCAATGCGAGGGCACCAGTCGCCCCTGTCCCCGAGATACTACGCGGACCGGCGTCAGCGACGCCCTCTGACCCCCTTGGGCGGCCAGAGCTGCGCCAGGGCTTCCCCACCACTGCGGGGGTCTCCGAGGCCGCGCCACTGCCTCCCCCCGTCAACACGCAGGCGACGCCTGCGCCTACGAGCGCATTGCTCTTGGAAGCGAAAGCGCAGAGCGATACCTGGCTGGGGATTGAAATTGATGGGGGGAAACGCCTCAACGTGTTGCTCACGGCAGGGAAGAGCGCACAATGGGAGGCCCAGGAGCGTTTCCGGGTGACGGTGGGTAACACACGCGGCACCCATCTGACCTTGAATGGACAAGAGATGACGCTACAAGCCAGTCGCAGCAATGTGACACGTGATTTAGTCCTCACCCGTGCCCAGTTGCGCTAAGGGCGCCTTCCGCCAGAGAAAGAACCGGCACCATGTCACTGACCGACCCTCTCACTGTGGGCGTGGGTGGTACCACCCGTCTCTATGGCATCATGGGCTACCCGATTGCCCATTCACTGTCCCCCCTGATGCAGACCTTCGCATTCCGTGCGCAGCATTTGGATAGTATTTATGTGCCATTTTTGGTTGAGCCGACGCAACTCGCCAGCGCGGTGGCTGGGGCGTTGGCACTCGGGGTCTGCGGTTTTAACGTGACGATTCCGCATAAAGAAACCATTATGGCCCACCTCGACGAGGTGTCAGCTGCGGCCCGTACCATTGGCGCGGTGAACACGGTGCAGGTCCGCGACGGCAAAACTATCGGGTATAATACGGATGGCGAGGGGTTTTTACAGCCCTTGCGGACTCGGCAATGGCCTTGTAGCACCGCCATCACATGTATCCTGGGTGCGGGTGGGGCCGCCCGGGCTGTCGCCATGGCCTTGTTGGAGGCGGGGTGTCCGGTCCTGCATCTGGCCAATCGGACCCTGACGCGGGCGGAACGCTTGGCCGCCGCGCTCCAGCACGCGTTCCCGCAAGCGCAGATTGCGGTCGTGCCCTGGGCGGACGTGGCCCCACGCGCACGCCAGAGCGATCTGATTGTGAATGCGACGTCTGTCGGCTTGCATGATCCGTCTGGGGCGTTGCTGCCTGCCACGTGCTTTCGCCCTGGGCAAATCGTCTACGATCTGGTGTATCGCCCGCTGTACACGCCGCTCCTGCAGGCGGCACGTCAAGCAGGAGCCATCGTGATTCCGGGCCTGGACATGTTGATTGGCCAAGGGGCAGCCGCCTTCCAGATCTGGACTGGCAGGTCGTTTCCCATCGAGGCGGTACGGCATCTGCTGCAACCTTTCTTTACGGAAGCTTCCTAGGAACGCCGAATGTTGGGATAGGCGGGTATAAGTAGACACCCATAGTAGGGCAGGAGGACTATGTATGCCTGTGTTTCGGTATACCGGCAAAACACGAGCCGGCGCAACGCAAAATGGTGAAATTGAGGCCCTTGATCGTACCACCGCGACGGTGGTGTTGCGGCAGCGGCAGATTCTCGTAACCTCCCTCAAGGCCAAGCCCAAAGGGATACAGCTCAACTTCGGAGGCAGCAAGAAGATCACTGAGCAAGAGGTGGTGATCTTCACCCGGCAGTTCGCCACCATGATCGAGGCGGGTCTCCCGTTGGTGCAATGCCTCGATATCCTGGCGCGGCAGACGGAAAATAAGGAGTTTGCGCGGATCATCACCCAGGTGAAAACAGACGTCGAGTCTGGCGATGGCTATGCCGATGCCCTACGCAAGCATCCCAAGGCTTTTAGCGAATTCTATGTCAATATGATTGAGGCTGGTGAGGCTGGTGGGATTCTCGATACGATTACGGAGCGTTTGGCAGTCTATCTGGAGAAAGCCGCCGCCCTGAAAAGTAAGGTCAAAGGCGCGTTGGTCTATCCCGCAGTCATTGTGGGTATCGCCGTCGTGGTGGTGACGTTCCTCCTCCTCTATGTCATCCCCGTATTTGCCGAGATGTTTTCGAGCTTCGGCGGCGAGTTACCCGCCCCGACGCGCTTTGTCATGACCCTGAGTGACTTGGTGAGAGACTATGTTCTCTATGCTATTCCACTCTTCTTTGTGTTTGTCTGGCTGTTCAAACGCTTCTATAAAACCGACAAGGGCAAACTTGCCGTGGATAGGCTCGTCCTGAAATTGCCAGTCTTTGGGCCGCTTATCCAAAAAGTCGCCGTGGCGAAATTCACCCGCACCCTGGGAACATTGGTCAGCAGTGGCGTGCCGATTATTGACGGCTTAACGATCACCGCCCGCACCGCAGGCAATAAAGTGGTCGAGGGGGCGGTCCTATCGATCATTACCAGCATTAAGGAAGGACAAACGATTGCGGAACCTCTGGGACGGCAACCGATCTTTCCCCCCATGGTGGTGCAAATGATCGAAGTGGGGGAGAATGCCGGCGCTCTTGATGCCATGCTCAATAAAATCGCTGATTTTTACGACCAGGAAGTGGACAATGCTGTGGAAGCCCTGACCAAACTCCTCGAACCTATGCTGATGGTGTTTCTCGGCATCGTGATTGGCGGGATGGTCATAGCGATGTATCTGCCGATCTTCAAAATCGCCAGTGTCGTCGAATAGATGGAGCCGTGTCATCCAGCGCTCCTCCAGCGGCCGTCTGCCAGGCAGCGGCCGCTGCGCACGGTGGGGGGCCTGACTGGCAGCAGCAAAGCGTATTTTCTCGCACGGCTGTTTTGTGCCCAACGTGTGCCTCTACTCATCATCACGCCTGATGGACCGCAGCGTGATACATTGGCTGCAGATCTGCACAGTCTGCTCAGCGCGCTGCCGGAGGCCCCCCCGCACTGGCCGGGATTCCGCCACGTGGTGTGCCACTACACGCACGAGGCGCTGCCCGATGCGGACACCAGGTCAGGATACCAACATCGTGCCCTGACCTGGTATCAACCCCTCTGGCGTCTCCTCGGTCCCGATCCAGTGGTCGTGGTCACGACCGTCGAGTCGTTACGCGCGCTCGTGGTGCCGCCCGCCCATCTCCAGTCGTGCCTCATCTCGCTGCAGACGGGCGCCGTCTGTGCCCTCGCGGACCTGACACGGCTCCTCGTGGAGTATGGCTATCGTCGTGTCGGCATGGTGGATACCCCAGGCGAATTTGCCGTACGCGGTGGCCTGCTTGATGTGTTCTCACCCGGCTACCTCCAGCCGATACGCCTTGAATTTTTTGGCGATGAGATTGAGTCGCTGCGGGCCTTTGATGTCCAAGCCCAAACCTCCACAGCAACCTTCTCCCAGGTCATGCTAGCCCCGATGTTTCCCGTGAGCCGCCAGCACGTGCAGCAGGACAATGGCTTGGCGCGCTTGCTGGCCCATTGCCTGGCGTCACACTGTCCAGAAGCGACCGTACAGGCGCAGATCGCACGCTGGCGAGAGCAACTGCCTAGTGCCTGGCCCTGGGGTGTCGAGGCGTTTCTGTATGAGACCCCAGTCTCTCCCCTCGCCTATCTCCCAGCCAACGGTCTGCTCTGCGTCGTGGACGCCGAAGAGACCGCCTTGCGGCTTGCCGCGCTGCCACCGCCAGCTCCCCTCATCATCGGGGATCTCAGCGTACCGCGTCCTGAGACGCACCTGATGGCTGCCCCGCTGCTCACCCAGGCCATCCAGGAGCGCCTGGATGTGGCGCTGCTGCGGTATGAGACCCCGTCAACCCCCGGCCCGGTTCCCCATGGTCGCCCTTTGGGAGTGCCGCAATTCTTTGGCGGGGTGGAGCGCTGTATCACGCAACTGCAACAATGGCAGGCGGCGGAGCTGTGTGTGGTGCTGCTGTGCCATTCCGCCCTGGAGGCACGACGCATGCAGGAGCTGCTGACGTCTTACCACTTGACCAGTCACACGCTGGCCACGTGCACGGCCTGCGTGACGACGGAGGCTCTGCGTCCTGGAGCCTTGTACGTGGTGGTGGGCGAGCTGAGTCAGGGCTTTGTCTGGCCTGAGATGGGCCTCGTGTTGCTGCGGCATGCCGATATGTTCGGTGAGAAAAAACAGGAGGCGTCCCCTACCGCCCGGCGCCGGACCCAGGTTGTCGGGGATTTTGCCACGCTGCGCCCTGGCGAGTCCGTGGTGCACGTCGACTATGGTGTCGGACGCTATCGTGGGATGACGTTTCTCGATGGCGCGCATCACGGCGGGGAGTTCATGGAACTCGAGTATGCCGAGGGCGCCAAGCTCTACGTCCCGTCGTATCGTCTGAGTCTGGTGCATAAACACACCGGCAGTGACAGCGAGACGGTGGCCCTGGACCGCCTCGGCGGTCACGTGTGGGCACGCACCAAGGAGCGTGTACAGGCGGCGCTGTTCGCGATGGCGGAGGACTTGGTGCAGATCCACGCGGCGCGCCAACTCCACCCCGGCTATAGTTTTTCTCCTGATGCCACCATGCACCGGGAATTTGCAAACGGCTTCGACTATGTAGAGACCGACGACCAACTGCGGGCTATCCAAGATGTGCTGGCGGATATGGAACGGGATCGTCCCATGGAACGCCTGGTGTGCGGCGATGTCGGGTACGGCAAAACGGAAGTCGCGATGCGCGCCGCCTTCAAAGCCGCATATGACAGTAAACAAGTCGCGGTGCTGGTCCCGACCACCGTGTTAGCCCAGCAACACTACGAGACGTTCCAGCGCCGCTTTGCCCCCTACCCATTGCAGATTGGGTTGCTCAGTCGGCTCAGCAGCCGCAAGGAGCAACAGAAGGTGTTGACAGGCCTGCAACAGGGCAGTGTGGACATCGTGATCGGTACGCACCGTCTCTTACAAACCGACATCAGTTTTAAGGATCTTGGGCTCTTGGTGGTGGATGAAGAGCACCGCTTCGGGGTAGCGCACAAAGAAAAAATCAAACGACTGAGTGCGCAAGTCGATGTGCTCATGCTCACCGCCACGCCGATTCCGCGCTCCCTCCACATGGCGCTGGTCGGGTTGCGTGATTGCAGTATGATCGCGACGCCCCCGGAAGGGCGCCACGCCATTGAGACGATGGTCACGCCCTACAACGACACGACCATTACCGAGGCCATCCGCGCCGAACTCGCCCGCCACGGGCAGGTGTTTTTTGTGCACAATCGTATCGACACGCTGCCAGCCATGCAGGCCCTCCTGCAGCGCCTTGTCCCCGAGTGTCGTGTGGGGATTGCCCATGGCCAGATGGCCGCAGGCAAGCTCGACACGGTCATGATGCAGTTTCTTGACCAACGTTTCGACGTGCTGCTCTGCACCACCATTATTGAGTCAGGCCTCGATATTCCCAATGCCAATACCATCTTGATTCATCATGCCGAGACGTTGGGTCTGGCGCAGCTCTACCAACTGCGTGGACGCGTCGGTCGCAGTGCCCAGCAAGCGTATGCCTACTTGCTCATTCCTGGCGATCTGCTGCTCTCGGACACGGCACGCAAGCGCATCGAAGCCCTTGAAGAGTTTTGCGAACTGGGGGCGGGTATCCATCTCGCCTCGCGCGATCTGGAAATTCGTGGTGCCGGCAATCTCCTCGGCGCCCAACAGTCTGGGCACATTGCCAGTGTGGGGTTTGATCTGTACTGTCAGATGCTGGAAGAGGCGATTCGGCGCCGGCGCGGGGAGCAGGTCTTGCCGCGTGTTGACCCGGAGCTGCGCCTCGAAGTCCAGGGGTATCTGCCCGAGGACTATGTCGAGAGCGCCGCACAACGCCTCGACATCTACCGACGCTGCGCCGTCCTGACCGAGCCCGCGGCCCTGGAGACCCTGCGCCGCGAATTACACGATCGCTTTGGAACCCCACCGCCGGCGGTCGCGCGCCTGCTGTCGGTTATCGAACTCAAGCTGTTGGCCCGGGCCCTGTTACTGGAGCGCGTCGAACAGCGCGGTCTGGAAGTGCTGTTGACGTTTCATCCACAGACACCCGTGGAGCCCACCCGCCTGTTGCAGTGGTTACAGGCCAGTGCACCACGCTTTCAGTTTCATTCCGAGCGTGTCGTACGCCTGCCTCTCCCACGGACTACAGCTGATGCGCGCCTGGGGCTGTTGAAAAATCGCTTGCACCAGCTGCACACGGATGGTAGCATGTGAAGACTCACCTGCCATAACTTCTTGAACTGCAAGCCAAACATTCTTCTTTAGGTTGTACATCATGACAGAAAAATGGCAGACATTCGGTCGTCCGCGTGTGCTTCTGCCCACTCTTATCCTCACGATTGGCGCGGTGTTTGGCCTGATGAAAGGCCTGGAATATATTAAGTATAGTATGAAGCATGTGACCACGGACGACGCCCGGGTCAAGGGCCGCATGGTGTCCGTGGCCCCGGAAGTCTCCGGTATGGTCAAAACGCTGCGTGTGGATGAAGGCAGTGTCGTCAAGGTGGGTGATATCCTGCTGGAACTCAGCGATACGACGTATCGCTTACAGCTGGAGGAAGCGCAAGCCCAGGCCGAGATGATTGAGCGCCAGCTCCACGAAGACAAAAAGGAATATGGCTTGGATATTCGGCGCTCGGTGGACCAACTGGCGCAGGCGCGCTCGGAAGTCACGGCCAAGCAGAGCGCCCTCGCCGAGGAGCGTGCCGCGTTGGTTCTCGAAGTGGAGCAAATACGCAACCAGCTCACAGAGGCCGAGGCCGCGCTCAAGGAGGCGGAATCCACTGCCAAGGAGGCGCAGGGGCAAGTGCGTATTGCCACGAGCAACTGGGAGCGCGCCCAAGCGCTGCACCAGGAGGGCATCGTGCCAGTCGCCAACCGCGACCAGGCACAAGATACGCTGGGACAAACGCAAGCGCGCTACAATGCCACCCAGGAACGGGTGGCGCAGTTGCGTGCCCGTCTCAGCAATGCCCAGACGGGTCAGAAACGTATGCAGCTGCGCGAACGCAAGATCCAAACCCTCGAAGCCGAGGTGGAAAAGTCCCAGGCAAACGTCCGCTTAGTGCAGACAGAGGTGGAACGCAGCCGCACACGTCCAGAAAGGCTGCAAATTCCACAAGCGCGTCTCAAAGAAGCCCAAGCCAAGGTCGAGCGGGCGCGCCAGAGCCTGCAGGAGACCGTGCTGCGCAGCCCGATTGCTGGGGTGATCAGCCGCAAGCGCGTCGAGGAGGGCCAGTTGGTGCAGAATGGTCAGCCCGTGCTCATCATCAGCGACCCGCAGGATGTCTGGGTGTTGGCCAACATCAAAGAGTCGTATATCCGCGATGTCACTGTGGGCAAGACCGTGGATATTTCCGTCGATGCCTATCCCGATCGCCGCTTTGAAGGGAAAGTGGAGACCATCGGCGCCGCGGCCATTTCCGAGTTTGCCCTGTTTCCGCCGACGGGAAGTTTTACAAAAGTGGAGCAGCGCATCCCCGTCCAAATTACGGTGACGAATACCAATGGCTTACTGAAACCGGGGATGATGGTGGTGGTGGGGATTGTGAAGGATTAAGGGCAGACATCGGCTGCAGACGGCAGGCCACGCACGGGAGGTCTTCAGATGACGGCTCATGATACCGCACCAGGTTGGCGATGGAGACAGTGGGGCGTCCCAGGCGTTGGCGCCTGCTTGCTCCTCCTCGGGTGGGCTGTGCCAGGCACGTGGGCGCAGCAGACACAACTGCTCGACGGCATTGCGGCCGTTGTGAATGACGACATTATTACGCACAGCGACGTGCGCGAGGCCATGGTGCCGGAAACCGAGCAATTGTCGCGGCAGCATAGCGGCTTCTCGTTGGAACAGCAGCTGAAAGAGTCGTATAAGCGCACGCTGACGAGCTTGGTAGATGTGCATCTGCAACTGGCGCGGGCCCGGAGTCTGAATCTGCGGGTGAGCGAGGAGGACGTGACCCAGCAAATTGATGCGCTCAAAAAACAAAATCAGTTGGCCGACGAACAGTTTCTGCAACTGCTGAAAGCGCGTGGACTGACGCTGGAGCTGTACAAGAAACAAGTGTACGAAGGCATGCTGGTCTCTAAAGTCGTCAATGCGGAAGTCCGTTCGCGCCTCACCGTCTTGGATACGGAGTTGCGGGAGGCCTATCAGGCCAAGCAAAAGCAGTATCAAGTCGCTGGGGGACAAACGGTGAGCCATATCTTGTTTCTCTTGCCGCCCTATCCCACTGAGCAAGACGAACAGCGTCTACGGCCTAAGGCGGAATCTGTGCTCCAGCAGCTGCGTAATGGTGGCGACTTTAAGGCGTTGGCCCGTCAGTACTCTGACGGCCCCTCGGCTGAAACGGGGGGGCTCCTCGGCACGTTTAAGCCGGGGGAGTTGCTGCCCGGTTTTGAAGAAGCCGCCGCCCAACTCCAACCTGGCCAGATCAGCGAGGTCGTGCGAACACGTATTGGCTTGCACATTATCCGCCTCGAAGCCCGTCAGTTGGCGAGTATGCGGCCCTTCGATGAGGTCCAGGAAGAGCTACGGTCCGATATTTTGCGCGAGAAAACCGAGCGCAACTATCAAGAATGGCTAGAATCCTTACGCCAGCAGGCGTATGTCAAAATCCTCCACGCTGGCTAGACACTGCTGCTCTGACGGCTCTTGGCTGCTGCAAGCCGCACAGAGACGCGATCCGTTGGGATGATGGTGGAGCGTTGCCCCAACGCCGAGACAGTCAGGGGCGGCACGTCTGGCTCCACGACATCCGGCGGCAGATGCGCAAGGGCCACTGGTGCCGGGCCAACGTCTCGCCAACCCGCTGCGACGTTGGGGAGAGCGAGGATGTCCTATCGTCATCGCTTAGCTGGGAGTGGCAGACGTCTGTGAGGACGACGGCAGCCAGCGGGTCAAGACGTTGTAGAGGCGCTCCATCGTAAAAGGTTTGCTGAGATAATCGTCCATCCCGGCCTGCAAGCACGCCTCGCGGTCGCTCACCGAGGCGTGAGCCGTGAGGGCGATAATCGGTAGGTGGGCGGCACCCGGTAGGGTCTGCGCACGGATGCTCTGTGTGGCGGTAACGCCGTCCATGATGGGCATCTGACAATCCATCAGGATGAGGTCGTAGGAGCGCTGGGCCAGGGCCGCGAGGGCGGCCTGTCCGTCAGCCACCACCGCAACCTGACACCCAAAGATTTCGAGGATGCTGGCGGTAATCTCCTGATTGACCAGATTGTCCTCCGCCAAAAGGATCGTCCCGTGCAGGAGGGCATAGCTGGGCACGGCGTCCAAGGGCGCCTCCGGTGCTGGTGGCGGTGTGCCAGGCCGGGAGACCGCCTGCAGACAGATCGTACACCAGAACAGGGAACCCTGCCCCAGCGTACTCTCGACCCCGATTGTGCCGCCCATCATGTGGACCAGATACTGGGTAATGGCCAGGCCTAAACCCGTCCCACCATATTGCCGCGCGGTCGAACTATCGGCCTGTGCAAACGGCGCAAAAATCCGCGCTTGGGCCTCCGGGGCAATACCAATGCCGGTATCCTCGACCTCCCAACGCAACACCACGGTGTCGGTGTCGTGGCTGACTAGGGTGACCCGGACGTCCACCGTGCCCTGCTCGGTGAACTTAATGGCGTTCCCCACAAGATTCAGGAGCATTTGTTGCACGCGCAGCGGGTCGCCACACACACGGGCCGGTACGGTCTCTGCGACGGCAGCGGACAAGCGGAGCCCGCGGCTGTCGGCGCGTGTGGCCAGGAGTTCGACCACATCAGCCACGACTTGGTGCGGAGAAAAAATCGTGCGTTCTAACACCAGTTGTCCCGCCTCGATTTTCGACACATCCAAGAGGTCATCCAGCAGACTGAGTAACAGCATGCCCGAGCGATGTACTGTCGTGGCCAAGTGCTGTTGCCGAGCTGTCAGCTCCGTGCTGAAGAGCAGTTCGGCCATGCCGAGCACACCATTCATCGGCGTCCGCAACTCGTGGCTCATATGGGCCAGGAACTGCGACTTGGCCTGGTTGGCCGCTTCGGCGGCCTCTTTGGCCTGACGGAGGTCGCTCTCGGTCCGCAGGCGCTCGGTGATATCGCGTGCAATCGCGGTGTAGACCTTTCTCGTCCCGAGTGTGACTTGCGACAGGGTCGTTTCCATAGGAAATTCCTCCCCGGTGGCGCGCCGCGCGTGTACCACCCCGAGGGGATTCATCCACCGTGCGGGCGACTCGCTCTGGCCAAAGGTGGCAACGAACTCGGCATGCTCAGCGTGGAAACGCTCCGGCAGCAGCAGGGTCACGGGCTGGCCGAGGACGGTTGCCGCGGCATAGCCAAACATCTGCTCCGCTGCGGTGTTGAACAGGATGATACGCTGGGCGGCATCGACGGAAATGATCGCATCCAGGGCGGAACCCACGATACCCTCGAGGCGGGCCTGGACCTCCTGGCGCTGCTGCTCGGTCTGCGCCTGTATGGTATCCCAGGCCCGCTGGCGCCGCCGGGTAACGGCATGCACGGTCAAACCCCCGACACAGAGACAACCCAGCAAGAGGAAGGGAATCTGCACCCGGTGCCACCATTGCTGGCGCACATACATCTGTGGTACCGTGGCGAAAAACGTCAGCGGATAGTGCGCCAGACGCCGAAACAGAAACCATTGGGCCTGGGGATCGGCGGTGCCATGGCCCTCCACCACCCCGGCCTGTGGGAAGTGCTGCTGTTGCAGGTGCTGTACTAAGGAGCCGCGCCGTGGCGTGTTATACACCGTCGGTAGGTCAACGTGCGCGGGCAGTGGATGGCGCGCAATGAGATAGCCATCGTCGCGGAGCAAGCCCAGCGCCACCCCGGTAGGCAGTGGCGCATCCCGCCAAAACTGCTGGGGTCGACTCAGGGGCAGCGTGGCGTTCACCGTGAAGAGCAGGCTACCGCCGGCATCGCGCATCCCAAAACGCAGTGGGACAAGCCATTGCTGCACCACCGGACCAAAGAGGGGCCGTGCGATATTCATCGTTTGCCCCTGTTCGAGTTCCAGGCGCGATTGCTGGAACGAGGGGTTTGCCCCCATGGACGGCAACGGTACGCCGGGCGGCGCCTCGGTATTGAGCAGGATTTGCCCATCCGACGCGCGCGTCAGACTGACATTGAGCAGATCGGGGTGTCGCTGCCGGAAACGCACCATGAGGGCGTGCAGGTGTTCCAGAGGGAGTAACTGTCCCTCCGTCTCCCATAGCCTCTCGGCGAGTTCCGCCAGGGCTCCTTCCAGGTGTTGGAAGTAGGTATCCAGGGAGTGTTGCCCCATGGCCACCAGCGCAGTCGTCTGGTACAGTTGGCGCTCCTGTTCGTCGTGCCACGTTTGCCAGCCCATGAGTACGGCATACATGAGGCAGAGCAGGCTCAGCAGGAGACTGCCGCGTTTGAGGTATGAGAGACTCTTGTGGGGATCCATGAGGTCGGGCATCGTGCGTGTACTCCTGTGTCGCACAGACATGGGGTGCTGTGAGGTGCCTAGTATGGCCCTGAGAGACCAAGGGAAACAGGGGAACCTCGGCCCACCTCGCTCTCTACGCTGAGGTGGTATCGGTTCACACGCGCCAATATCGGCGTGCCCATACACACTAGCATGCATAACATACTAGCAATGAGCAGGACAAGGCAGGCCGAGGCGCTGAGACGGAAACCCCATGTGCCGAAAGCCATCGTGGACTCTCCATGCAGGCAGCATGCTCATGGTCGCTAGCGCAACCGCGCCGCCAGATACGCCCCGCCCCCCCCGAACAGACCGTTGGCCGTCCACGCCGCCACGACCGGCGGTAAGCGCCCATTGTGCCCCAGGGCCAGAATCAGATTGTGCAGGATCACATAGGTAAAGCCGCATAAGAGCGTCAAACTCAAGGCCAGCGTCGTCCCCCCGTTGCGGTTCATGTGCAGCGCGAGGGGCATGCCAAAGCCCGCCATAATGATACACAGGGCGGCATAGGCCAGCTTCCCGTGGAATTCGACGAGGTACTTGAGCGCCGCGCTGTGCGGGGGTTGGGCGGCGTGGGCGTACGCGAGGGTCTCACTCAAGGTCAACTCTTCTGGTTCTTTCGGCACAGCGCTCAGGGTCTCAAGCGGCTCGGGAAAAGCGGCACGTAGGGTGGCAAAGCGTTGCGGGGGACCGGCAAAGAGCCCCTCGGCTGTAAACCGGCGCTGTATCCCATCCAGGAGTAACCAGCCCTGGGCATCATAGCGCGCCTCCGTGGCATCATAGCGCTGCCGGATGATACCACGGGTGTCAAGTTCGTAAATCGTCACACCCAGCAGCCGTTGTTCGAGAGGCACGCTGCTCTGGGCACTCCAGAGACGTTCCGGGCTGCGATACCAGATATGGCCCTTCTTAAAGAGCCCCAGACGTGGTTCCACTTTGACCCGCTGGATGCGCGTCCGCCAGAGAAGGTTGGCCCGCTGATTGGTGTAGGGCAGCACATATTCCTGGGACAGCAGCAACAGGGCACAGATCAGCCCACCCAGGAGGCACAGCGGACGGGTCAGACGCCACGGTGACACGCCGTGCGCTCGCAGTGCAACGGTCTCCTGATGTCTGTTGAGCGTGCTAAAGGTCAACACCGAGGCCAGCAGGCACGCCGCGGGCACCATCTGATACAGCATCCATGGGAGCTTGAGGGCGAGATACTGCACGGCATCCATCCACCAGACCTGGCGTCCAACAAAGGTGTCGATGCGGTCGAAGAGTTCGACGAGCAGCAGCAAGGCGGCACACCCAGCCAAACCCGCGCCGAAATAGCCGAGAAAGTAGCGACACATATACCAACTGATGAGTCGCATGGTCTGGCCCACTCCCTCATTCTTGGCTTTTGAATTGCAGCGCGTAGAGTTGCCGATAATACCCCGCGTGCGCCAGTAACTCGTCGTGCGTGCCCCGTTCGACAATGGTCCCGGCGTGCAGCACCACAATGGTGCTGGCATGGCGCACGGTTGACAGGCGATGCGCAATGACCAACGTGGTGCGATCCTTCATCAGGTTGGCCAGCGCATACTGTACGACGTGTTCCGCCGCGCTATCTAACGCCGAGGTGGCTTCATCGAGGATGAGAATTGGGGCGTTACGTAAGAAGGCCCGCGCGATGGCGATACGCTGCTTCTCACCGCCCGAGAGCCGCACACCGCGTTCGCCAATCACCGTGTCGTAGCCCTGCGGGAGCTGCATGATGAACTCATGCGCATAGGCCGCCTGGGCTGCGGCTTGCACCTGGGCATCGCTAGCCTGCAGATGGCCATAGCGGATGTTTTGCCACAGCGTTTCATCAAACAGCACCACATCCTGCGACACCACGGCGATCTGCGCCCGCAGCGAGGCCAGGGTCACCTGCTGGATATCCACCCCGTCTAGGCGGATCACGCCGCCACTCGGAGCATACAAGCGGGGGATGAGATGCACCAGCGAGGTTTTCCCGGCGCCACTCGCCCCCACCAGGGCCACCACTTCGCCCGCCGGCACGGTGAGGTCAATGTCGTGCAGCACCAGCGGCCCATCCGCCTGGTAGCGCAGCGACACCTGCTGAAAGGTGAGGGTGTGTTGGATGGGCGGCAAGGCTGGCTTGGCCGTCTCGTCGGTCCATTCGCTCGGCCTGTCCAACACGCTAAAGGTGCGCTCCGCCGCGGCCAGGGAGCCCTGGATGACATTGTTGAGGCGGCTGAATTTGCGGATGGGCTCATAGAGCATCAAGATGGCGGTGAGGAACGAAAAAAAGGTGCCGGGCGTGGTGTGCCCAGCAATGACCTGGTGCCCACCATACCACACCACTGTGGCCACGCCCACGGCGCCCAGGCATTCCATCACCGGCGCGCTCAGTTCGTCGGCCCGTGCTGCTTGCATGATGACGTCGTAATACGCGGCATTGCGACGCTGAAAGCGGGCGTGCTCGTAGGCTTCGCGCCCAAAGCTTTTGACGACGGGGAGGCTGCTAAACACCTCGGCGAGGAGCGCGCTCAAGCGTTCGAGCTGTTCCTGGGCGCGGCGGTTATACACCCGCAAACGGCGTCCGACGTACACCAGCAGCACACTCGCCAGCGGCAGCACCAAGACGGCATACGTCGCCAGGCGCCAATCCCGGTAAAAAGCCACCCCAACGAGACCAATCAGGGTGAGTCCCTGCCGGATAATGTCATTTACCGCCGTGGTAACGGCCCGTTCGATGAGCGCAATATCATTGATGATGCGCGACATCCAGGTGCCGGTGTGGTGCTGCTGCAGATACCCCAGCGGCAGCGCCTGCACGTGGCGAAAGACCTGGTCGCGCAGGTCGCGAATGATGCTCTGGCCGATGGTGCGCATGGGATAGGCATGACCGAAGGAGAGCAGGCCGCGCACCAGGTAGAGCAGCACGATCAAGCCGGGGAACCACAGGAGCCTGGCGGTATCACGGGCGACAAAGATCTGATCGAGCAGCGGCTTGACCAGGAGGGCCACGAGCGCGGTGGTCCCGGACAGCAGGATGCCGCAGAGCACCGACCACACCATGCGGGTGCGATAGGGCTGCACGTAGCGGAAAAGGCGACGATACGTTTCCATGCGGACGGCTTACTCCTCAGGTGGTGGCTGGCCCCCGTGTTGGCGTTCCCAGAGTTTGGCATACTTCATGAATACATAAAAGGCGGCAATCACGGCGATGATCAGCCCACGCAGGCCATCACGCCAGCCGCCTTTGAGGAGGAACATCCGATAGAAGCGCCCGAGCGCATGGCCCAGCAGCGTCCATCCGCCCACCCGCGCCGCGCCACGGGTGTGCAGGGTATCGGCCATGACCGTGGTGTACGTGTTGAGCTTCGTCAGGTGGTGCGCCATGTCCGTATAGCTCCGATGACCGATTTCCACCTCCAGATGTGCGACACGGCCGTGCACGCGCACGCCCTCGTGCAGGGCGTCGCCACACCACTGACCGCGCTGGTGGTCAAAGAGACGCAGTTTGTATTCTGGCCACCAGCCACCGTGATTGATCCACGCTCCCAGGTAATACGTATGGCGTTGCAGCGTGTAGCCCGCCACGTCCGGGGTCCGGGTGGCCAAGGCCTCCCGAATCCGCGCCTCGGCACCAGGGCGCAGCCACTCATCGGCATCGAGACAGAGCACCCAGCGGTGTAGGGCGTGACGCAGGGCCAGGTTTTTCTGCACCACATAGCCGAGAAAGGGCTGTACAAACACGCGGCAACCAGCAGCCTGGGCAATGGCCACCGTGCTGTCGGTGCTCTGGCTATCCACCACCACGATGTCCTCGGCAAAGGCCACAGACGCCAAGCAGCGCGGCAGGTTCGCGGCCTCGTTGTAAGTGATAATACACACACTCAACGGGGTGGAGGGCACGATCAGCCTTTCTCCTCTCGGGCGGTACTCAGCAGTATCGATGGAGCGAACCAGCCTATCGCCCCTACTCGGAGAAGCTTACAGGGGTGAGATCCTCAACCGCGGCGGCTCCGGTGGGTGGAGGCACGGCGGCAAACGCCTCGACCAGCAGGGCATAGAGCAGAGGGAGCATAATTTCATGGTGTCCCGTCAGCGCATAGCCGCGTCCGCCATCTTGCGTCGGACGCCGCACCACGTTGAACTCAGGACGATAGTGTTGCAGCATATCCAGATTCAGCGTCACAAAACGCTCCACGGGGTAGCCCACGTGGCGGCACAGCGTTAAGGCCTTGAGAAAGACTTCCGGCAACAAGACCGCCGACCCGATGTTCCAATAACAGCCCCCATCATGCAGGCCGCGCAGCAACAGTGTCAAGCGCTGGAAGTCAGTATACGTTGCCTGCCCGAGGAGCGCGGCGTTGGTGCTGGGGTGCATGTGGATGGTATCCGTGCCAATCGCCACGTGCACGGTCAGCGGCACGCCATAGGTATGCGCTGCGGCGAGCAGGCTGTAGGCTTTGTAGGGATACGTCCCCTCTGCCACGGCCTGCCCCAGGGCTGCGCCCAGACCCACCTGGGGGGCATCATAGGTCTCCAGCGCCGCATTGATGTAGCGCGGCGTCTCGTCCACCATGCCAAACATGCCACTGCCGAGGTGCTGCGCTACGTCTTCCGAGGTGGCGCCCACCAGCGCGACCTCGAAATCATGGATGGCTCCAGCGCCGTTGAGCACCAGACCACTGAGCCAGCCGCGCCGCATCATCTCGATGAGCAACGGCCCCAAACCACACTTGATGACGTGGGCCCCCAGGGCCAAGATAATGGCTCGCCCACGCTGGTGCGCCTGTACAAAGGCCTCGACAATAGCCGTGATGTCCTGGCCCTTGAGAATACGCGGGAACAGCGTCCGCAAGGGACTGTGCGGTTGCCAGTCTTGCACCTGGGCAAAGGCCGTGACATCGACCTTATGCGGGCGTTGGTGAATAGACACGGTGTGGACTTGCTGCAAGCGTTGCCGGTCGGCTGGACTGAGTGTCATACGATTCCTTACAATGGCCGTGCGAGCACACGCCGTTCCAGTGCCCCACAGATGATGTGCCCCACCGTGATGTGCACTTCCTGAATACGCTGCGTACTGTGCGACGGCACTACCAGCGGGAGCTGCACCATGTCTTTGAGCGTACCACCGTCCCGCCCGAGCCAGGCCAGGGTGTGCAGAGCACCCCGGTGCGCCGCGTCGACGGCCTGGATGAGGTTGCGCGAATTCCCACTGGTGCTGATGACCAGCAGCACATCGCCCTCCCGACCCAGTCCAGCCACTTGGCGTGCAAAGATGGTCTCAAAACCGTGGTCATTCCCCGCCGCCGTGAGCAGCGAGGTATCTGTGGTCAGGGCGAGCGCCGGCAGCGGGGCTCGATCCACCTCCAGGCGCACCATACATTCGGTGGCGAGGTGTTGGGCATCCGCCGCACTGCCGCCATTGCCGCACAGGAGGAGCTTCCCACCCTGCTGCATGCTCGTCCAAATACACTCGATCATGGCCTGGATGACGGGGCCCTGCGTGGCAGCGACCTGGAGTTTGAGGGCGGCGCTGTCGCGTAATTCCTGTGTGATGTCATTCATGGGACTCTCCATAAACAGCAGGGAAGAGAGGAAGTGTGCTTCCCTGCGTGTCCGCGTCAGCTCTACCCCAGCCTACCGCGCTCGCGGCATCACCCGCTCGGCAAAGCGCTCCAGCCGCGCCAGCGTCTGCTCCAAGGTATCACCCTGCATGTTGAGCAGCAGGTGGCGCACGCCCTGCGCCGCATAGCGCTTGATATCGTCCGCAATCTGTTGCGGCGTGCCGGTTAAGGTGCGGCGCTGGCCGTCGGCGAGCGTCAGGGCCTGCTCATCGGTGTACCAGTTGCTGCTATAGGCGAAATCCAGCGTGGACGGATCGCGCCCAGCTTCCTCGGCGCATTGTTTGACCCGCCCGGCATACTCGGCATACTCCTCTGGCGTACCGACCGGGTGGCGCGGGTTGCTACCAATGGGATACCAGACATCGGCCAAGCGTCCGGCGCGGCGCAGGGCTACGGGGCTCTCGCCGCCGGTCCAGATGGGCGGATGTGGCTTTTGGATGGGCTTGGGGGCAAAGGTCACATCAGCAAATTGGCAATACACGCCTTGGAACGTGGGATGGTCGCTGGTCCACAATTCCTTGAAGGCGCGGATGTATTCATCACTCACCGCGCCGCGCTTGTCGTAATTTGGTGCGCCAAGGGCCTTAAATTCCTCGCGCATCCAGCCCACGCCGCAGCCGACAATGACGCGACCGTTGGAGAGCACGTCAATGGTCGCCAGCATCTTGGCGGTGAGCACCGGCGGGCGGTGCGGCACGACCATGACGGAGGTGAGCAGCTTGGCGGAGGAGGTGATGCCCGCCAAAAAACTCAGCAGGGAGAGCTGCTCCATGCAGTCGCCGGATGGACTGCCCATGTAGGTGCCGCTCTCGTTATACGGGTACGTCGAGGCAATGGCGCGTGGGATAATCACGTGGTCGCTGACGCTGAGAATACCAAAGCCCAGTTCCTCGCCCTTCCGGGCCAGCGTGGCGAGATGCTGCGGGGTGGCCATCGGGCCACGGGTCGGGAGGCCAAAGCCGTATTTCATGCGTGCTGCTCCTTGATGGATGAAGGTGCCGGTGGCCTGCAGCGTGTGGCATAATCACGCGCAGTCCATCGCTGCGACGACTCAACAACAATGGGAGGTACGGATGCTAGCAGATGAGGTGGCGCGCATCTATGAGATTATTGGCGCTGACGGAATTGCCCGCGTCACCGCAGCGTTTTATCAGCGCGTCAGCCTGGACGAGGTGCTGCGCCCGATGTATCCCGACGTGGATCTCAGCGGCGCAGAAACCCGGCTACGGGATTTTTTGACGTTTCGTTTTGGTGGGCCGCAGCACTACATTGCCCAGCGTGGGCACCCGCGCTTGCGTATCCGCCATGCACCGTTTCCGGTCGATCAGCGCGCCCGTGACCGCTGGGTGGCGCTGATGGATCAAGCCCTCGAAGAGGCCGCCATCCCGGCGCCGGTGGTCACGGCTTTGCGGGCTTTTTTCCAGGACGTGGCGACATTTTTGATCAACCGCCTGACGCCGTAGCGCTGACGGAGTCTAGGCTGGCTTGCACCACGCAATGCAAGGCGCCGAACAGTGCGGGCAAATCACTGAGCGTGTACACGCTGGCATTTTTGATGAATTGGTTGGCCGTGAGCTTGCCACATTGCCACAGCAGGCCATCGGTGACCATGCCATGTACCTCGGTACTGAGTTCGCCGTTGAGCTTTTGAGCCGCGACCATCGCAGCCAGGCATTGCCCCCAGCCTTGCTCGAAATCATTGCGTTTGGCCTCGACTATCAGTAATACCGGCTCACCGAGCACCGTCCTGCCTAACGCTGACCGCGTCGCCAGCATATAGTCCGGGATGCCGTTGAGATCGGCATCATAGGACAGTGGCTTTTGAATCCAGAGTTCACAGTGCTCCACATAGTCTTTGTAGACTTCGCGTAAAATGGGAAAGATAAGCGCTTCACAGCGTGCGGCTTCTGAGCTGTAGACATCGAGATGGTCAGTATTAAAGCGTATCTCAACGAGAAAGGGCGCGGGCACGGCGGCCTCGTTGTCCCTGATATAGCTAGCCTCGCTGTAGGTAATCCTAAAGCGTTGCTGTACCTGGGCTAGCGAGGTGTAATTGCTCAAAGCCATCCCCAGCACTCCTGCACAGGTGAGAGCGAGTTATGAGAGCAGACGTGGCAACACCTGCTCCGTGAACATCATAAAGGACGTATGGCTGAGCGGGGCGCAGAGCAAATAGTCGAGAAACATCTCCTCCTGCAGTTGCTGGATCTGATCCACCAGACGCGCCGGTGAGCCGTGGAGGATCACGCCGTCCATGTAGTGCTCCACGGGGTCGAACGGCGGACCACCGGTGTGCAGGCGTGTCCCGGCCAGGGCAGTAGCGGCGTTGGCGGCCTTGCTCGGATTCACATACGAGTTGACCAGCCACTGCGCGCCCTGGCGGGCAATGGCTTTGGCTGCCGCGTCCGTCTCCGCCACAGCAATCAAACGCGCCATAGGAATATCACGGCCCACAATGCTATATCCATGCGCTTCCAGGGCCTGGCGGTACGCCTCACGCTGTTGGGCGATATCCTGGGCATGCGTGTGTGGCCCCATCATAATCGCGTGGCCTCGCGAGGCGGCCCAACGCATGGCATCGAGCGACCCGGCGGCAATCCAGATCGGAGGGTGCGGCTGTTGCAGCGGTTTCGGCAGCACTTCGATATCCGCGAACTGCCAGTAGTCCCCCTGCCAGGTCAGGCGTTCGTTATTCCAGGCCGCCAGCACGATGTCGACGGCCTCACGGAAACGCGCCGCGCTCTCCTCCTGTGGCACGCCAAAGGCTGTAAACTCGGTGGGGTCAAAACCGCGCCCGGCCCCCCAGTTGACGCGACCGCCGGTGAGCACATCAAGCAGCGCCACTTCTTCAGCCAGGCGCAGCGGGTGATACAACGCCGCCAGGGAAATGCCCGTGCCGATACGCAGATGCTGCGTACGGCTGGCCACATGCATGCCCATCAGGTGTACCGATGGGCAGACGCTGTAGGTGGTGAAGTGATGCTCAGCCAGCCACACGGCGTCGTAACCTGTCTGGTCCATGATGGCGATACGCTGCAACGCACGCTCGTACACGGTCGGCAGGGAGACGCGTCGCTCGGGCCAACTAAAGAATTGTAGGACGCCGCATTTCATGGGGCCAGGTTCCTCTCCAAGGCGCTGATGGGATGACACGCAGTATTAGCGATGCGCGGGGAGAAGACAAGAGGAATGTCAGCGCAGGTAGAGCACGAGACACCGGAAGCACCCACGGCAGGTGTGGGAGATGGGAACACTCTGCTCTCTGTTCCCCCTCGCCGGGCTGGCAAGGGTCAGTGGTCTATCTAGTGCCACGCAGCCGTGGGTCGAACGTATCGCGGAGGCCATCGCCAAACAGGTTAAAGGCCAAGACGGTCACGGTGATCGCCAGCCCTGGAAAGCACACCAGCCACCAGTGCGGGACCAGGGAGGTGAGAGAGCCGGCGAGCATATTCCCCCACGTAGGGATTGGCGGTGGGATGCCCACGCCCAGGAAACCGAGTGACGCTTCGATGATGATCGCGACTCCCAGGTGCGTGGTGGCAAGAATGATATAGGGTGCGACACACTGCGGCAGAATGTGTCTGGCCATAATGCGCCAGGGCGACGCCCCGATGGCACGCGCCGCCTCGACATAGGCCATCTCTTTGAGTGACAGGGCGACGGCCCGCACAATGCGTCCGCCGAAGGGAATACGTGTAATCGCAATCGCTACGATCACCGTTCCCTGCCCACTCCCCAGCGCCATCGAAATCGCCATGGCGAGGATCAGATCCGGGAAGGCTTGCAGAAATTCGATCACCCGTTGGCTCGCGGTATCAAAACTCCCACCCATATAGCCGCTGGCCAGGCCCCATAAGGAGCCAGTGGTCGTGCCGAGCACCACCGCGGCAAGCGCCACGATCAGAGAAGCCCGCGAGCCGTAAATGACTCGGCTGAGGTTGTCACGCCCGATCTGATCGGTGCCAAAATAACTGGTAGAGTCAGGCGCCTTGGCCATGCGGCGAAAATTGGCTTTTAACGGGTCATGAGGGGCAATAAGAGGCGCAAAAAGAGCCACGCATAGGATGAGCATCGCCACGCCGCCCCAGAAGGCGGACAGCGGGTTACGGCGGGCAAAGGTCCGTACACCGTGCCAGACTGTGCCACCTGTCCGCTGGACAGCCAGGCCCGCACCTGTGACGGGCGGTGGGAGATGGGCGGGAAAGAGGTCACCTGGTGGTTTGGTCATTATTGATAATGTATCCTCGGATCGAACCACGCGTAGCTGAAGTCCACGAGCATATTGACGATCACGAAGATCACGGCGTAGAGGAACACCAGATTCTGGACAACGATCACGTCACGCTCGACCACGGCGGTGATCATGGCCCGGCCCAACCCCGGCACGCCAAAAGCCTGTTCGATGGCCACGGAGCCCCCTAACACAAAGCCCATCAAAATGCCGGAGAGGGTAATAACCGGTAACAACGCGTTAGGCAACGCATGACGGATAATGACCAGACGTTCGCGGAGCCCCTTGGCACGCGCCGTGCGCACATAGTCTTCGCGGACGACCTCCAGCAAAGACGAACGCGCCATCCGGGCAATATAGGCCGCTTGTCCAAGCCCCAACACCACAGCCGGGCCAACGACCAGCTGAAAATTGCTCCACGGGTCTTGCCACAAATGGACCACTGTCAGGGGTGCTTTATAGTTAAACCAGAAGAGCAGTGCCAGGACGATGAGCATGCCAAGCCAGAAGCCCGGCACGGCGAGAAAGAGGATGGATATGAAGCGCGCTCCGTTGTCGAGGAGGCTATTGGGACGCAGGGCACTCATCATGCCGACGGGCAGGCCAACCAGCCAGGAGATGATCACCGCCAGCATGCCGATTTCTGCGCTCAAGGGGCCCCGACGCAGGATGAGGTCTGCGACGTTATCACCCCGGAAAAACGAAGAGCCGAGCTCACCACGCGCCAGATCTTGCATCCAGCGCCAGTATTGTTGATAGAGCGGGTCGCTGAGGTGCAGCTCTTGCATGATCTTGACACGATCGGCGTCGGTCAGTTTGGTGGCCCCTTCCCCGTACAGCACTGCGAGGAGATCCCCAGGTAATAAGCGCATCACCACAAAAATGATCATGGACACCCCGACGATCGTCAGGAGACCAAACAATCCACGCCGGATCATATATTTATGCACGTGTGAAGCTCCTCGTGCCCCAGGCTGAGAGCGGCCCCATGGCCACGTGTGAAATCAGGCCACAAATGGGGGGGCAGAGTAGAACCCCTCCACAGAACCTGTCAAGCAGACAGGACAGCTCCTCACGCCACATGGTGAGCAGACGTGCGCTACTTATCGAGCCAAAAAGTATCGAAGCGTACCACGTCGTAGAGACCAAAGTATTGGTGTGGATTGTGGCCCTTAACATAGGTGTACCAGGCATCGGTGGCTTTTTCCCACGAGTTCGGCAGCAGGGGTGGGTCCTGTTCCATGAGGTCTTCAGCCTGACGCACCAGGGCCTTGCGCTTGCTTTCATCGAGTTCGCGGCCGATCTGCGGCAGCAGCTCTTGAAAGGCGACGTTGGACCAGCGCGAATAATTTTGCGGCGCGCCCTTGCTGTACCAGGCAGTGAAATAATCCGAGGGGTCGAGGAGGGTGGAGACAATAGCGCTCATCGTCATGTCAAAACTGCCCGCCTGCGCTTCCTCGAACCAGACGGAAATCTGCACCATGCGGATAGTGGCTTCAATGTTCAGCGCCTCTTTCAGCATGGCCTGCACCGCCACGCCCCAGAGTTTCAAGTTGGGCGCATCGCGCACCAGATAATCGAGTTTGAAACCATTGGGATACCCCGCCGCGGCCAGCAGTTTCCGGGCTTCCTGAATGGCGGCTTTCGGGTCACGCTGATAGCCCAGGCGCTCAGTGAGTTTCTCCGTCGGCGTCGCATAGTCGGAGAAGGGATACAGAAACCCGCCCAGCAGACTGGGTGACATGTCTTTGACCATTTCTGTCAGCGCGTGACGGTCGAGCACCAGATGCATGGCGCGGCGTACACGCGGATCATTGAACGGTTTTTTGTCGTTATTGAGCCAGTGGGCGATGATGACGCTCTGGTAAAACTCCGTGCCCGCCATGCCGGGCGTCGCCTGAATTTTCCGCAGGCTGACCGGATCCACCAGGCGGACATAATCGAGCTTGCCGGCGAGTAGAGAGGCGCCGACCTCGGGCGACCAAGGCGTCAGATGATACATCTCCACACCATCGAGGTATGGCAACCCCTGATTCCAATAGTCAGGATTGCGTTCCATGACCCAGACTTCTTTATCAATACGCTTCTTGTGCCGGAACGGCCCGGTCCCGGGAAAATCCATCACCTGCCGGAGGTTGTAGTTGTGCTCCTCCAGGGTCTTCTTGCGCACAATGATGTTCCAGCCGCTGGCAAAAGCCCCCAACATAAAGCTCTTGGGGCGCGCCTCACTGAGTTTGAACTCGATGGTATGGGCATCACGCGCCTTGACTTCGCTGACCACCGAGAACAGCGTGGAGCGCGGGCTGCTAAACCCCGTCGGCGGGGTGATCAGGCGGGCATAGGTCGCTTTGACGTCTTCGGCTGTCAAATCCCCTCCGTCGTGGAATTTGACGCCCTTGCGCAGAAAAAAGGTATACGTTTTGCCGTCCTTGGCAATCTCCCAGCTATGCGCCAGGTCCGGGATAATGCTTTGACCACTATCGCGCGGGTCGCGCCGCAGGAGATTATCATACATACAGCCCTGCGTGCCGATATTGGCCACCGTCCCGGATTGATGCACATCGAAGTGCGCCGGCGCACTGAGCACCCCGTAGCGCAACACGCCGCCACGTTTGGCGTTGGGCTCCGGGGCTCGCAACGCAAACGTGCTGCCATCAAAGGTATCTGGAACTTCTGCGGCCAGACCGCGTGCGGCGCCATACGCCCCGAGGGCAACGCCAGCGGCAGCGCCGAGCACAGCGCGACGGGTGAGACCCTGGTCTATGATATTGTGGTGATCCATCTTATGCCTCCCCGTTGGCTAGGCCGCTGCCTATTTATCGAGCCAGAACGTATCAAACCTCACCACATCGAAGATCCCGAAGTAATTGTAGGGGTTGTGGCCCTTGACATAGTTATGCCAGCCATCATTGATCTTTTCCCAGGACACCGGCAGCAGCGGCGGGTCTTGCTCGAAAATCGCCTCGGCTTTGCGGACCAGCTCCTTACGTTTGGCAGCGTCGAGTTCACGATCGATCTGTGGCAGCAGGGCTTCAAAATCCTGATTACTCCATTTGGAGTAATTCTGCGGCCCATCTTGCCCATACCAGGAGCGAAAGTAGTCGGACGGGTCCATCAAGGCGGACACGATAGCGCTGATCGTGATGTCAAATTTGCTCGCCTGCGCTTCCTCGAACCAGACGGACACCTGCACGGTGCGCAAATTGGTCTCGATGCCAATGTCCTTGAGCATCTCTTGCACGGCGGGTGCCCAGGTTTTGAATGACGGCGCATCCCGCACCAGGAAGTCCACCCCTTTGATGCCATTGGGATGGCCTGCCGCGGCCAGCAGTTGCTTGGCCTCCTTAATGGCGGCTTTGGTATCAGTCTGGTAGCCAGGGCGCTCAGCCAATTTTGGCGGGGGCGTGGCCCACTCCGAGAACGGATAGATAAAACCGCCCACCAGCATGGGGGCGACTTCTTTGACGACTTCCACCAGGGCCGGGCGATCAAAGGCCAGGTGCATAGCACGCCGCACACGTGGATCATCAAACGGTTTCTTGGCGTTGTTGACCCAGACGGCCTGGATGACGCTCTGATAAAAATTGGTACCAGTCATGCCCGGTGTGTTCTGGACTTTTGCCAGGGTTACCGGGTCGAGCAGGCGGGCATAATCAATACGGCCTGAGAGCAGGGCGGCGCCCAGCGGGGGCGAGAACGCGTCAAAGTGGTAGAACTCCAGACCATCGAGATAGGGTAAGCCCTCGTTCCAGTACTCCGGGTTACGCGCCATCACCCAGACTTCTTTATCCACACGCTTTTTATGGCGGAACGGCCCGGTGCCCGGATAGTCCATCACCTGCCGCAGGCTGTAATTATGCTCCTCCAGGGTCTTCTTGCGCACGATGATGTTCCACCCGCTGGCAAAGGCGCCGAGCATGTAGGCAATGGGGCGGGCCTCGCGTAGGACGAACTCAATGGTGTAGGTATCGCGGACCTTGATGGCTTCGACCGTGTTAAATAACTCAAGTTGCTACCTACAGGCTTCCTAAAGATTGAGGTAACAATTGAGGCTAGAGGCGATCACAAAGAGCGCCACCTTCAGTTCGAAGCCCTGCGAGGTGACTGCATGAATCGACTTCGGTAAGAGCTGTTCGATCA
>SXND01000214.1 GCA_005777235.1 Pseudomonadota bacterium
CGGAGTAAGGTCTGTTGAGAGGGGCGGATTGCGCTGGACATGCTCCGAGAATCCCGTGCCGCCGGCCGAGACCACACGACTCAAGCGTTACATAAGGCACGCAGGGGATACCCATGACCCAGAATCTTTACTACAGTGTCTCTTTGCCTGCTTAGATACAAGAAATTTGTAAAGATCATACGAATATGCTCTTTTTTGCTTCTCATTATCATTGGCATACTGCTGAATTTTGATACCCCAGGTCATCTTGCGCATATGATGGCGAAGGCTAAAGTCAACCTTTTCATTCTTAAACGGTTGCTTAGAGTAATCCCAAAAGTACTTATTTAGCGTCGCTAGTATTGGAGCTGACCTCACTTCCCATTCCACAGGGACGAGCAGGTCATAGGTCCCAGTTCCTCGATCACGGATTTGAGGGTTCCCAAGAGATATCACGGTATTTTGCTTGAGATATTGCCAAATATTGTTTTCTATGTCCTTTTGTGCCTCGTCGAATTCTGACGAGCTTTGTTTGGCTAGCGTAAGTAACGCTCCTTGGTCAAATTTCCGCTGAGAACCCGCTGACTCTACGGGATTAACTTGCTCTGACACTTTAGTACTCGCTGTGTTGTTTGGCGACTTGTCTACCTTCGTTCGGCGGGCTGCAGGTTACGCATCTTCCTTTTGCTTCGGGCTCATTGTTTCTTCAGTCTTTTTGGGCGGAAGCGTAGCCCCAGGCTCCTGTTTGGGTGCCTCTACTTGGGCGGCCTCATTAGCCTGTTTGTCTACGATAGGGGGTGGGGTGGTTCGCTCAAGCGCCAACGGCAGGCTCTCATGTGCCTTGCGACTTTCACGAACTGTGGTTGGAGAAACAAAAATGGTATAAAAAAATAGAATGCCTATCCCTGCGAGGAGGAGAGTAGCAACAAGACCAAAATTGCTGCGAGGGGTTTGATAACTTTTTGTATATCCGGTTTGCTCGTACTTTGGAACTGTGCTATGTACGACGCGCGACGATAATTGAGAAGATTCCAAGCGCTGAATAAGTTGCTCGCAAGTCTTTGTAAAATCCTCTACATCCTTGATTTCAAAGTCGTCCTCATGGATAGCACTATTTCTCATGGTCGCAACACAACGTATCGACCGTACGATGTCTTGAGGAAGTTTCGTTTCTACACTCGTCAGTTTTTCATGTAACCCTCGGCCTGCAGCGCCGAAACGACGTTCTAGGATTCCCTCAAGGCGTTTGGAGTAGCGAACAGCAATTTCAATAGTACTCATTGGCAACTCCATCAGGTCACAAGATAAGTTGCTACACAGCCGAACGCCAGCGGTGAGCTGCTGGGAAAAAGCGTCAGCTTTTTCCCAGTCAGGTTACAGTGGGCGAGGGAATCACTCCCCCCACCTCTGCTTCAAAACCGTGCTTGCCAGTTTCCCGGCACACGGCTCCTCAGTGATAGGCCCCTTGTCATGGGCATCCTTATGGACTTGTGAGCTGGGTTTTGACGCCTCCCCATGACGGTCTCCCCTCATGTTCACCCATACCTGACGATCACGCGCCGGCTCATAGTGTGTTGAGCGTGACTCACTCCTCTCACCTGCCTACCATCGTCCCCACGTCAGCATATCCGCGGGCTTTCCCCGCGGCGTGCGCTTCTTGGGGAATCCCTCCCCGTGCTATATGCGGTTGACACCTGCTCATCGCTGAGAACAACACGGGGTTACTCCGTTCCTCATCTTCGTGTGACGCTGCATGAAGGACTCCACTCTTCGCCGGGTTTCTCGGGCGTGTCTCTGGGTCGGGTGAAGAGCCGCCCAGCCCTTAGCTTTACCTTTTGGTCCAAGCCCATAATCCGCGTAGGCTTGTTCAACGTAACGACGATTCAGACATGGATTCGTGTGCCTGTCCATACACAGCTTGGCTCGACGGAGTTCTTGGTCGGATTCCAAGTGACCGCCTTTTACCCCCGCTTTGCGGATTGATGGTCAGTCGCTACCGCAGGGGATATGCTTTCACCTCGACACGTGAGGGGCAGGAATTCCACCTGCACGAAGATGAAGTTATCGAAGATCGAGAGACCTTCGCTCCCTATCCTCCACTGTCTTTGAAGACGATGGTTTCAGGGAAACGGATCGCACCTCCACTGCAATGTTCGGCCCGGCTTGGGTGAAGGGTCGTGCTTTCCGCTTTGGCTCACCCACTTTGAGTCTCACGGCTTGTACGACCTGGAATGCGCGTGCTTTGCCTGCCTATGAAGGCTTATCGGGGATATGTGCGAGGGCAAGTTGCACTCGCACTGCCCGTTCGACTTGCTGCATGTCCTGGGTCGATAACCTGCCGATACGGCTGAGTAGGCGCGTCTTGCTGACCGTCGTGAGCTGATCGGCCATGGCCTTGTTCTGCTTGCCTTGGAGGGTGACCAAGGCCTCACTTGGATACAAGCGGCCCACATTGCTGGTCAGTGGCACGACTTGGACCCGATTCAAATAGGTATTGGCTGCGTCATTGCTCAGAATGACGGCTGGACGCTGTTTACGGATTTCGCCACCGACCGACGGATCGAAATTGACCCACCAGACCTCACCGCGATTCATTGCTGACATCACCAACGGTGGCTTCTGCCCAGGCAAGCGCTTCGACTTCACGCATTTCGTCTTGGGCCATCTGTTGATAAGCCGCTTCCAATTCCTGCGCCAAGAGATGTGGACGGACGAGCTCTTCGATAAAGCGACTGATACGGCGACGGCCAATGACTTTATGGAGTTCGGCGTACACGGTCTCGTCGAGGGTAATGGTCAGCTTTTTCTGCATAAGGGCATTCTCCAAGAGGTTTACGTATTGTATACGTATAGTACTCTTCCTCCAATGCTGTCAAGTAGAACGCAAAGAATTTCTAAAGATAGGAGGCCGAACGCTGCGGCTCAGGCGCGGCAAAGAGCGGGAGCGAGGAACGAGCGGACGCTGTTTGCCGTCGCCTGCAGCCGGTTGTTAGACGCGGTGCGCTCTCCAGTAACCCGGCAACCGCTCTGGTGCCGCCCCCAGCGCTTTCCTCACCCTTCTCATAAAGTGACTAGCCAACCCAAGAGACTCTCGAACAGCGCGACTTCCCGCCCGGCATAGGCGTGGTTTGCCCCCTCGATTACATCGACCGTGACGTGCGCATAGTTGGCAGCCCTGAGCCGTCGCATCGCTACCCCCGCGGTTGGCTCCACCTGCGGCCCAGCACACTCCTCAGCCCCAAAGACACAGAGCGTGGGGCAGCCTGTTTCCGCCGCATGACGGGTGAGACTGTAGCGATTATCCACGTGAAAAGTATCGACCAATGCCTGCGCCGTCCACATGGCGCGAAAGGGAATATCCGTCCGCAGGTAGGCGTCCGGCTGGCCCTCGGCTAGCGACGTCTGAGCCTGGCGGTAGAGCTGCGCAAACGCCTCGCCGTATGTGTCGACCAGCCCCTGGTGCTCATACTCGCCCGGCGACACCGAGACCACGGCGTGCACCCCCGCAAAGTGTTCTTTCGCTTGAGCGTAGACCGCCCGCACAGCGCCGCCACTGTGCCCACTCACCGCCATGGCGTGGTGTCCGCGTTCCTGTAAGAAGGCCAGCCACGCAGCATAGTCCAGTCGGGCTGCGTCCACCGACTCATGGGCATAGCCTTGCAGGCTGCCGCCTCTGGCCCCTCGTGAGACGAGGTCGTGCCCACGACGGTTCGCCGCCAAAAACGCGATCCCACTGGCGGCAAGTCGGGCGCCCAGTTCGAGGTATAAGGGCCGGTAGAAATGCCCCCCGTCCCCGTGCAAAAAACACAGGCACTCGATGGGGGAGGGTCGGTTGGTCACGGTGGCGGCCAGGTAGGCTCCACCCAGCGTGAGACCGTCCGTGGTGGTGACCTCAACCAGATCCACAAGCATGTGTTCCCCCCTCTTAGCATGCGCCTGTGTCGCGACGTACGTTGTTACGGATTTTTCCCTTGGCGTCTAACGCTGGCGCTCACCTGCTGCCGGAAGCGGGAGCGAAGCGGACGCTGGAGGCAGTCAGGTGCAGCGCTTTGTTAGGCTGGGGATCGCGTTGTTCCGGGTGCCTGTCTTCGGTTTTTTCTGTGTGGACACGGCCTGTGTTCTTGGGCACCACCTCCTCTGCTTGCGTATCCGTGTTGTGCTTGGATGCCGGTTCTGAGCTTGCGCACCGGCTCTGGACTTGAGACGCCCCAAAATAAATCTGTCCCCTTTTTAAAGTGGGGTCGCCTGCCCTTGCGCGATGGCGTGTTTTGCGCGCCGAGCTGCCTCGATTAATTGCGGTTGGGTTTTTTTGACGACCGCGTCCCATTGCCGCTCATCTTGTAGGTCGGCAAGATAGTCGTAGAGATGTTCGACGACGTGGTCTTGCATCGCTTCAGGTAACGACTCAAGCATTTTGACCACCGTAGTGATCGCTTGGGATGGCATAACAACCTCCTCCCGTGACACACGCTCTGCTGGGGGCAGCCCCAAGAAATCGCTCATCCTCTGTTGCTCCAGCGTTGCTCTGGGCTCTGACACCCTACCTGGCAGAGCCGCTAGAGGACCTCAACGAGATTGGGACCAAGACATGACCTGCCATGCTACACCTACAGAGAGTGTATACCATGGAAAAAGCCCGTTGCATGCAGGAAAGATGATGATTGTGTCAAAAAGGTGGCTACCTCGTGCATTTTGTGCTGCGTTTTGCCTGGGCTTTTTGTCCGAAGCCGAACGCCTGGGGTCAGGCGCGGCGAAGAGCGGGAGCGAGGAACGAGCGGACGCTGTTCGCCGTCGCCTGCACCCCAGGCGTTCGGCACGGGGCCTGGCACGGACATCGGGACTCCTTCCTGCTGCGCGCCAAGAGCTGCTCAGACAACCAACGCTGATGCGCCTTTCGCCTGCGTCAGACGGTCATGCCCAGAAAGTCCATGATGGCCTCGATCTGTTGGGTCAGCATCTCGCGGCCACGCACGATCCCGAGACCACGCGTTTGGGCGGCTTGTAACAGCGGCGTGAGATCCGGAAGCATCACGACTTCCGCGACGAGAGCCGTGCCAGACACGCGCGAGACCTCAATGGGCAGGGGACCCTCCCCATTGAGCCCCAGGGAGGTCGCATTGATGACGATATCGAAGGCGGCCGGATCGACAGCGCTCCCGGCCTCGACCGCACAGGTGGGGGCGGCACGCCGCACCGTGTGGGCCAAATCCTCGGCTTTCGCCTGGGTCCGATTGGCAATAACCAAATAGCCGACGCCCGCAAGGGCCAGCGCCACGGCAATGGCACGCCCGACCCCACCCGCACCGACCAGTAGCACCCGCGTGTTGGCGTCGAGGGCGCGCTGCGCCGTCAGCGCCTTGACCATCCCGACACCATCCAAGGTCTCACCGATCCACCGGCCGTCCGGGTCCACCCGGATGGCATTGACCACGCCGCAGGCTCTCGCATTCGGCATCAGCTCATCACACAGGCGGGCGGCCATGGCCTTGTGCGGCAGGGTCGCGCCATACCCGGCAAAATTGCGGAGGTGTCGCATCCCTGCCACGGTCGCCGCCAAGTGTTCCGCCGTCACGTGCAAGGGCATGACGACGGCATCGATGCCACGTTGGGCGAGCAGGGCGTTGAAGGCGGCTGGCGCCTGTAAATGTTCCACCGGATCAGCGAAGAGGCCATAGAATCGTGTCCTGCCGCTAAGAGGGAGGTGACTGTGCTGCATTCTGACCTCCTATGGAGATGGGGTGTACCACTTTCCCCCGTAGTAGAAAGTTGCCGAACGCCGGGCGTCAGGCGCCGCCGATAGCCGAAGCGAAGCGTAGGCTATTGGCGGTCGCCTGCACGCCTTTGTTCGGCGCGGATGCAGCCAACACGATTGGAACGGATCGTCTTCAGGGGTTGACCGCCTCGACTTGGGGCTCCGTGAAGGGGGCTGTCCAGTGCACGACCTGCGCGTCGTAGAGCTTCTGGATGTCCGCGTCGGACAAGCCCAGCAGCTTCGCCAGGATGGCGGTCGTATCCTCCCCTATGGCCGGTGCGCCCCGCCAGACGCGGCCAGGAGTGAGGGACATTTTTGGCACTACCCCATAGACCCGAATGGGCACGCCGGACTGCCGGTCCAGCACCGGCACCGTCATCTCCCGGGCCTGGTAGTGCGCGTCGGCATACTGGTCTGCGGTACTGCAGACACGCGAGCACCCAATCTGCGCCGTGTTCAGGGTCGTCTCGACCTCCAGGCAGGTGTGCTGCGCACAATACGCCCGGAGGCGTCGGTCGAGTTCGCGGCCTTTGGGCGAGTTGACCGCGGCCGCATCGCGCGAGCAGGCGTCATAATTGTACTCGTCAGGATCGAGCCCCAGAAATGCGGGCACGCGGGCATAGATCGCGCCGCCGAGTGCCCCAATGAACACCCACCCGTCCTGGCATTGGAACGTGTCATAGGGCTGAAATCCCGGCGCTCGATTGCCGGTGTGCCCATACGTGTCTCCCTGGCCAGTGTAGAGCGGCATGCAATTGCCCTGGGTCTGGGCCACCGCTTCAAATTGGGCCAAATCGATGACCTGGCCTCTCCCGGTCTTTTTGACTTCCCAGAGGGCCATCATCGTGGCAGCCCACCCCGTCAGCGCGGTCAGGTAGTCCCCGGTATACGTTTTGGCACGTTGAGGTGGGCCACTGGGGTCACCCGTGATGGACATCATGCCCCCATAGGCTTGGGCCAAGGCGTCGTAGCCGGGACGCCCCAGGTAGTCTGCTTGGCCATATTGGCCGTAGGTACTGACGCGGACGATGACGAGGCTGGGGTTGACTGCTAGGGCCAACTCGTTGCTGATCCCAGCCCGCTCTAATGTCCCAGGCGCGGAGGACTCCATCCAGACATCGGAGATTTTCCAGAGGGCCATGAGTAGTTCAAGGCCCTGTGCCTGCTTCAGATCGAGCCCCAGCGACAACTTGTTCTTCGCGACGTCCGCCTCGTCGCAACTGTGCGCGCGCGGGCCGCGGGTCAACAGGGGAGCGGTGCTACGGAACGTGTCGCCGCCGCGTCGTTCAACGTGGATCACTTCGGCACCGAATTCCGCCAGCTTCGTGCCAATATACGGCTGCGCGATGATGATGCCCGTGCTGACAATCCGGATGCCTTCGAGTGGTCCAAAGCGCGGGATAAGGATCGGCGTTACGGGCCTTTGCAGGCGCCTGATCCATGCCGGCACCTTGGTCTTGAGCTGGTCGATCTGCTCTTCGTGCTTGAGAATCCGGGTGTCATGTGGCATCTGCGTTGCCCTCCTTCTCGTGTTGATAGGGTTGCGCAGGGATTACTCCCTGTGTTGTGGACGCCGAACGCCAGGCTTCACCGGCGGCTGGAGGCCGTCAGGTGCAAGCCCTGGTTGGGCGCTGGACTGGCCTTGGGCCGGCGCCGTGGGGCCCGCCCCCCGCCGACCGACTCCCACGCCCCCTCGGAGGCCGTGACCGCGTCTTGGGGGCTGCGGCCCCAAGGCCCACCCGCCGCCCACCCGGTGCGCCTGCTGCCGCCGTAGGGCCTGCCTCGGCGTGCCACCCTGCCCCCCGCACCGCGGTGACGCGTGCGCCCCACCTCAGGGCCCCCACTGCCGGTGCCCGCGACCACTCCCCGCACCACGGCCAGCGGGCCGGCGGGTGGCCAGGCGTGCGGCGGTGGCTCTCCACCCCCGGCACGCCTGCCGTGGGTGCGCGCTGGCTTGCCCCCGCGCTGGCGCCGGCCCGGCGACGGCCCACGCTCCACCCTGGGCCCTCCCGTGGGGTGGAGACACCCACCCCGGTCGGAGCGCCTTCCCCCCTCGCTGCTCCTCCCGGTCGTGGAGAGACGTGCACTCAGCTCTGCAAGGGGCTCATCGCCTCAGGAGGGGCTTCTGCCCTTTTTCCTCCCGCGTCGCAGGCGCCCAACGCCGGGCCTCAGCCGCACCGGGGAGCGGTACAGCGTGACGCCTTCCACAGACGAACTACGCTCCCCGGTGTCGGCTGCAGGCCAATGTTAGCAGCCCTCTACAGGTTATCGATTATTGCCCTTGCGGTGTTTTTTATATTCTCTTTCTTGTTGCCGAGCTCTACCTTCATGGCTCGAATTTCGCCTAGGAGATCAGACTTGACCACACACTCCTCTTGTTCGTCTCGGGCGACATCGAGACGGTCAGCGAAATCTCTCAATACACTGAATGTCTCATCCATGTCGTCCAATATCTTACGTTCCCCTCGCGCAAGATCTTCTATCAGCCTAATTATCGTACTCTTGTTATCCATGCTGACAGCGGCCCCCACGGGATCGAAAAGCCCTTTGAACCTGTCTTTGAGTTCATAAAGACCCGTGCAAACCTCAAACTCGTGAAAAGATGTGAGCAATTTACTGCCAGAATCCCTGAGATAAGGAACCAGGCGATGCCGGAAGTCAGAGGCTCTTATCCCATCCAAGTAGATGCGCAGCAAATCTATAGAACGTGTCAACTCGTCCGCCAACGCACCGACTACAGTCTGGATCTCTTTCCTCTGCTCTCTCTGCAGCTTGGACCCAAAGGAGACCACTTCTCGAACACTTGCGCAGAACTCAGAAATGATGCTCATTTTTCCCTCCTTACTTGACTGCTAACGCCGGCGGTGAGCCGCCGCCCCCAGCGAGTGACTGCCGCCTGCCAAAAAACATCCGTGGGGGCGGTCGGCTCCGGCGCTTGGTTCGGCCCGCACCTCAGTACCCAGCTACTCATAGATCGTCCTCTGTTAAGCCAGACGCTTTGAGCAACCCAGAGAGCGTCCCCTTCTTGAGGTCTGTATTGCCATGGACAGGAACGCTGAGGATCGTCGGATTCCCTGGCTTGACATAGATATGATGACTCCCGTCCACCCGTTGTAACTGCCAACCATGAGCTTCGAGGACACGACAAAAGCGCCGACCCCGACAGGGATTTCACACCTCGATCTCCACGATATGGGCCGGGGCCGCCGCCGCAACACGTTCGGCGGCCACGATGAGCCAGCCTTCGGCAGCCTCACGGATGTTCGTAAGGACTTCTTCCACCGTATCGCCTTCAGAAACACAGCCAGGCAACGCCGGCACTTCGGCCCAGAACCCGCCTTCTTCCTCAGGGTGGAGGACGACCTTCAACTTCATGAGCGCTTTCTTTCTCCGTACGACGTTTACTTTGCACAGCATGCCGCGTCAGCCTGCTGAGCACCGCAGGGGTCTCTGCTTGCATTGAGCATAGCGCTTGGGATGGATAATTTCTACCGGTCCGTACCTCTTGAGTTGTTGTGCCTAACGCCGGCGCTGAGCCGCCGGGTAAAAGCGCTAGCTTTTACCCGGTCGGCTCCAGCGCTTTGTTCGGCTTTTCCACCGCGGCACAGCTCGATAACGGGAAGGCACGACAGCAGATGACTGGATTCCCGCTGTTCCCGCGCTGCAAGCAGCGCTTTGGGTGGCACAGCCGCTCATGCTGACGTGCTGAGCCCTAACCGCTGACGCACCTCTGTGCTGGAGGACCCTCCTTCCGCTTGATGGCGTGCGCGTGACCGCTCAATCAGGGCCAGAAATGCGGGATTAGTGCTCAAGGACACGGTTTCGAGGTCGGCGTTCTCTATGGCCAGCAGCGCCGCGATAGGCTGGCCAGCAACCGTGATAATCACCGGCTCTTGGGCCACTGCAGAGGCATAGATTGCGAGGGTCTCTGTCGCTTCGGTCAGCTCAATGATCTTCATAATTCAATAATTTCTCCTGCAATGCGTACGCGATTGCGCTCTTTAATCCCTACCGCACGAATAGACACCTTCGGTTGTGCGGTGTCCTCGACATCGTAGTAAACCCGGAGGACACCAATCCGCAGTTCCCACGGGGCCAAGGGGTTCGGACGCATAGGTTTGCGGTTTCTAGTCTCCACCATCGGTTGGTGCGTGAGTTGCTCGTCGACGGTGTCCAACACGATCATTTGTTGTCGAGCCGTGAGGAAGCGTAAATGGTCCTCGGCATCGGGAGAATATTCAATGACATAGGGCACGCAACAACCCTTCTCATGTCAGAAGCCGAACGCC
>SXND01000215.1 GCA_005777235.1 Pseudomonadota bacterium
CAGACAAGTTCAGGCCCAAAGTCTCACGGTTTCCACACCGCGTCCCGGAAAAGATGCGCCGCAAGCGCAACCAGGGGCGCTATGCCATGCTTGAGCCGGATGCAGGGAAACCTTCCCGTCCGGTTCTGAGGCGAGGGGTCGAGAGTCATCCCGACTCCTTAGCCGGCGAGGATGTCACTAAAGGCATTCTCGTTTTTCTTACGATCGATTTCCCCCGGCGTCATGACCTTGATGCGTTGCGTGACAACTCCCCATGGCTAAAGCCAGGGGCTTCTAGGGACAAGTCCCAGAGATTGTTGCCCCAATCTCAAAATGTTTATCGCCGCATTATGGTCTCGGTCCATTGACAACGTACAGGCAGGACACTGATCCACGCGTTGACGAAGCGGTTTTGGCACACGATATCCACATCTGCTGCAATCTTGCGAGGTGTAGGCTGGAGGCACCTGGACCACCAGCCGACCGGCACATGCTGCCTTGTCGCTCGCGATCCGCACAAATTGTCCCCAGGCCACATCCGCAATGGACTTGGCCAGGCAATGGTTCTGCATCATGTTGGGAATCTGCAACGCTTCAAAGGCCAGGACGCCGTAGGTATTCACCAGGCGTCGAGCCGTCTGGTGGCAGAAGTCATAGCGCCGGTTGGCAATACGTTCATGGATATGCGCCACGACCTTGCGGTATTTCGCTCGGGCTGGTGTGCCCTTGTCCGCCTTAGCCAGTCGTCGTTGGGCTTGCGCCAGGGCGTGCTCATCGGTACGCAAGAAGCGCGGATTGGCCAGGTGGTCGCCCGTGCTCAGCGTAGCGAAGTGCGTCAGCCCCACATCAACGCCCACGGCCAGCGGACATGGTTCCAAGGTGAGGGGCTCCGCTTCAACCGAAAAGCAGACATACCACTTCGCCGTTGGGGTGCGACGCACGGTGACCGTTTTGATGGTTCCCTCGATAGGCCGGTGCAACACCATCCGTATACTGCCAATCTTCGAGAGGGAGACCAGAGAGTCTTGGACGCGAAAGCCAGACTGTTTGAACGTGAAGCTGTCGTAGCGCCCTGGCCCACGGAAGCGCGGGAAGCCGGGTTTCTCCCCCGCTTTGACGCGACGCAAGAACGCCTTATAGCCCAGGTCAACACGCTCTTGCGCATTCTGTAAGACTTGGGAGTGTACCGCCGTCAACGCGGAATGCTCCTGCTTCCATGTGGTCAACATGGCGTTGGTCTCATACAGCGACAAGGTGTCTTCCCGTTGCTCCCATGCCTCTTTGCGATGGGCAGGCGTCTGGTTCTACACCTGGCGGCACGTATCCAGCGTGTCAGCAAGGAGCCGTTGTTGATGTCTGGTTGGGTAGAGTCTGTATTTCATCGTTTTACGCATAGAAAGAAATATAACAAAATTTCTTAAAAATGTCCAATTGAAACTCTGCGCATGGTTGAAAACCTGTGGCTGCTTCGCAGCCAACCTCCTTATATCCCCATGGATAAATCCAGGGGCTTTACGGAGGTTTTGGTAATCTTGTGCCCAATGACTGGCAGGTCAAGACCGAACACACAGATTTAGCCGCACTGACTGAATGGGCGGTCGAGGCGCGCTACCCTGGCGATTGGCCAGACGCGACCGTGGCCGACGCGCGCGCTGCCGTGGAACAAGCACGAGCCGTATGGGAATTGATCCAGGCGGACTTTCTGCGCCACGGATTCACCATTGAAGAGACATCATGACCTATCGCAAGAAACTCATCGAAGTCGCGCTGCCGCTGGATGCGATCAACAAGGCCAGTGCGCGGGAAAAATCGATCCGCCACGGACACCCCAGCACGCTGCATCTGTGGTGGGCCAGGCGACCGCTGGCCGCCGCGCGGGCGGTGATCTTTGCGCAGATGGTGGACGATCCGTCGGCGCATCCGGAGCAGTTTCCCACCGAGGAGGCACAGGAGCAGGAACGCCAGCGGCTCTTTCGCCTGATTGAGGAGCTGGTGCTGTGGGAGAACACCACAAACGAGGCGGTGCTCCAACGGGCGCGCGAGGAAATCTGGAAGAGTTGGCGCTCTACCTGCGCCGCACATAAGGGCCACCCGCGCGCGGCGGAGCTGTTCAATCCTGAGAAACTGCCGGCCTTTCACGACCCCTTCGCCGGCGGGGGGTCACTACCGCTGGAGGCGCAGCGACTCGGGTTAGAGAGCTACGCCAGCGACCTCAACCCGGTGGCCGTGCTGATCAACAAGGCGATGATTGAGATTCCGCCGAAGTTCGCCGGGCGCCCGCCGGTGCATCCAGAGGTGGACAAGGACAAGACGCTCATCGCCAGGACGTGGCATGGCGCGCAGGGGCTCGCCGAGGACGTGCGCTATGACGGCCAGTGGATGCGCGATGAGGCTGAGAAGCGCATCGGGCACCTGTATCCGAAGATCGAGATCACCGCCGAGATGGCGCAAGAGCGGCCGGACCTGAAGCCGCTGGTGGGACGCAAACTGACGGTGATTGCCTGGCTGTGGGCGCGCACGGTGAAAAGTCCCAATCCGGCTTTTGTGCAGGTGGACGTGCCTCTGGCGTCTACGTTCATGCTCTCCACCAAGGCGGGGAAGGAGGCGTACGTCGAGCCGGTGATCGAGAACGGCGGCTACCGCTTCACGGTGCAGGTGGGGAAGCCGAAGGACGCGGAGGCAGCGAAGAACGGCACCAAGCTTTCTCGCGCCAATTTCGTTTGCTTGATGTCGGGAGCGCCGATTTCCAGCGACTACATCAAAGCGGAGGCGAAGGCGGGGCGAATGGGTGCGCGATTGATGGCGATGGTGGCAGAGGGCGACCGCGGGCGCGTGTACCTTCCCCCGACCGAGGCGATTGAGAGCGCCGCGCGCCAGGCGAAGCCTGAGTGGAAACCAGATGTAACCATCTCCGGCAGCACGCAGTACGTCGGGGTAAAGCCATACGTAATGGAACTATTCTCACACCTCTTCACTGATCGCCAGTTGGTGGCGCTGACGACGTTCTCCGATCTGGTACTTGAAGTGCGCGACCGTGTGATGCGTGACGCCACGGTCCGCAATTCTTCGGCTGACAGCGACAAAGAAGGTCTGGCTACGGGTCACAACGGTGCAGCAGCCTACGCCGATGCGGTAGGGACGTATCTGGCATTTGCGGTGAGCAAGGCAGCCGACCGAAACTCTTCGCTCTGCGTCTGGGAGAGTCAGATGGATCGCCTCCGCGGCACATTTGGCCGACAGGCACTGCCGATGACGTGGGACTACGTGGAGACAAATCCCTTCGCAGGCGCCGCCGGAGACATCTATGGGACGGCGCATTCGCTGTGTGAAGTCCTCGACAACTTCTACAGCAAACTTTCCGCACGCGCTGAACAGCAAGATGCCTGTAGCCAGTCCCTCAGCGCGGACAAAGTTGTCTCCACCGACCCTCCTTACTACGACAATATTCCTTATGCTGATCTCTCGGACTACTTCTACGTCTGGCTCCGCCGCTCTCTAAGACCCATCTTTCCTGAGCTTTTTGACACGCTCGCGGTACCCAAGACTGAAGAACTGGTTGCCTTTGCGTATCGACATAAGGACAAAGCCGGCGCGGAAGCCTTCTTTCTCGATGGCATGACTCAGGCGATGCATCGCCTTGCCGAGCAGGCGCACCCTGCTTTCCCGGTCACCATCTACTACGCTTTCAAGCAGGCCGAGAGCGATGGAGGGGAGGGCACGACTAGCACCGGCTGGGAGACATTTCTCGACGCGGTGGTACGCGCCGGCTTTGCCACCACCGGCACTTGGCCCATGCGAACCGAACTGAGCAACCGAATGCGGAGCACCAATTCCAACGCCCTCGCCTCCAGCATCGTCCTCGTCTGCCGCCAGCGTGGGGCCTCCGCCACCACCGCCACGCGCCGCGAGTTCGTCACCGCGCTCAAAGCCGAGCTACCCGACGCGCTCATCCACCTCCAGCATGGCAACATCGCCCCGGTAGACCTCGCGCAGGCCGCCATCGGCCCCGGCATGGCGGTCTACACGCGCTACGCCAGGGTGCTCGACGCCGAGGGCAAGCCACTCACCGTGCGCGAGGCGCTGGCGCTCATCAACCAGACTCTCGACGAGGCGCTCGCCGAGCAGGAGGGCGACTTCGACGCCGATAGCCGCTGGGCCCTGACCTGGTTCGAGCAGTCGGGCTTCGCCGAAGGGGAGTACGGCGTGGCCGAACAGCTTTCCAAATCCAAGAACACCAGCGTCGCCGGCATGGTCGAGGCTGGGATCCTCGTCTCGAGAGTCGGCAAAGTGCGTCTGCTGCGTCCCGAGGAGCTTCCTGCCGACTGGAACCCGGCCACCGACCCGCGCCTCACGGCCTGGGAGGTGGTGCATCACCTGATCCGCGCCCTCGAAGCGGGCGGCGAAAGCGCCGCGGCTCGGCAGCCACGCGGAGACGGCCCGCGAGCTGGCCTATCGCCTCTATACCCTGTGCGAGCGCAAGAAGCGCGCGCCGGAGGCACTGTCATACAACGGACTCGTGCAGAGCTGGCCGGAGATTGTACGGCTAGCGGGGCAAAAGCCGGAGCAAGTGCAGCATGAACTGTTTTGAGGTACGCTTCAACATTGTCTTGTAAGTAAGGAGACATTGGCGGCATGGTGAATTGGCACCGCTTTACGCCGACCGACTTCGAGTATGATTTTGAGCGGGATGAACTGGCTGCTCACCGGGTGACCTTTGAGGAAGCGGTAGAGTGTTTTTTCTCGGACTTTGAGATCCGTCGTACCGAGACCGGTATCAACTCCTGGGACGTACAGGCGGCGGGCGGCGGCTCAAAATTATTTTTCAACTGAAACCGGACAACATTGTGCGGATCATTACGGGATGGCCAATATGAGGACGAAGAAAAAGACCCCACCACTTACTGAAGCAGAAATTGATGAGATCGTTGTCGCACAGGCGGAGGATGACGCGGCATGGGGCAAACCTATCGGGGTCCGCAAAGCGAAAACCGCGCGTGTCCCGTTGCCGTCTGCACTGGCCATGCGCGTGGCGTTTTTTGCACGCCTGCACCGCGCCCAGAGCATGGAGGCATGGATCGAACGGATCATTCAAGAACGACTTGACTTAGAAGAGGCGGCGTTTGCGGGTGTGAAGCGTGATTTGGCCACAACGTATCGCAGCGTGCAGCAAGAACTATGAATGATGCATGCAATTGGCCCTGCAAGCGCAGTCAGCTTCCTCTGCTGGTGTATGATATCGGCCAGGAGGATATGACCCAATGGCATCCCTAGAGCAGTATCGTGCCTGTATGCAATGCGTCCTCACGCAGCACGCGCAACAGGGGGGCGATCAGCAGGTCGAAGCCCAGACCATTTTTGACACGGAACACGACCACTATCAATTGCTGTATAACGGCTGGCATAACACCAGACGTATCTTTGGGCCGGTCATACATCTCGATATCAAAGACGGCAAGATTTGGATTCATTGACGTCCTCCCCGCCCTCAAGGACGGGGATTCCCTCGCTTGGCGTCGCACGTCCGCTACGGAACGCGAGGATGTCGCGTGCCGCGTTGACATCGCGCTCATGCGCGACGCCACAGCAGAGGCATACCCACGTTCTTACCCCCAGGCCACGCGGGCCGGAGCGGGCGCCACAGTCCGCGCACGTGACACGGGAACATCGTTCGTGGCCGTCAACACAGATCCCAGCAAGCCGTCTGGCTTTGTACGGCAACTGGCGTCTGACGATGCCCCAGGCGGCAGCATACGTTGATGCGGCGAAGGGTGTTTTGATGAGCTTGGTACTGGAGACATCGCCGATCACTCTCAGTTTGGCACGTCGGGCAATGGCGGTGGTCGCCTGATGGGTCCAGTCCTTGCGGATGTTGGCCATCGTGGCCTGTAGGGCCTTGACGCGCCGCTTCTTGTGCGCCCGTTGGGCCATCGCGCGGGCCGTAGCATGCTGACGGGTGAGATGCGCACGGCGAGAGATCACGCCATCGGAGCAGGCGATTTGACTGGTCAACCCCAGGTCGATCCCGAGGTCCAGATGCCCCACCGGCTCGGTCGCGTCACGCACCGCGCACTGCACGTTGACGTACCAACGCCCCCGGGCGTCTTGGGTGAAGCTCCCCGTCTTCACCAGGCCGTCAACAGGCCTGGAGAGCCACAAGCGGAACCGCTATCCACAGTCCG
>SXND01000216.1 GCA_005777235.1 Pseudomonadota bacterium
CCTTCATCACACGCCTTCATTATCCGCTGACGTAAATCCAATGATATCGATGCTACCATCCACAACGCCCTCCTACAGCGTGCCCCCTTTATACCATACCCGGCCATAAAACAGTATGTAAATTATGAAAATGCTCTAGCACAGGGGAAGGGCGTGGGCTATGCGATGTTTCCAGGGCGCAGACGTGGCCTGCAGCAAAGGCAGAGAGTCCAACGCATGGACGCCTGGTGTGTGCAGAGTTGCATGGCGGCTGTCCCAGCACTACAATGCCAGGCCTCTTTTCTCGACTTCTGCGCCCTGTCACCACCATGGCGTCTTTGACTGTCCTCCCTCCGACATCGCGTGTCCAGCACACGCGATCGCAGCCACCAGCACCAGAAAGAGCAACGACTATGACCCGTATTGCCGTGTTAGACGATTATCAAGGTGTCGCCATGCAGATGGCAGACTGGAGCGTCTTACCATCCGATGCCCAGGTGCAGGTGTTCCGTGATCACCTCGCCGACCCGAACGCGGTGGCGCAGCGGCTGCGTGACTTCGAGGTGGTAATGGCCATGCGGGAACGCACGCCCTTTCCCCGACACGTCCTTGAAGAGTTACCCCAGTTACGCTTGCTGGTCACCACTGGTATGCGCAATGCCTCGATTGATGTCGCGGCGGCGCAGTCGCTCGGGATCACCGTGTGTGGGACGCGTGGCTTACCCACGCCCACGGCAGAACTCACCTGGGCGCTCATCCTGGCCGTGGTGCGCCATATCCCGCGCGAAGATCACGCCACACGGTCCGGGCAGTGGCAAGTCACCCTCGGCGAGGGACTGCACGGCAAAACACTCGGGGTCATCGGGCTGGGCAATCTCGGTTCACAGGTGGCGCATGTGGGGAAGGCGTTTGGCATGTCGCTCCTGGCGTGGAGCCAAAATCTCACGGCGGAGCGCGCCGCCCAGCACGGCGCTACGCTGGTGAGTAAGGACGAACTCCTCGCCACTGCCAATGTGGTGACGCTGCATCTGGTCCTGAGCGCCCGCACCCGCGGGCTCCTCGGCGCCCGCGAGCTGGAGAGCATGCAGCGTTCGGCCTATTTGATTAATACGTCACGCGGTCCACTGGTGGAGGAGGCGGCGCTGATCCACGCCCTCGAACACGGCATCATTGCTGGGGCTGGACTGGATGTGTTCGACGAAGAGCCCCTACCACTGGACCATGCGTTTCGGCGGTTGGAGAATATCGTCATCACACCGCATTTGGGGTACGTGACGGTAGAAACGTATCGCATGTTCTTCGGTGATGCGGTCGAGGATATCCGGGCGTTTCTCAGCGGCACGCCCACCCGGGTGATCGCGGCGCCGACCGCGTAACGTCCTACGTGCCGTGTCAGACGTGGGCCGCGTCCGGGCCGTCCCCCCGCTCCCTACTTGGAACGGGGGCCTCATAGGCAGGATTGTTCCAGACGAGCAGCACGGCTTTGCCATCACAGGCGGGATTCTGCACATAGTGCTGGATAATCCCCTGAATGGTAAAGCCACAGCGCAGTTGCACGCTCACGGTGGGATCGATGAGTGTCCCGGCACGCACGTGGGCGACGTAGGTCTCGACGTCCATGGTCGCCTTGTAGACACCAAAGCCCTGGAGCAGTCCCCCCGCCACGTGCCCACGCAGATTGAGACGGCGGATTACCGCACGGCGCGCCTCGTAGAGACGCCGCGCCAGGCCACGCCGGCGGTAGGCTGGCACCACGCCAATGTCTGCCCCGTACAGCCACTCCCCCTGCGGATCGTGGCCCGTGAGCCAGTTGTGGCCCACGATGTCGATGTAGCGATGCTCACAGTGCACAAAATCGACGGCATTGGTGCGAAAATCCGTCGAGCAGGCCACCACCACCCCGGCGTCATTGACCACGGCCAGCTGCCCCTCAGGAAAGCGGGCAATGTGGGCGGCGTACTGTGCTGCGGTAATCCGTTCCTCCGCCGCCAGGGTCGGGAAGGCAGCGCGCTGCACTGCTGCGAGCTGCTCGACCATGGCCACCTGGCTCTGCACGATGGTCAACGTCTCTGGCATGGACGTGTCCTCTGCGTTTGCGCCCTCGTGCCTTCACCGAGCTGTGTTGCCAGGTGCTGCCCCCTGGGAGCGCCGGGCTCCAGCCCGGCTCCCGCAACCACGCTGGCGCGTGGCGCTCCCAGGAGACGTCGCACATGCGCTCGGTTGAGGCACTAGGCTGGTATCCCCACTTCCTGGTGGAAGACGCGGGCCAGCTTGGCAACACCCTCGGTGATCAGCGCGTCAGTCGGTAGCGCAAAGCACAAGCGCAGATAATTGCGCGCCGCGGCTGGATCGGTGGCCCACTCCGACCCCGGATTAAAGGCGATGCCCTCTTTCAGGGCTGGGCCGACGACTTTCATGGTGTCCACGCCCTCGGGAAATTTCACCCACAAGAAGATCCCACCACGTGGCACCCTAAACTCGATGGCGGCGCCAAAGTGCGTGCGCAGAGCAGCCATCAACGTCTCCGCTTTCTGGCGCAGACTCGCCTTCAAACGGTCCATGTGGGCTTCATAGTGATTCTGAAAAAAGTCCGCCACAATGAGTTGTCCCAAGGCACCCGTCCCACTGTCATTCTTGCAGGCCACGAGACGGCTCATCACCGACCATGGCGCCAGGATATAGCCAAGACGCATGGCGGGTGACAGGGATTTGGAAAACGAGCCAATATGGATGACATGATTCGACGTGTCTAAGGCCCGGATAGCCTGTGGCCACTCGCCTTCCCAAATCAGATCCGCATAGCACTCGTCTTCAAAAATCGGCACGCCGTATTCCTGGCTCAGGCGCAGCATTTCCAGACGCCGCTCGGTGCTCATGATGGTGCCGGTCGGATTTTGCACCGTGGGAATGGTATAGATATATTTCGGCGTCACACCGCGCTGGCGCAGATCCGCCAGGGCATTGGCCAGCGCGTCCATGCGCATACCGCCGTCGTCGAGGGGAATGCCGACGATGTTGACCTGCCGTTTGCGCACCCGACCCACCGACCCCTGGTAGGTGAACAGCTCCATGATCACGGTGTCGCCAGGTTCCAGAAACACCTCGTTGACGAGATCAATGCCCGGATTGGACCCGGGGGTAATGAGCACCTCATCCGAGGAGGCCCGAATGCCGCGATAATGGGCCATCTTCTCGACGAGAAAATCGCGCAAGCCCGTGTACCCCAGCGGACCGCTCTCCATGTTATAGGTCGCCAGGCTGCGGCCTTCCCGACGCAAGACGCGGGTGGACGAGGCAATGAGCTCCTCAATAGGAATCTCGTCCGGGTTATTATGTCCGCCGACGAAGTTGTAGCGTGGAAAGCCGCCCCAGGGTTGAGCCGCGGCAGGCAGATTTTTCGCAAACAAAGTACCATAGTCGAGACTCGGGGTGGCCATGGGCGTGTACTCTCCTGTGATGGTCGCTGACGTGGCGCCGGCTGCGGCCAAAAACGTTGACAAGCTGACCGCATCTGCTGCACTGTAGCAAAGTACCATCCTGAGGACAACTCTCTCCTCCCCACACGCGGGTGGGGAGCGAGTGACACGTAGCAGAGGAGCATATCCATGGCTGGCCTAGTAGGAAAAGTAGCCCTGATTACCGGAGCGGGGGGCATGAAAGGTATTGGACGCGCCACAGCGCTTAAGCTGGCGGCGCAGGGCGCGGACATTGCCCTGACGGATCTGCAGCGGCCTCCAGAGGCGCTGCCACCGGGGGAAATTCGCCAACAGTGGCGGGGGATTGCCAGCGTTGCTGAGGAAGTCGAGACCCTGGGGCGGCGTTGTCTCCAGGTGTGGTGCGATCTCAGTGACAGTGCGCAGATTCAGGCCATGGTGCAGCAAGTGGCCACGCACTTTGGACGCCTTGATATCCTGGTGAACAATGCCCGCGCCATCATTGGCCGGGATAAAGTGCCGGTGACCGAGTTACGCGAAGATGTCTGGCACCATTTTTTGGCGATTAACACCACCGCTGTGTTCCTGTGTACCAAGTTTGTCGGGCAAGTGCTGGTGCAGCAAGGCCAGGGAGGACGGATTGTCAACATTGCCTCGGACGCGGCCAAACGTGGCAGTGCGATGGGCGCTGCCTATTCGGCCTCAAAATTCGCCGTCCTCGGGCTGACACAGGCCTCGGCGCTCGATCTGGCACCGCATCGCATTACCGTCAACGCGGTGTGTCCAGGGCCGGTGAATACCGATCGCCTGAGTTATTGGGAGCAGGCCCAGGCGGAAGCCAAGGGCCTATCCCTCGAAGCGTTTCGCGCCCAGATTGTCGCGGAGGCCGGGCAGCGCACCCCCTTAGGACGCATTGCCGAGTCGGAAGATGTCGCTAATGTCGTGGCGTTCCTGATTTCGGAGGATGCCGGGTTTGTCACCGGTCAAGCCTATAACGTCAATGGGGGGGCCTTGTTTCACTAGGGCAGACTTTGCAAGCCTCAACCACCGCGAGGGCCTCGTATGCACCAGAGTACCGACCGCATCCTCACCACCCACGTCGGCAGCTTGCCGCGCCCCCCGGCGCTGCGCGATTTACTCATCCGTGCCGAGCGCGGTGAAGCGATTGACCGCGCGGAGTTTCAGCGTCAGACCGAAGCGGCGCTCCACCGGGTGGTCACCAGGCAGCTCGAAGTCGGGATTGATATTGGCAACAACGGCGAGCAGTCCCGGGTAGGCTTTCAAACCTATGTTGCCAGCCGTATGCAAGGTTTTGGCGGCGCGAGTGCGCGCCCACCGTCGCTGGATGTGCAAGCTTTCCCGGATTACGGCGCGCTGCTGCGCGCCCGTCGCAGCCATACGACGAAGATCGACAATGCCCCGCAGGCCATCGCTGCAGTGCACTACACCACGCTCGACGAGGCAGCGCAGGAGTGCGCCAGTTTTCTGGCCTGCACCGCCGCGCAACCCCGCCCCTTTGTGGAGCGCTTCATGACCGCGGCGTCGCCGGGCATTATTGCCACCACGCTGCTCAATGCGTATTACGATTCCTACGAGCACTACGTGCAAGCTCTGGCCCGCGAAATGCAGCACGAATATGAGTTCATCCATGCGCAAGGTCTGACATTGCAGCTCGACTGCCCGGACCTGGCCATGGAACGCACGCGCTATTTTCAACACGACTCGGTAGAGCGCTTTCAGGAGATCGTCGCGACGAACATCGCCGCGCTCAATAGCGCCATCGTCAACATCCCACCTGAGGCAGTGCGTCTGCACGTGTGCTGGGGCAATTACGATGGGCCGCATGTGCATGACATTCCCTTAGAGGCCATCTTACCGCTCCTGTATCAGGCGCGGGTGGGGGCACTGTCCATTGAACTGGCGAACCCGCGTCATCAGCATGAATACAAAGTGCTGAAGCGTTATCCGCTGCCTGACTCCATGCTGTTCTTGCCTGGGGTCATCGACTCGACGACGAACTATGTGGAGCATCCTGAGGTGGTGGCCGACCGTATCTGCCAGATCGTGGATGCGGTAGGGGACCGCAGCCGCGTCATTGCCTCGACGGACTGTGGTTTCGGTACCTTTGCGGGTTCGGATATGGTGGCGGAAAGCGTCGTGTGGGCCAAATTGCGCACGCTGCGGCAAGGCGCCGACCTCGCCACGCAGCGGCTCTGGGCCTGAGAAGGCCACAGACAGGCAGCCTACCAATGGCTGCTGAAGGTGCCGTACCCCAGCACGACGGCATGGTCGCCGGAGACAGTCCCCCCTGTCCCTACGGGTGGGGTCGAGGACCACGGCACCGTGCCTCTTCGTGATCCTCACCCCGATGAAGCGTTCGGCCCACTGCAGGCGGCCGCAGGCGACTACCTCATCGCCATGGGCCCGCGTGCCGGACGTAAAGCCCTGAGCATCCGCACGCTCGCAGCCCGGCCGAGCGCGGAGGGCACGGCGTGCGTGGCATCCAACACTGGGCGCACTTGCTCAAGCGCGTGTGTGGGATTGATCTGGAAAGCTGCCGGCATTGCGGCGGAGAGCTGAAGATCATCGCGGCGATTGAGCAACGGTATACCATTTCCACAATCCTCGCGCCCCTGAGCCTGCAAGCGCATCCGCCATCACGTGCTCCGATGCGCGGCGCCCCCGAGCACGAAGCTGACCTCTACCCAAATCCCGCAATACTCCATTCCTCAGTGTACTTAAAACGTGAGGCCGGGGTCAGGCGATAGCCGATGAGCCAAAAAGGCGAGCATGCGGCGCTCGAAAGTCACAGCCTGGGCCCGCGAGACCCCGCCAACCGGCTATGGGGCGCAAGCGCGATGGTGGACGGAGTGCATCATTGCTGTGTTGGGCGCGAGGGATACAAAAGAATATATTTATTTTTTATATACTTCTCTGCGTGTCTTGAGGATGGGCGTGAAAACTCGCCGGAACCACAGCCTCTAGTAATTCAATGTACAATTTATGTACATCTACCTAAGAAATACGATCATGAAAATAGTCTATAATTTTATTTATATATAGAAGATATAAATTTTTCTATTGACTTAATAAAACTTTATTGCATATGATTTGTATAAGTTATTTCACATCAATGAGCGAGCCACGACCCGTGAAGAAAAATGCCTCCGTCAACACTGTGTCTGCGGATACCGAGTTCTACCCGATCCGCACCGTGTCCACGCTCACCGGCGTAAACGCCATCACGCTGCGCGCCTGGGAGCGGCGTTATGGGCTGATCAAACCGGTGCGCACCGACAGCGGCCACCGCGTGTACACGCGTGTCGACATCGATAACATCCACCGCATCGTGGCGCTGCTCGACAAAGGTGTCGCCATTAGCCAGGTGCGGCACACGCTCGGCGACCCAGAAAGAGGCGCGGCGCACGCCGCCGAGGCCGGGCCGTGGGCCGGTTTCCGCGCACGCATGGTCATGGCCATCACCCAGTTCGACGAAAACCGGCTCGAAGATATCTACAACGAAATTCTCGCTCTCTACCCCACCGACTTGGTGACGCGCCGGGTGCTGGTGCCATTGCTCGTTGAACTCGGCAGACGCTGGCAGAGCACCGACGGCAGCGTCGCCGAAGAACATTTTTTCAGCGTGTACCTGCGCAACAAGCTGGGTGCGCGTTTTCATCATCGCCATCGTAACAACAGCGGGCCGAAGCTGCTCGCCTCCTGCCTGCCGGGCGAACAACACGAAGTCGGCCTGCTGCTGTTCGCGCTGGCGGCACACGAGCAAGGCTACCGGCTAGTGTTGCTGGGCGCGGACATGCCGTTCGCCGAGTTGCCGATTGCCGCGAAGCGCTCGCAAAGCACCGCCATTGTGTTGTCCGGCTCGCTTGAGCCGGAACCGTCGCTGTGCGGTGCGCAGTTACCGGCGTTGATTGCGGCGGCTGGCATACCGGTGTTCATCGGCGGACTCACGGCGGTGCGACGGCACGACGAGATCGTGGCAGCCGGCGCGGTGCCGCTCGGCTATGAGATCGTACACGCCCTGCAACGTATTGCTGCATGTCTCAAGTTGCCGGGCACGGCCCATTGATCTGCACGAACACAACAGGCGCCATGGATATGCATGCTGTATCGAATCTCGCTATCAACTGGAGCGAACAGGGACTGGTGCCGGATGCTGTCATTCGCGCTGGCATCCGCCGTCTGTGCAAGCAGCGGCTGGCCGACATCCATGCCGGTGATGCGGAAGCCGCGGCGGTGGCATGTGAACACTTCGTGACGCACATGCACGCCGCCGCGCTGGCGCCGCTGCCGCACAAGGCGAACGAGCAGCATTACGAAGTGCCGGCGGCGTTCTACGCCGTGGCGCTCGGTGAGCATCGCAAGTACAGCGCGTGCTTCTGGCCGCAGGGGGTGTCGAATCTCGCTGAGGCCGAGGCCGTGGCGCTCGCTGTCACCTGTGAGCGCGCCGGGATCGTCAATGGCCAGCACATTCTCGAACTCGGTTGTGGCTGGGGCTCGCTGACCTTGTGGATGGCCGAACACTATCCGGCGAGCCGCGTTACTGGCGTGTCCAACTCGCGCTCGCAGCGTGAATACATTCTCGCTGAAGCGGCGCGCCGCGGACTGCACCACGTGGACATCGTCACCTGCGACATGAACGTCTTCGCCACTGACGCGCGCTTCGACCGCATCGTGTCGGGCGAGATGTTCGCGCACATGTGCAACTGGCGAACGCTGTTCGCGCGCGTCCACGACTGGCTCCAACCGGGCGGGCGTTTTTTCATCCACGTGTTCTGTCACCGTTCGACACCATATGCCTTCGTGGACAACGGTCCGTCCGACTGGATGGGGCGGCACTTTTTCTCCGGCGGCATCATGCCGAGCGACGACCTGGCGCTGCGCTTCCAGGAACATCTCAAGCTCCTGCGGCGCTGGCGCTGGGACGGCACGCACTACGAAAAAACTGCGAACGCCTGGCTGGCCAATGTCGATGCGCACCGCGACGCGGTCTTGCCGGTGCTCGCCGCCACGTACGGCGACGATGCCGCCCGGCAGTGGCTGCAACGCTGGCGCATCTTCTTCATGGCCTGCGCCGAACTGTTCGGCTACCGCCACGGCCAGGAGTGGTGGGTGAGTCATTATCTATTCGAGCGGCCAACGATCGCCCAGTCGGCGTAGAACGGGACAACACCAGGCCTCTACCCACCAACGTGCTTCTTTTCCAGATCGGCTGGTTCGCCTGCGTCCTCAGCGGCGCGCACGGCCTGCCGTGGGCCGGCACCGGTATAGCGCTCGCCATCGTCGCCTGGCATGTGACGCGCGCCGTGCGGCTCAGGCAGGAACTACTGCTGGTGCTAAGCGCCGCCGCGATCGGTGCGCTGTTCGACAGCCTGCTGGTGGTGCTCGGCTGGATTGTCTACACATCCGGCACGCTCATGGCGAACACCACGCCGCACTGGATGGTGGCACTGTGGATGTTGTTCGCCATGACGCTCAACGTGAGCCTCGCCTGGCTCAAACGTCGCCTGTTCGTCGCTGTATTGTTTGGCGCCGTCGGCGGTCCGCTAGCCTATCTTGGCGGCAGCAAACTCGGCGCACTGCATTTCGTGGCGCCAACACCGGCGCTCATCGCGCTGGCTGTCGGCTGGGCGCTCTGCACACCGCTGCTCGTCATGCTCGCGCGGCGCTTCGACGGTTTCGCGCACCGCGCAGACACCGCGACGGCGGTGGCCCATGTTTGATCTCGCCGCCTACCTATCGGCCCTGGCCGTCTTACTGCTGGCGGGCGGCGGTGGCTGGCTGTGCAGCGCCGCAAAACATAACGTCACCATTGTCGATAGCCTGTGGGCGCTGTTCTTCCTGCTGGCCGCGTTGACCTATACGCTGCTGACAGCGCTGCCCGGCCCGCGCACGATCCTGATTATCGTGCTGGTGACGGTGTGGGCGGCACGCCTGTGCGGCTATCTCACCTGGCGTAACTGGGGCAGACCTGAAGATCGTCGTTACCGAGAGATCCGCCGCCGCAACGAACCGGGCTTCACGTGCAAGAGTCTGTATCTGGTGTTTGCCTTGCAAGCCGTGCTGGCCTGGATCATCGCCGCACCGCTTGCGGCCGGCATTGCCGGACAGACGCCGCTCGCCTGGCTCGACTATGTCGGCATCGCGTTGTGGACCTTCGGTTTGCTGTTCGAAACCATCGGCGACTGGCAACTGGCGCGCTTCAAGGCACAGCCGGAAACCCAGGACAAGGTCATGGACCGCGGCCTGTGGCGCTATACGCGTCACCCCAACTATTTTGGCGAGGCCTGCCTGTGGTGGGGCTACTGGCTGATCGCGGTATCCGCTGGTGGCTGGTGGACAGTGTTCGCGCCGCTGCTCATGAGTGTGTTACTGCGCCAGGTCTCGGGCGTGGCGCTGCTCGAACACGACATCGGCGCACGCCGCCCAGCCTACCGTGACTACATCGCACGCACCAATGCCTTTTTCCCCGGGCCGTGTCGCGCGGCCGCAAAGGAGCCGCTATGATCCGGCGCTTCGTTCATGCCCACAGCCTGCTCGCGCTCAGCTTGCTGGCGGCACTGCTAGCGACGACTGCGGGCGCGTCTACTTCCCCAGGCGAGTGGCGCTTCCGCGTGTTGTTGGACGATACCGAAATCGGTTATCACCACTTCCGCCTGCTCGGGCAGGGACCGGAGCAGCAACTGGAAAGCGAAGCGCGCTACAACGTGCAGTTTCTGTACATCACGGTCTATCGCTACGCGCACGACAGCCGCGAACGTTGGCAGGGTAACTGCCTCAGGCAGGTCGACGCCAACACCCAGGACAATGGCAAAGCGCTCGCAGTGCATGGCGCGCAGGACGGCAACCGGTTCGTCGTCAGCGGCGCGCGCAACCAAGAGGACCTTCCAGCCTGTGTCATGACCTTCGCCTACTGGAACCCGAGCCTGCTCGGCCAGTCGCGCCTGCTCAACGTCCAGACCGGTGAGTACCTGAACGTACAGGTGCGTACGCTCGGCGAGGAAAACATCGCCGTGCGCGGCGCCACGCAGCGCGCGCTGCGTTACGCGCTGGAGACGCGCGATTTTCGCATCGACCTGTGGTATTCACCAGACAAGGAATGGCTGGCGCTCGAATCGCGTACCGACGGCGGACGAAAAATCCGTTACCTGATCCAGTAAACCGCCCCCTCAGGAGCAGGAGAAACCCCATGAACACGACAACGGCGTTACTAACCCTCGGCTGTGGAGTCCTAGCTAGTTGCCAGACGGTATCGCGGCCGCCGATCGCCACCGTGGCCCAGGTCGATCTCGCGCGTTTCATGGGCGACTGGTACGTGATCGCCAACATCCCGACCTTCATCGAGAAGGGCGCGCACAACGCCATCGAGTCCTACAAGCTGGCGGACGACGGCAGCATCGAGACCACGTTTACGTTTCGTGCCGGAAGTTTCGACGGCGCAGCGAAGCGCTACACCCCGCGCGGCTTCGTGCTGGACAAAACTTCGAACGCGGTCTGGGGCATGCAATTTCTGTGGCCGTTCAAAACGGATTTCCGCATCGTCTATCTGGCCTCTGACTACTCGCAGACCGTCATCGGACGCGAGAAGCGCGACTACGTGTGGATCATGGCGCGCACGTCCAGCATCCCGGACGCCGAGTACGCCGACATCGTCGAGTTCCTCGCGCGTCAGGATTACGACGTGACCCAGATACAGCAAGTGCCGCAACGCTGGCCCGCACGAGAGGGCAGGTGAAACGATGAACACCAACACGCTCAAAGATGACTCCGTCATGGCACGCGCCTGGCGCGTTCTCGGAACCTGGTTCGACAACGGCGCCCTTGGGCTGGAAGCCGGTGACACGAAGCGTATCGACTGGCTGCGGGTGCTGCCGTTCCTCGCCCTGCACCTCGCCTGCCTCGGCGTGTTGTGGGTCGGCTGGAGCTGGACGGCGTTGAGTGTAGCGCTGGCCTTGTACGCGCTGCGCATGCTGGCCATCACCGGTTTCTCTCACCGCTATTTTTCGCACAAGGCGTTCCGCACCTCGCGTGCCATGCAGTTCCTGTTCGCACTGCTTGGCGCGAGTGCCACACAACGCGGGCCGCTGTGGTGGGCATCGCAGCACCGCTACCATCACGCGCACGCCGACGACGAGCAGGATCCGCACTCGCCGCATCGCCACGGCTTTCTGTGGAGCCACACCGGCTGGTTCATGGCGCGCGCCAACTTCGCCACGCGCCTGGCGGTGGTGCCGGATCTGGCGAAGTTTCCGGAGTTGCGTTTCCTCGACCGCTTCGACACGCTCGTGCCGCTGCTGCTGACGCTCAGCCTGTACGGTGTGGGCGAACTGCTCGCACACCGCGCACCGGCACTCGGCACCAACGGCTGGCAATTGCTGGTGTGGGGCTTTGCGATCTCGACCGTGGCGCTGTCCCACGCGACCTTCACCGTGAACTCGCTCGCCCATACTTTCGGCTGGCGGTGCTACGCGACACGCGACCACAGCCGCAACAACCTGTGGCTGGCGCTGCTCACCTTCGGCGAGGGCTGGCACAACCACCACCATCACTTCCCGGGCTCGGCGCGCCAGGGTTTTTACTGGTGGAAAATCGATCTCACCTATTACTTCCTCACGCTGCTGGCGGCGCTCGGCCTGATCTGGGATCTGCGCCCGCTGCCGGCCGGCATGCGCGAAGCACGTCGGGAAGCGGGGGCGGCATGAAAATCGCCATCGTTGGCACCGGCATTGCCGGGAATGTCGCGGCCTACCATCTGCATCGCGAGCACGACATCACCGTGTTCGAAGCCGGCGAGCATGCCGGTGGTCACACGCACACGCACGATGTCGAGCAGAACGGCCAATCTTATCGCGTGGACACCGGCTTCATCGTGTTTAATAATCGGACCTACAAGAATTTTGTCGCGCTGCTCGACGCGCTGGGCGTGGCCTCGCAGAAAAGTGTCATGAGTTTTTCGGTGCGCGTCGAACCCAGTGGCATCGAGTACAACGGTACGTCACTCAACACCCTGTTCGCGCAACGCCGCAACCTGTTGCGGCCGTCGTTCCTGTGCATGATCCGCGACATCTTGCGTTTCAACCGCGCGGCCCCGGCTCTGCTGGACAAGCCGCACGACGACACGACCCTCGGCGACTATCTGGCCGCGCAGCGCTATTCGCATACGTTCATCGAGCACTACATCATTCCCATGGGCGCCGCCATCTGGTCCACCGACCCGGAGCATATGCCGCGTTTCCCGGCGCGCTACTTTGTGCGCTTTCTGCACAACCACGGCATGCTGTCGGTGGACCGGCGCCCGCAATGGCGTGTGGTCCGGGGCGGCTCAGCGTGCTATGTGGACAAACTCACGGCGCCGTTTCGCGAGCGCATCCGCCTGCGCACACCGGTCGAATGGATCCGGCGGCTGCCGGGGCAGGTGCTGGTGAAGGCCCGCGGTCTCGATGCCGAGCACTACGACCACGTGTTTCTCGCCTGCCATAGCGATCAGGCGCTCGCCTTGCTGACGGATGCCTCCCCCCAGGAGCGCGAAGTGCTGGGCGCCATCCCGTATCAGGAGAACGAGGCGGTGCTGCACACCGACACCCGGCTGTTGCCACGCCGCCAACTCGCGTGGGCGGCATGGAACTACCACGTGCTGCCGCAGGCGCCAGCGCGCGTGGCGCTGACGTACAACATGAACATTTTGCAAAACCTCCAATCGCACACGCCGTTCCTGGTCACGCTCAATCGCAGCGCCGCCATCGATCCGGCGAAAGTCATCAAGCGCATCCGTTATCACCACCCGCTCTACACGCGCGCGGGCGTGGCGGCGCAGGCGCGCCAGGCGGAGATCAACGGAACCCTCAACACCTACTTCTGTGGCGCCTACTGGCGCTAGGGCTTCCATGAGGATGGCGTCGTGAGCGCACTGAACGCGCTCGAACACTTCAAGGAACGCAACCACTATGCACAGCGCGCTCTACACCGGACAGATTAGGCACCGGCGCTTTGCGCCGTGCGGCCACGCCTTCGCATATCAGCTATTCATGGTCTGGCTCGATCTGGCCGAACTGGACACGGTGTTCCGTGGCCGCTGGTTGTGGTCGGCCACGCGCCCGACGTTCGCCTGGTTGCGGCGTGCCGATTAACTCGGCGACCCGCAGTTGCCCCTCGATCAGGCGGTGCGCGATCTGGTGGAGCACGAGACCGGCACCCAGCCGAGCGGGCCGATACGCCTGCTCACCCATCTGCGCACTTTTGGCATCTGCTTCAACCCGGTCAGCTTCTATTACTGCTACGACGCCACCGATAGCCGCGTCGAGACCATTGTGGCGGAGATCACCAACACGCCGTGAAAAGAACGGCACGCCTATGTGCTGACCGATCAGTTGAACGAAGGCCAGAGCATGGCCAAGCGTTACCGTTTCGACAAAGTGTTCCATGTCTCGCCCTTTATTGATATGGCCATTGCCTACGACTGGCGTTTTACCACCCCCGGCGCGACACTCGCTGTGCATATGGAAGACCACAAGAATGGCACCAAGCTGTTCGACGCCACATTACAACTCGAACGCCGCGAGATCGGTGCCGCCACCCTGGCACACGCCTTGCTCGCCTTTCCGCCGATGCCCCTCAAGACGATCTCGGCGATTTACTGGCAGGCGCTACGCCTCTGGCTGAAGCGCGTGCCGTTTCATACCCATCCGCAGAAACGGCTCCCCTCCGACCCAAGAGGCGCCAGTGCGGAGAAACCACGATGAACTCCACCACGCGCAAGCGCATCGCACCCGCCGGCACACCCAAGCCGCATTTTCTTGACGGCCTGGCCACGACCGCCGTGCATCGGCGGCTGGCTGGGCTTGCTCACGGACAGATCACGCTGGTGGATGGGGACAGCCACCGCCGCTATGGGCAGCGCGACACGCTCTGCCGGCTGAGCGTCACCCTGCACGTGCATGACCCGCGCTTTTACAGTGACACGGCGTTCGGCGGCTCGATCGGCGCTGGCGAAGCCTATATGCAAGGTTACTGGAGCGTGAACGATCTCACCGCCCTGGTACGCATCCTGCTGCTGAATCGCAACGTGCTGGACGGCATGGAAGCCGGTCTGGCGCGTCTTACCGTCCCGCTGCAGAAGGCCTTGCACTGGCTGCATCGTAATACCCGCGCCGGCAGCCGGCGCAACATCGCTGCCCACTACGACCTCGGCAATGATTTTTTTGCGCTGTTCCTCGACGCGACCATGATGTACTCGAGCGCGATATTCACGCAACCGCGTATGACGCTCGAAGCCGCGCAGCTTGCGCGTCTTGACCGCATCTGCTGCAAACTCGACCTAACGCCGCGCGACCATTTGCTGGAAATCGGCAGCGGCTGGGGCAGCATGGCCATGCACGCCGCCCGCCACTACGGGTGTCGCGTGACCACAACCACCATCTCGCAGGAACAATACGCACTGGCCAGCGAGCGCGTGCGTGCCGCTGGCCTTGAGGAGCGCGTCGGCGTGCTGCTCCAGGAGTATCGCGATCTCGCTGGCCAGTACGACACGCTGGTGTCAATCGAACTGATTGAGGCCGGGGGCCACGCCTTCTACGACACGTACTTCGGCAAATGCAGCGCCCTGCTGAAAGCCGACGGCCTGATGCTGCTGCAGGCGATCACCATCGCCGACCAGCGCTACGACTCGGCGCGCAAATCGGTCGACTTCATCCAACGTTACATTTTCCCCGGCAGCTGTATCCCGTCGGTTACCGCCATGAGCGCCAGCATCACGCGTGCCAGCGACCTGAAGCTGGTGCACCTTGAAGACATCGGCCCGCATTACGCGACCACCCTGCGCGTGTGGCGTGAGAATTTCTTGCGCCACATCGAAGCGGTACGTGCCCTCGGGTACCCAGAGAGTTTCATCCGCATGTGGGAGTTCTATCTTTGTTACTGCGAGGGCGGATTCGCAGAACGCGCACTTGGCGACGTCCACATGCTGCTGGCCAAGCCCGGCAACCGTCGCACTCCGCTCGTGCCGACGCTGATCGCATGCATACCACCGCCCGCAGTCTGCGGGGATGGCTACTGGCCTGCAGGTGCGCCTGTTCCGGCCCATGACCCGAACAGGCGCCAGATGTGACAGTCCCACGTGTGGATATGCATCGCTATCTCGATAGGTGGCAGGAAAGTACCAAGAGGCTCAATCGCTTCCAGCGCCGGTGCATCGGCGACGCTACGGCAACCTCCACACAGAGCGCAGACACCGCCATCGCCGTCGTACGTCAGACGGCGGAACCACCGGGGCGCGGCTGCGAGCGCACCGGCATCATGCACACCGTGCCCCCCAAAATGCCTCAATGGCCCGCGCCTGGCGAGCGAGCCCTGCATGGAGACGCAGACAAAACAGGGCGCCCTCCCACTCTACTGGCCCCTGCGCCAGTTGTGTGTCGGCTCTCTCACGTCGCGCACACACCTTGTGAGTGATGGCCGCCAGCTGCTGGCCACACGCCACCTCATCCAGGAGTTGCCGCATGAGGCCCGGTCGATGAGGGACAGCTCGACTTCCTCCCGCATGGTGATCCCCAGCGTGTCCAAGACGTCCTTGACTAAGAGCAAGGCAGCTGTTTCGCCTACAACAGTCAGCCGTTCACGTAACAGAAGGCTCCCCCTTTCGGGGTTGATTGGATGAGAAGTATGCGAGGAAACCAGGGACTGCTGGAAGCCCAATATAGTATTTGTATTATATATTATAGTACTATATAAGCAGAAGAGAAATGGCTACCCAGTGTAGAAAAGCACACGGCGCAGCCCTGGTGGTATCGCCCCACAGCGCCGTGGTTATCCGTGTACCCACTCTCCACGGCATGGATGTCTCGGGCCGGGGCGTCTCTGCACGGTCGTCGCGTCGGCGCTGGCCGCTCGTGGGGCGCTATCCCCGCGTGCTATGCCCGGACGGCGCCGACCCCAGCCCCAGCAGCTCCTCCACATTCTGCCAGAGAATTTTGTCTTTTTCTGCGGTGCTGAGGCTGGGAAGGCTCTGGACCCACCCTCCGGGGGACGGATCCCAGGCGACAAAGGGCCAGTCACTGCCGAGGACCACGCGGTCGACACCTGGGCGCGCGCGGTCTGGCGACAGAGCCGATAGAACAAGGCGCCAAGATGCTGGGCCCACACCAGGTGGTACAGCTGGGGCAACTGCTGGGCCAGGGCCACACCCGCCTCGATACGCCTCTGCGCCTGCGCGGCATAGGCCCAGGGACCATAACACGAGGCCGCTATACAGCAGGCAGGCCAGTTCTGGGTGCGGCACGCGCTCATAGGTAGGGCGCCGCGCTGGATCACCGTGCGCCAGACCGCGCTCCAGATGGGCCAGTGCCACGACACACCGCCCCTGGGACCACAGCGTGGTGCCTAGCGCCAGATGGGCTTCCAGCAGCTGGCTGGCGTCGACACTGGTCTGGGCCAGCGCAAGCAACTGGCCCGCCAGTTCCTGGGCGATGGCGAGTTGCCCCTGCGTCCACGCCACATACTGCAAGCCGCGCAGTGCGGGAAACAGCTGCGGAGGCGCTTCGACTTGCTGGGAGAGGGCATAGACCCGGCTGGCGAGTCGTTCCACCTCGGGCGAGCCTGCCCCCTCCACCGCGAACATGACGGGAGCCAGTGCCAGGGAGAGGGTTAACTCGTGACGCAGGCGTTCCGGTCCATCGGGCAGGCGGGCCAGCACGGCCAGCCCCTGGTACAGATGCGCCAACGCTTCGGGATAGGCCCCACGCTGGCAGGCCTGCGTGCCCGCTCGCTGCCAGAACTCCAGGGCCTCGGGGAGGAGCCCGGCGGCGGTGGCATGGTGGGCTAGCAGTTCGGGTTGGGTGGCGGCGAGATGGGGGAAGGCCGTGCCGCAGACGGTGATCAGACGGCGGTGCACCTGTTGTCGGGTGGCATGCAGCAACGACGTATAGGCGGCGTCGCGGATGAGGGCGTGCTTGAACAGGTAGGTCGCCTGCGGTGGCACACCGTGCTGATACAGCAGTTCGGCACGCACCAAGCGCTCCAGATCCTGCTGTAAGAGTCATCGCTTTCGGTCATAGCCTGGAGTAGCGTATAGGCAAATTCCCGTCCCAGGACCGCCCCGACTTGCGCCACGTATTTTGCCGGGCCCAGGCGGTCCAAGCGCGCCATCAAGGAGTCCTTTGACATACTCCCCGGCCTGAAGGCCGAGGATTCTGGGATACAAACGCGAGAGGCTTCGGATGAAGTCTGACGCTCGCTCTCCACACTGGTGCATGCCCTCACCAGGTGTGCCTCGCCCGCAGGAGAGGCACAACGCTTCGCATAGTTCACTCGCAGCGTGCCAACTTTTCCGTGCAGGACTTCCCTGCACAACCGCCTAGTCGCAGTGTCGCAGAGCCGTTCTCGGTGGCGCTCCGGGTTTGCACGCCTCGCGAGCCAACGCCGAGCGAATTACCAGGAGTATAGCATGAAACGTGGCATAGATACTGACGATTACGCGTGTACAAGTGGAAAAACTGTTGCCCTTGCAGGGCAAGCTCCTTCTCTCCCCGCCATGCATGGCGAGGCTTTACGGAGCCTATGGTAAAGTCACGGGGAGACTCTTAACTTGAGATATTTTGAAGAAAGAAAACCTATGCGAAATCAAGCAGTTATTTTGCCTGGAAAGCTCGCGAATCTATCTTGAGTTAAATGTCTCGTCACGGGAATGCCCACCCCCGTCCCAGTAGGGGCCTCCCGTACCTGACGCGTCTGGGCCTGAAGGGCTCCAGACTCCAGCACAGCCGTGGTCAGCTCTTCGATGAACAGCGGCACACCGTCCGTATGCGCCACGAGGTGTTGCAGCACCGCGCCAGGCAAGGCCGCCTGACCCGCCACATGTCGCACCATGGTCTCGGCCTGGAGGCGCGCTAAACGGTCAAGGACCAGCGGAGTCACGTGGGCGCGTCCGAGCCAGGCGGGCTGGAACGGGGGGCGGCACGTCACCAGCGTGTAGATGGCCGCGGTGGGATCGTGATCAACCAGACAGTCGAGGAGTTCCAGCGTGGACGGATCACCCCAGTGCAGATCTTCGAGGATGAGCAGCAGAGGGCGCTGGGCGGCGCAGGACACCAGCAGGGCCAGAAGCGCTGCCAACATCTGCTGGCGCTGCTCCTGCGGCTCCAGCGGCAGCCGGGCGGGCGGGCTCGGGAAGGGCAATCCCAGGAGCACCGCCAGACTGGGCACTATGTCGGCGCCTAGCAGACTGCATTGCTGCACCATCTGTTGCAATGTGGCCAGTTGCACCGCAGGGGTATCGTCCAGCCCCCACTGCCGGAGGCGGGCCAGTGGTGCCAGGAGGGGATACCAGGCCGAGTGCTGGTCATAGGGCGTACAGCGCCCCTCAAGGCACGTGTACGCCTCACGCGCCACCTGCTCGCGCACCACCCGGAGCAGCCGCGATTTGCCAATCCCCGCTTCCCCGCTGAGTAGGACCACCTGCCCCTAGATCGCTTTGACCTTATGCCAACGATCGAGCAGCCACGCCACGTCGGCGTCGCGCCCCACCTTTCTTGCTGCTATCGTTCCTGGCGATTGGCGGCACCCCGACGGTGCTGCCGGAGATGCAGCGTTACGTGGTCGAGGTACAACACTGGCTGACCAGTCAGCCGTTTGCTGCCGCATTCACCCTGGCGCAGGTGGCACCTGGGCCCCCGATCATGTACGTAACGCTGATCGGCTGGCAGATCGCCGGGTGGGCCGGCGCTGCCGCCACCACGCTGGCGGTGTTGATCCCCGCTGGGACACTGACGCTACTGGTCGGACACCTCCATGCCCGCCATCCCAAGGCCCGGCTCATCCGTGTCTTCCGCCACGGCCTGACACCGATGACCATCGGACTGCTGCTGGCGAGCGCGTGGATCATGATCCACACGGCGAACCACAGCTGGGGTGCCTACCTGCTCACCAGACTCGCGGTCGTCGTGGCCCTCCGTACGACCTGGCACCCGCTGTGGCTGATCGCCGCTGGTGCGCTGGCGGGGCTGGTCTGAGCGACCTCACTCGCCTTGCTGCCCCTCGCGTGCAGCGTGCTGGGCGAGAAGCGCCTGGAGGCGCGCTACTCCCGCCTCCGCTGCTTCGGCGCGTTGCGTTGCCGCCTCGGCCTGCTGCCGCGTTGCCTCGGTCATCTCCGCCTGGGTCGGTAACAAGCTCCCGTCTAGCGTCGCCCAGCGCAGCCAGGTGGCTTCTACCTGCTGGAACACCCCATGCCAGCGCACCAGCTCCAGGTTGAGCAAGGGGCTGACCAAATGCTGCTGGGCATTGGGGGCGAGCGGCACATAGACCCCATTCTGTAGCGTAAAGCCGGCCCAGTCCTCGGCGTCAAAAGGGTCATACCAGTAATATTCAAGGACTTTGAGCTGATTTTGATACACCTGTTTTTTGATGCCTTTGTCCGCCGCCGCTGTCGTCTCTGAGAGCAACTCAATCACCACATCTGGGCCGCGGCCTTCCTCCCACACCACCCAGCTTTTGCGCTCGGTACGCGGCGCATCGAGCACGAGGAAGAAATCCGGGCCACGGAAATCCTGGTTGCGCACTTGGTGCATGCTAAAATACAGAAACATATTACCCCCGACATAGCCGACGGGGCGCGGTGCGAGCCAGATTTCCATAGTCTCAATCAACAAATTCATCTGCTGGCGATGCCTGGCGGTTTCCATAGGGATCCCATCATCCGAAGGGAGTTCATGCTGGGTTGGTGGTGTGACAACGTCGGGCACAACTGCGGGGGCGATGGCGATGGCCATGATGCTCACTCCTGTAGAAGATGGACACCTGCGGCGCCGAGCGCAACAACGACTGTGGCGTGCTATTCTAGCGCACCGGCGGCCCAAGCGACACCTGATAAACCGCTGGCATACGCCCCAAAAGTCACGTATGGTGGCGCGACGATCTCCCGTACAGCCGCCGCCTCTTGGCCACATGCCACAACAAAAGGAGCACCGCATGCCCCAGGCCTCAACGCCGACCACCTTCCATACCGGCTCCCACTGGGGAGTCTCCCAGGCCCACGTCCACGCCGGGCGTTTGACCAGCCTCACCCCGCATCCGCAGGATCCACAGCCCGCACCACTTCTGGAAGCGCTGCCGAGTGCCCTGTATCACGAGAGCCGCATTGCGCAGCCCATGATCCGGCAGGGTTATTTAGAGCACGGCCCGGCCAGCAACCGCGCCGGGCGGGGTGTGGAACCGTTTGTGCCGGTATCCTGGGACAAAGCCCTCGACCTGCTCGCCGCTGAGCTGGGGCGCGTGCAGCAGACCTACGGCAATGAGGCCATTTTTGCCAGTTCCGGTTGGGCCAGCGCGGGCGTGTTCCACCATGCCGGGTCGCAGCTGTTTCGCTTCTTAAACGGCCTGGGCGGTTATCTCAACACCGTCACCAACTGGAGCTTTGGCGCCGCCTCAGTCATCGTGCCGCACATTGTCGGCAGCATGGACCCGTTGACCCGCCTGACCTCCTGGCCGACGCTGCGCGATCACACCAAACTGCTGGTGATGTTTGGCGGCATGGCGCCGAAAAATCTGCAAGTGCAAAGCGGCGGCCTGGTGCAGCACCGTACCCTCGACTGGCTGCGGCAACTACGCCAGGCTGGGGTAGAATACGTCAACATCAGCCCCATGCGCAGCGATGCCGCCGACCAGCTTGACGCCGAATGGCTGGCGGTGCGTCCCAACACCGACACGGCCCTGATGCTCGGCCTGGCGCATACGCTGCTGGTTGAGGGTCTGCATGACGCGGACTTTCTGGCGCGCTACTGCGTGGGCTTTGAGCGTTTCCGGGCCTATCTCCTGGGTGAGAGCGATGGCCAGCCCAAAGACGCCGCCTGGGCCGCCGCAATTAGCGAGATTCCCGCCGAGCACATTCAACGCCTGGCCCGCCGCATGGCCGCGGTGCGCACCATGATCACCGTGAGCTGGTCGATCCAACGCGCTGACCACGGCGAACAGCCCTACTGGGCCGCCATGACCCTGGCCGCCATGCTGGGCCAGATCGGCTTGCCCGGCGGCGGGGTGGGTTTTGGCTACGGCGCCACTGGCGGCAATGGCAATGCCTCAGCCCGCATGCCGCAGCCCAAACTACCCACCGGCAGCAATCCCATCAAAACCTTCGTACCCGTGGCGCGCTTTGCTGACATGCTGCTCAACCCCGGCGCGTCCTACGATTTTAACGGCCAGCGCCTGACCTATCCCGACGTCCGCCTGGTGTACTGGTGCGGCGGCAATCCCTTCCACAAGGTGCAAGACCTCAACAAACTGCTGCGCGCCTGGCAGCGCCCCGAGACCATCATCATCCACGAGCCCTGGTGGACCCCGGCAGCGCGCCGAGCCGATATTGTTTTGCCCTGTGCCACCACGCTGGAGCGCAACGATCTCGGCGTGTCCATGTCCGATGGCTGTTACTTTGCCATGCAGCAAGCCATTACCCCAGTGGGCCAGGCACGTAGCGATTACGATATCTACCGTGCTCTGGCAACGCGGCTGGGCTTTGCCGAGCGCTTTACCGAGGGTCGTAGTGAGATGGACTGGCTGCGCCATCTCTATGCCGAGGCACGCCAGCAAGCCGCCCAGCAACAGCTTGACTTGCCGCCCTTTGAAGCGCTGTGGGAAGCTGGCATGGTGGAAGTGCCACGCCCGGAGCATCCGCCGGTGCTGTTTACGGCGTTTCGCCAGGATCCCGAGGCCAACCCGCTCAAAACGCCGTCGGGCCGCATTGAGATTTTTTCCGAGACTATTCACAGCTTTGGCTATGACGACTGTCCGGGCCATGCCACCTGGCTCGAACCCGCCGAGTGGCTGGGCAGTCCGCAGACGGCGCAGTACCCGCTGCACCTGCTGTCGAACCAGCCCAACGCCCGCCTGCACAGCCAGCTCGATTGCAGCACCGTCAGCCGCCAGGCCAAAGTGGCGAACCGCGAGGCCCTGTGGCTGCATCCCACGGACGCCGCGGCACGCGGCATCCGCGATGGAGAGGTGGTGCGGGTGTACAACACGCGCGGTGCCTGCCTGGCCGGGGCCGTGGTGACGGAGGCGATCCGCCCTGGCGTGGTGCAACTGGCCACTGGGGCGTGGTTTGACCCGGAGGACCCGGCAACGCTCGGCAGTCTGGACAAACACGGCAATCCGAATGTGTTGACGCTGGACAAGGGCACGTCGAAGCTCGGGCAGTGCAGCAGTGCGCAGACGGTACTGGTGCAGGTGGCGCGGCTGACTGAGGCCCCGCCGCCGCTGACGGCGTTTACGCCGCCGGCTATGGGGGCATCGGTGGGGGCGTAGGAGGGGAGCGTTCGATCCCTACGCGCCGGTGATGTCACGCACGTGCTGGCTTCACCGGCGCTCGCCGCCGGTGGCGGGTGCTTTGTGGTAGGGTGCCGCTCTCGGGGGCGGGCTCGCTGGCGGATGTGATGACGTACACGTGCTGACTCTCCACGCTGGCGAAGACGCGGTCCCGGAGTTCCTCAAGGCCGTGTTGGACCTGGATCGCCTCGTGGATCGCTTCAACAACGGGATTACCGGTCTCCAGGATGATCACGCCTGTCAGGGACACGAGTTCCCGTATGTCAAGCCGGGCATACAGCTTGTTGACAATATAGTCCAGACTTTGCAAGTTGTCCGCGTGCAGATATGGTGCAGATACTAGGAGATCCCACTGCCCATAGACATCTTCACGAAGTAACAGGGCAAAGAGCGAGCATAAGCCTTTTTCATCGGTGATTTCACGTTCTACAGCCACTAGTTTTTCCAGTAATTTCTTCATAAGACCCTCAAGAGTGTCCTGGCTGAGGTCAGCATGGACTCAGCTACCTGCCGGGTTGTACTGCCAATGGGCTTAGAGCGCAATTCCGGCTCCCAGCTTACCACCTCTGACCATGCTACCATTGTAGTGGCTTTCGTGCGTGCCTCGATGCCGCTAAGACGGAGTAGCACCCGGAGATTGTGCGTGCGGAAACTTTGGTAGTGCTGAAATTCTCCTCCTGTCGAAGGATAGCCGTCCCAGTTCAACGTCTTACAAATCCGCGCTTTCAAAGCAATTTCGACGGCATAGCCACAGAGGTACACCGCGCCATCATACCGGCGCGCACGATACAACGCCTCAGCATCTCGGAGCCGGGCTCGGGCGATCTTGTGGAGGTCTGCCCTGGGAATCATCGTCGCCGCATCCCTGCGCTCCCTTGCCGCTGCTGCCTAATGAAGATGGTCACCATGCCGCTTGCAAGACGCATCGTCATACCGCAGGGCTAGTACGTCATTTTAACCAAAAATAAGAGTTTTGCTGTTATGAGTCTCCGTGCCACCCTAAGCATGGAGGATTTATGACTGAGAAACGCTCCATTGTCAAACTGACGGAAGAAGAACGCGATCGCCTGGAAGGCATGCTGAAGAAGGGCAAGCATTCTGCGGCTGTGCTGACCAAGATACGGATATTGCTGAAGGCGGATGCGGATCATCCGGAAGGCGGGTGGACGGACGCGGCGATTTGCGAGGCGTTATCCCGGAACAAGACTCGCCCTGAGGAGGTTCGTAAAATATTTATTCTTGAAGGTCTGGAGCGTATTTTGACGCGTAAGCAGCGTGAGATGCCGGCGATTGCGCCGACATGCGATGGCGAGGCGGAGGCTCGCCTGATTCAACTGGCCTGTTCGCAGCCGCCGGAAGGCCGCGCCCGCTGGACTCTGCAGTTCCGGGCGGAAGAAGTGGTGGAACTGAAGCTTGTGGACGCCGCCAGCGACAGCACGGTGTACCGGACGCTAACAAAAACTCTCGTACACCCCGTATCACAAAACAGTGGGTTATCCCGCCCGAGGAAAACGCGGCCTTCGTAGCCGACATGGAGGATGTGCTGGAGGTCTCTACCCGTCCGCACGACCCTGATAAGCCACTGATATGCCGCGATGAAGCGAGCGAACACCTGACGCAGGAAACGCGTCTCCCTATCCCCATGAAACCTGGTGAGCCGGAACGTTTCGACTATGAATACGAGCGCAAGGGCACCGCCAATCTCTTGATGAGGTGCGCGCCGCTGGAAGGTGGGCGGAATGTCGAAGTTCCCGACCGCCGTATCGCCCGCGATTATGCGCAGATACGACAGGAGCTGGCTGATACACACTGCCCGAAAGCCGAGAAAATTCGCCTCGTGCAGGATAACCTCAACACCCACGCCAAATCCTCGCTCTACGAAGCCTGCCCGCCCGAAGAAGCGCGCAGAATCTGCGAAAGATTCGAGTGGCACTATACCCCAAAACCTGGAAGCTGGTTGCCTATGGCAGAATCCGCACTCGCACACCTCTCAACGCAATGCCTCGCACGCAGAATCCCTGACAAAGAAACCCTCGCCAAAGAAGTGAGCGCCTGGCAAGCCGACCGAAACAAAAAACACACCAAGGCAAACTGGCAGTTCACTACTGAAAAAGCACGCATAAAACTAAAACGACTCTACACTGGGATTTGATGGAAATGATATATTAGTACTTCAACCGCTCCACACGATACACCAACAAATCCCCCTCGTGCTTGGTGGCAATCGTCGTCAATGTTGCCTGCACCACGCTCCAGACCCGCTCATGCACCGCCGGGCTCAGCAATACTTCGCCGGGCTGTACGCCATCACAGTAGCGCGCCGCGCGGTTGACCGTATCGCCGATGACAGTGAATTCCATGCGTTCGGGCGCGCCAATCAAGCCCTGGACTACCGGCCCGCAGTGCGCACCGATACCAATCGCACAGGTGACCAGACCACGGGCTGTTCGTTCCACGTTCAACGCATGCATCACCGCCTGCATCTCCACCGCCGCCCGCACGGCGTGTGCGTGGTGCTCGGCATCGGGCTCCGGGCTGCCAAACACGGCGAGAATCCCGTCGCCAATGTACTTATCGACGGTGCCGTGATGCGCAAAGATGACCGGAACGACGCGGGCAAAGTAGGCGTTGAGCAGATCATCCGGGTCCATGGCCCTGGCGAGGTTGGTGAAGCCCCGCACGTCGGAGCACAGCACCGTGACCTCCCGGCGCTCACGGTCTTTGCCGTCTTTGTCAAGCGGGGGTCGCTCCAGACGCCTGGCCGCAGGCGGGGGGACCGCAACTGTGTCCAGCACAGCCCGTAGCGCGGCGATGTCCACGCCGTGCTCTGTCAGCAGCGCCACAATGCCGGTCCCAGCCTCCTCCAGCATTGCTGTTAGCAGATGTAGCGTCGTCACGGTCGCAGCCTCCTCCGCCAGTTCCCCAGCGCGTGTGAACAGGGCACGACTGGCGGGAGAGCGGCTGACCGACTGCCGGTTGTTGTCCGCACAATGGCCCTGGCCCAGGCGCTGGCGTATCTCGCGGCGGATGGTGGGGTCAATGCCACAGCGGGAAAACAGCGCCAGCAGCGTCTCGCACTCGGCGCGCAGGGCGCGGGCGGCGGTGTCGGGCAGGCGCAGGTGGCGTTGCACCTCTGGTCGTCTACACTTCTCCAGACTGCACAACCCGATGAATAGATGCTCGGGCTCGATGCGCTCGTACCGTGCGTCTGCCGCTTCGCTGGCCGCGATGTCCCAGGCCAGCCGCAGACCGATGGATGCCTCTGGCATAGGGGACGGGCCACGCCCGGAGCATCTACCCTGGTTGTATGCGGTGTCCCGGCACGGCCCAGAGGCCAACCTGCGGCAAACGCCGCCGTGCCGCCTTGAGAACCGTACCGAGACTAGCAACGGCTTTGGCAATGACGACTGTCCCGGCCACACTACCTGGCGCACATGCGCCGAGGGGCTGGGGAGTGCGCAGACCTCCTATCTCCAGCATGACGCAAGTCTTGTGAGTTTGCAGGCTGCCAGGGGATATCGGCTATCCCCTCGGCCTCTGGGCTGAGCAAAAGTCCCTGACCACCGGGGGTAAGAGGCCGGTAAAAACTCAAGTTTTCATCCAGGATGGCCGATACGTATAACCACATGGTCTGTCACGAGAGCCCGGCATCGCGTCATTTGACGAGGGGAAACCTATGCACCAAGTTCAGCGGCTGATGATCGGCATGGCGAGCGTCATGTGCCTGCTAGGCGCGGGGACGAGCTGGGGGGGACCACCGCCGAACCCGACTCCCAGCGATGCCACCAGGAACACCGCCGGGGGCACGGACGCGCTGCTGCATAACGCTAGCACTGACAACACTGCCTTCGGTTTTAGAGCGCTTTTCTCCAACACCACCGGCGCCAACAACACCGCCTGCGGCACCGTGGCGCTTTTCTCCAACACCACCGGCTCGGACAACACCGCCTGCGGTAGAGCGGCGCTCCACCTCAACACCACCGGCTCCGCCAACACCGCCAGTGGTAGAAATGCGCTCTGGTCCAACACCACCGGCTCCGCCAACACTGCCAGTGGCTCATTTGCGCTCGCCAACACCACCACCGGTTTCTCCAACACCGCCATTGGCACCACGGCGCTCCTCAACAACACCACGGGTGCCAACAACACCGCCAGCGGCAGAGATGCGCTCCGCCTCAACACCACCGGTTTCAACAACACCGCCAGTGGCCTCAATGCGCTCCGGTCCAACACCACCGGCGGCGGCAACACCGCCAGTGGCACATGGGCGCTCGCCAACAACACTACCGGCTCCGCCAACACCGTCAGTGGCGCCTCGGCGCTCTCCAGCAACACCACCGGTTTCTCCAACACCGCCAGTGGCACCTCGGCGCTCTACGCCAACACTACCGGCTCCTCCAACACCGCCAGCGGCGCCGAGGCACTCTTCGCCAACACCACGGGCGCCAATAACACCGCCAGTGGCCGGAGTGCGCTCTACGCCAACACCATCGGTGCCAACAACACCGCCAGCGGCTTCGACGCCCTCTCCTCCAACACCACGGGTGCCGACAACACCGCCAGCGGCGCCGACGTCCTCTCCTCCAACACCACTGGCGCCTCCAACACCGCTAGCGGCAGGCTGGCCCTCTTCGCCAATACCACGGGCAATTACAACACCGCCAGTGGCGCCACCGCGCTCCACTCCAATACTATCGGTATCAAAAACACCGCCAGTGGCATCAGTGCGCTCTACGCCAACACGACGGACAGCGGGAATACGGCCAGTGGCGGCGGGGCGCTCTACCTCAACACCACCGGCAATAACAACACCGCCCATGGGATCAATGCCCTGCGGAGTGTCACTACGGGGAGTAACAACATTGCCGTCGGCGTCAACGCGGGTACCAATCTCACCATCGGCTCCGGGAACATTGCTATCGGCAATCTGGGGGTAGCTGGCGAAGCGAATACCATCCGGCTTGGGAGCAGCAGCCACACGCGGGCCTTCCTGGGCGGCATCGTCGGGGTGCCGGTGAGTGGCAGTGCGGTCCTCATTAATAGCGCGGGCCAGCTCGGCATCCAGGCGTCCTCGGCGCGCTACAAACGCGACATCCAGCCCATGGGGACGCAGAGTCAGGGCCTGTTCCGGCTCCGGCCCGTGACGTTTCGCTACAAGCAGGACAAGCAGGGGGATCGGCAGTACGGCTTGATTGCCGAGGAGGTGGCCAAGGTGTATCCGGAACTCGTGACCCGTAACGCCCAGGGCGCCATCGAGTCCGTGCAGTATCAGGCCCTCGCCCCGATGCTCCTGAACGAGCTGCAGCACCAGCAACGGCAGATCGAGGCACTCAAAGCCGAAAATATACGCTTACGGGTCCAGAATGAGCGCTTACAGGTCCAGCTCCACACACGCGACATGGCGCAACAGGCTCAGAACACCGCCACCGCCGTGCGCCTCGAACGCCTGGAGGCGACGCTCGCCGGCATACCCACGCTGGCCAGTCGCTAGCGGGCTGTCCGCTCGTACTGCTTTGACCGCGCTATTTTGAGAGCTGTTCCCTGGGAGCGCCGGGCTCCAGCCCGGCTCCGGCAGCCACGCTGGAGCGTGGCGCTCCCAGGATAACGACGCAACTGAGGTCAGTTGAGGCAGTACAACAGGGGACAGATAGATTACCACGCTGAGAACTGCCTCACGCCATTTTCTTGCTCAAATCCAGGGATGCTGCGGCACAGAATCCATCACCGTTTGAGAGAGGATGCCCACACGTCAGACGCGGCCTGGGTCACGCAGCGCTCCCAGGCCGCTCGCCCCCGCAGAGCGCCCCAGTGTCGGGACGTCATCCCCCTGCCACATGACATCCTACAAACCTCTCCAACATTTTTGGCTTTTTATCCTACATTCCAGTCTGCTGAAGAACTATTGTGTCGTCTTCATGCCTCGCGGCCATGTGCTAACAGCCAATACGACAGCGCGTTACGCACAACCCTTCTCTGGCATGATAATTGCTTTTCGTCATGCCATACCCACTTTGTTTTCTTGACACATTAGAGATTATCGGGCATAAGAAACGTGATGCTTGCCGACACTCCTCCCCCCAGCGGGGGGAGGTTGGGAGGGGGGTACAGGGCGCCCAGGAGTTCCCCGTCTCCTCACCCCCCGTCGTGTCCCCCCTCCTGCCTCCCCCCGCTGGGGGGAGGTGCCAGATCCCAGGAGGGGGCAGCGTGGCCGAGGAAGCTCCTGCATGAGCTCATCTTCTAGTCCCGATAATGTCTATTGGAGAGACTGTGAAATATCGACACGTCCTGTACCTCACGGGGTGGCTGGCCCTCACAACGCTCGTGCCGGCGCTCGCCCAGGATCGCCGCGAGACACTCGTGGTGGTCACGGAAGTCGGCCCCAACAGTATGGACATTCACGGCGTGGGGGCCAATCGTCCGAGTTATGGCGTGTCGTGGAATGTGTATGACCGCCTCATCACCTACGGCAAGAAAACCCTGCCGGACGGTACCCTCATGTACGACTACAGCACTCTCGCGCCTGAATTGGCCACTAGTTGGCAGGTGGCGTCAGACGGCATGTCCGTCACCTTTACGCTGCGCCAGGACGCCACCTTCCACGATGGCACGCCAGTGACAGCCCATGACGTGAAATGGTCCTTTGACCGTGCCGTCTCCATCGGGGGCTTTCCCACCTTCCAGATGAAAGCGGGCTCCCTGGAAAAGCCGGAACAGTTTGTCGTCGTCGACGAGCATACCTTCCGTATCAACTTGCTACGTCAGGATCGCCTGACCATGCCCGATCTGGGGGTGCCGGTGGCCGTCGTGATCAACGCCAAACTGGCCAGGCAACACGCCACACCAAACGACCCCTGGGCCGCGGAATGGTTAAAGAACAATGTCGCCGGTGGCGGCGCTTTTCAGGTGCAGGCCTGGAAGCCGGGACAAGAGACGCTGTACGTGCGCTATGACGGGTGGAAATCCGGGCCACTGCCCACACTCAAACGCGTCATCATGCGCGAGGTGCCTTCCGCGTCGAACCGGCGCGCCCTCCTGGAACGCGGCGATGCCGACCTATCGTTCGACCTGCCTCCGAAGGATTTTAACGAGCTGTCCAAGGGGGATAAGCTGCGGATCATCGGCATCCCCATCGAAAACTCCATGTGGTATGTCGGTATGCATGTGACGAAGCCCCCGTTCGACAACGTTAAAGTCCGTCAGGCGGTGGCCTATGCCTTGCCGTATGACAAGATCATGGACGCGGCGTTCTACCATCGCGGCATCAAACTGTATGGCGCGACCTGGTCACGTCCCAGTAGCGCCGCCTGGCCTCAGCCTTTCCCGTACAGCCCGGATATGGCCAGGGCCAGGGCCTTACTGGCGGAAGGGGGCTATCCCAACGGTTTTGAGACCACGCTGTCTTTCGATCTGGGGCTGGCCACGGTAGGGGAGCCCACGGCGTTGCTGGTGCAGGAGGCGCTGGCACAGATCGGGATCAAGACGACGCTCAACAAGATCCCCGGTGCCAACTGGCGCGGCGCCCTGCTGAAGAAAGATATGCCGCTCATTATCAACAACTTCGGTGGTTGGCTGAACTATCCGGAGTATTTTTTCTTCTGGTGTTATCATGGGCAGAATGCCGTCTTCAACACCATGTCGTATCAGAATCCGGCGTTAGACAAGCTCATCGACGAGGCGCGTTTCACCACCGACACCGCCCGGTATCAGGATGTGGTGCGCGACTTCATTGCCCTGGCCGCTGACGAGGTGCCACGCATCCCGCTGAATCAGCCATATCTCGATATTGCCATGCAAAAAAATGTCACCGGGTATCAGTACTGGTTTCATCGCCAGCTGGATTTTCGCCAGATGGGCAAGCAATAAAGGATGCCCGCTGTCTCCCCCCTGGGAGCGCAGGCGTCCCGCCTGCCTGCGGAGCGGGCAAGATGCCCGCGCTCCCAGGGGCATCCTCTCCCCCGCGTTCGGTCGAGGTACACGCCTATGCCACACTCCGCTACACTCAGCATGATCGGGCAGCGGCTGCTTGGCACCGTGCCCAGCGTCATCGGCGTCATTGTGGTGACATTTATCTTGACGCGCGCCCTGCCTGGCGACCCGGCAGCGTTTTTTGCCGGTCCGGCAGCCAGTACCCTAGCCATTCAAGAAGTGCGCACGAAGCTCGGCCTGGACCGCAGCCTGCTGGGGCAGTTCGGCGTCTACATGCGCGATCTCCTGCGTGGCGACCTCGGCACCTCACTCACCACTGGCCAGCGCGTCCGGCACGATCTGCTAACCCGCCTGCCTGCCTCGTTGGAGCTGACCCTATCCGCCATTGTCCTGGCCATTGGCGTGGCTGTACCACTGGGGGTGTGGGCCGCGACGCATCCCGGCTCTTGGATCGACCATGCGTCGCGTGTCTTGACCACTGCCGGGGTGTCATTACCGACCTTTTTTACGGGGCTGACCCTCGTGTACGTGTTCTACTTTCTTCTGGGTTGGGCCCCCGCCCCACTCGGACGCCTGGACGTGTTTTTGTCGCCGCCTGACCAGGTCACCGGCTTTTACCTGGTGGACAGTCTCTGCCAGGGCGATATCGCGCTCTTCTGGGCCTGCCTGCGCCAGCTTATCCTCCCGGTGATCACCCTGGGGGTGTTTTCCATGGCCCCCATTGCCCGCATGACGCGTGCCGCCATGCTCGGCGTACTGTCGAGCGAATTTATCCGCACGGCCCGCGCCAGCGGCCTGGCCCCGGGCACGGTGCTGTATACTTATGCGCTGCGCAATGCCCTGCTGCCGGTGGTGACGACCCTGGGTATGGTATTTTCGTTCATGCTGGGCGCCAATGTGTTGGTCGAAAAAGTGTTTGCCTGGCCTGGCATTGGTTCGTACGCTCTGGAGGCCCTGATTACCTCAGACTACGCGCCCGTGCAGGGTTTCGTGTTGACCATGGCTCTGCTGTATGTTGGACTCAATTTGGGCATCGACATACTCTATGGCTTTATTGACCCGCGGGTACGGATTGACGCATGAACCAGCTCTTGCTCCAGGCGCGATATGTGATGAGCGAGAATCTGCTCACCTGTGTGGCCGCGGTGCTCTTCGCCGGGCTCATGGCCGGGGCCATCTGTGGCCCATGGCTGGCGCCCTACGACCCGCTGGCCAGTAATACGTTGCAGGCCCTACAAGCGCCCTCATGGGGCCACTGGTTTGGCACCGATCACCGGGGGCGCGATCGACGCCAGCGCGCTGCTGCACGGCGCCAGGAAGTCGAAATGCCCTGCCTTGGGGACGGCATGGTAGTCCGGGGTCTGCGGCAATGCGAGCCGGACCGC
>SXND01000217.1 GCA_005777235.1 Pseudomonadota bacterium
GCCTTCATCACACGCCTTCATTATCCGCTGACGTAAATCCAATGATATCGATGCTACCATCCACAACGCCCTCCTACAGCGTGCCCCCTTTATACCATACCCGGCCATAAAACAGTATGTAAATTATGAAAATGCTCTAAATCGTGGGCCGCGTCACAGGATGGGCTGACCTGGACTTTTTCTTTGCGTGATGGTGTGCAGTTTCATCACGGGCGTGAGGTCAATGCCGAGGATTTTGTTTATACCTTTACGCGCCTACTCGACCCGAAAACTGCCTCCCCGAGAGCCTGGCTGCTCGAACGTATCCAAGGGGCGTCAGCATTCCGTGCCGGGACAGCGGAGACGGTGGTGGGGTTGCGTGCGCTCAGTCGTTCCACACTCCAGATCGTCTTGTCGCAGCCATATGCGCCCTTTATCAGCGTCCTTGGGATGGTACAGGTCAGGGTACTACCACGAGAAGAAGTCGAGCGTCTTGGGGTCGCTTTTGGGCGGCAACCCGTTGGCACAGGCCCGTTTCGTTTTGGGCATTGGCTCCCCGGAGAAAGTATGACATTGGAGGCAAATGAGGCGTACTACGCAGGGCGGCCGTTCCTGGATCGTCTGCATTACCGTCTTCTAGCAGATAATCAGAGCATTCTTGCGGCGTTTGTCCAGGGTGCCTTGGAGAACGTAGATTTGACCGGCCAAGAGGCCACGCAGCTCAGCAATGATGCACGTTTCCGTTTTATGCGCAAACCCCTGTTGGCGACGGTTTTTCTCTGGCTGGACACACGCCATAGTGGATTGAGTAATCGGCAAGTGCGCCAGGCGGTTAATTACGCCATCAATCGTAACGCCATCAGTAGCGGTATCCAGAAAAATCGTCACGTCCAGGCACGTGGCATCCTGCCGCTTGGCATGCCAGGGTACGATCCAGACCTTAGACCGTACACCTATAATGTCGCCAGAGCGCGGACGCTCTTAGCGGAGGCCGGATATCCAGCCGGTAAGGGCTTGCCGCTCTTCGAGTTGTGGACTAGTGCCAAAGGCGCCGCTGTGAGGCAAGAACACGAAGCCATCAAAAAAGATCTGGAACAGGTGGGTATCCAGGTCGAACTGCACACGGCAGAGACCTGGGAACAATACGCGACCACCATCCTAGGCAAACGGCCAGGCGCCATGTATCGTTACAGTTGGTTCGCTGATTTTCCCGATCCTGATAATGTCCTCTTTCCCCTGTTCCATTCGCAGAGTTCGGACAATTATGCGCATTACAGTAACCCTGAGGTCGATCGCCTCCTAGACGAGGCACGCAGCGCGGGAGATTATCTCAGTATACAGCTGTATCGTCAAATTGAAGCGCTGATTATGGCCGATGCTCCTGTCGTGCCGCTAGCGTATCACACTTTTGAGAATGTATTTCAGCCCTATGTGCGCGGCATTGAACTGAATGGGTTGGGTGAACGTTACATGCCTATGAGAAAGATCTGGCTCGATGCAACACGCCCTGTCCCTCACCCGACACCGAGACCTTAAACCCTTGCGTACCTGGATGCGGCAACCGCGGTCCGGCGGTTTGTGCCGTAAATTGGTGCTGTCCTTCAGCGGGCTCGTCCTTGTCTTGACCTTAAGCCTTTTACTCGTCGTGGAGCAGCGTCAACGTACAGCCATCGTCAAGCAGGTCGAGAAGCGTGGGGCCATGCTCGCTACCTATCTCGCTGCGGTGAGTACGAAATCCATCCTCACCTATAATTTCGTGGCACTCGAGCAAGACACCGAGAAGATCGTGCAGGGGGGAGATATCCTGTATGCCATTATCCTCGACCGTGATGGCCACGTGGCGGTGTATAGTGGCCATGACGAACACCAGGGGATGATCCTGCAGGATGTGGTAAGTCAACGTGCCGTCCAGGCCACGAGCACGCTGCGGCAGCATGTCCCAGCCACACCCGAGGAGGTCGAGCATTACGATATTGCCGTACCCGTGTTCGTCGGAGACAGCCGGGAGAGATGGGGGACCGTGCGCGTGGGTTTGCCCTTAGCGGAGATGCGCCAGGAAATTGTGCAAACCCGCCAGCATGTCCTCTTCCTCGGTGTTTTGGGGGTGGCCGGCAGCCTGCTCGGCGCCGCCTGGTTGGCACGACGCATGGTCGCACCGCTGCAGGTACTCATGGAGAATACGGTGGCCATCGCGCATGGAGACCTCGACCAGATCATTGCGATACAGAGCCATGACGAAATTGCCATCCTTGCCGACAATTTTAATGCCATGACCCATGAACTGCGGCAGCACCGGCAAGAACTCGAAGAGACGAACCATCAGCTGGAAAACAAGGTGCGGGAATTGTCCACACTGGCCCATTATAACGCCAATATCCTCGCCTCCATGACCAGCGGTTTGCTCACCCTGGACAGTGCAGGGCGTCTTGAGACGCTCAATGCCATGGCCGAGACGATCACCGGGGTCCAGGGGAACGATGTGCGGGGTCATTTAGCACGCACGGTTTTTGCCGAGAACAGTCAGTTTGTACAAGTGCTGGAGACCTCCCGCCAGCACCGTACGCCCCTAGCGGCGCCCCGGCTCGACTTTGTACGTCCTGATGGCCAACACGTGTCGCTGGCCATGCGTACGGCGATGTTGCAAGAGCACACCGCGGGCGGCGACGGCCTCCTGGCCGTTTTTGAAGACATCTCGCCATTGCAAACGTTGGAGCGTCGCTTACACCGCGCCGATCGCTTGGCCGCCTTAGGGCAGATGGCCGCCGGCGTGGCCCATGAGATTAAAAATCCCCTGGCGTCTGTGCAAACCTTTGTGCAACTGGTCAGCCGCAAGCATCACGATAGTCGCTTTATCGAGAAATTCGACCGGATTGTCCCCCAGGAGTTAAGCCGCATTAATTTCATCGTCGAAGAACTACTCACCCTTGCACGTCCTGCGCAGCTGTGCTGTGCGTCGGTGACCTTGCCTACCCTCTTGCAACGGGTGCTCGACCTGCATAGCGAGCGTCTGCAGCAACAACACATTGGTCTCCAGGTGGAGTGGGCCGACCCCCTGCCTCCCATCCTGGCCGATGCCGAGCAGCTGCAGCGCGGCTTCGGCAATATCATCCTGAATGCGATTGAATCGATGCCCGCAGGTGGGGTTTTGCATCTGCTCTGTCGCCCTGTGCTGAAGGTGTTCGGCAACTTTGCAACGCCAGGGGCGCACGAGATGGCCCCGGAAGCGCCTAGCAGAGCCCTGCGCCCCCTTGATCTCTATACGACCGATGTGGAGGTCATCTGCACCGATACGGGCGCGGGGATCGCTGCCACGGCGGTCGAGCACGTCTTTACACCCTTTTGGACCACAAAGAGGAAAGGCACGGGGCTTGGGTTGGCCCTGACACATAAAATTGTCGAAGAACATGGCGGGACTATTTATCTCACGAGCGAAGAGGGGCATGGCACCATGGTCACGGTGCGACTCCCACTCTCCCCGCCACCAGTGTAAGCCGCTGCACATATTTTGTAAGCATCTGTCCTGTTTTTCTTGGGTAGATCTCCGCGCAGGTATCGATACCTTTCTGGGGCTGTTCCTGCGCTCGACATCTGCCATACATATAAGGAAATGCACATCGGGTCTTTCTGGGATAGCCATGCGGTCTCTCCTGTACGGGGGCGATCTCGTGACGTCCATCATGGCACTAAATTTGCCAAGCTAAACTGTCGAAAAACTAAGATGCGATAACGTAGTGTAGGGTGTTGAAGTCAATGCCTAGTGGAGGTTTAGGCCATGCGAGTGTACGAGCAGCACCGAACGACCGTCGAAAAATTGCTCTATAGCGTCGATGTTCCGTGGGATGGAAAAGAGTATGTTGTAGATATCTACCGTCATCCCGCCAAGAAAGCCCGCTGCTCCCATAGCGCGGCGACAGTTCTGGGGCCAGGGGATACGATTATCAGCGATGGACGCTCCCCAGAGGAAGTGCTCAACAGACAGCAGACGATTCTACCCTTAGCGCTCCTGTCGCGTTCTCTGTTGTGACCTCGCTCGCGCTTGGCACCCTCCTCATCGTTGCAGACCGTGGCGTTGAGGGCGGTGCCAAGAGGTTACGCCCAGCCCAACAAGATCTCGAACCTCTGCCCTAGCCAACCGCGTTGTGGTGAGTTACAATCCTCCGGCATCGGATCAGTGCTGTATCGTCCCTGCCCTCGACTCCTCGACAGGCTAGCCAACACACGTGCTACGCAACCAAACGTGACACGCAGAAACAGAGGAACAACAAGAGTGCAACATAGTAAGGTCGCCGTTATTGGGTGTGGGTACTGGGGCAAAAATCTGGTGCGCAATTTTGCCCAGCTGGATGCCTTGGCCATGGTATGCGATAGCACGCCTGGAGGCCGCGCCACAGCTCAAGCGCTGGCGCCCGAGGCAGCCATCGTGTCCTGCGTCGCAGCGGCGCTGGAGGCGCCCGTGACAGGTGTGGTCATTGCGACGCCTGCAGAAACCCACTATGCGCTGGTGACGCAGGCCCTCGAAGCCGGCAAGGATGTCTTTGTCGAAAAGCCCCTGGCCCTCACCTATGAGCAAGGAGCGCGGCTAGTACGCCTAGCGGAGACCGCGGGGCGTATCCTCATGGTGGGCCATGTACTGGAATATCATCCTGCCATTCTGCGCCTCTACAGCCTCGTGCAGGAGGGCGCCCTCGGCAAGGTGTATTACATTTACTCCAATCGGGTCAGCCTGGGGAAGGTGCGCCGCGAAGAGAATATCTTGTGGAGTTTTGCGCCCCATGACGTGGCGGTCATTTTACGTCTCGTCGGGAGCCAGCCGTTCCAGGTGGCGGCCTATGGCGGATGTTACCTCCAGCCCAACATTGCCGATGTGACCGTGACCCACTTGCTGTTTGATAATGGGGTCCGCGCCCACATCCATGTGTCCTGGCTCCACCCGTTTAAGGAACAGCGCCTCGTCGTGGTGGGGTCGCAGCAAATGGCCAGTTTTGATGATGTCTCGAAGCGTTTGGTGCTCTACGATCAACGCGTTGAGGTGCAAGCCGGAGAGCCTGTGCCTATCCAGGGCAAGGGGGAAGAGGTACCGTTCGCCAGCGATGAGCCCTTGCGACGCGAATGCCAGGCCTTCCTGGAGGCATTAGCGACGCGTCGTCCTCCGGTGACGGACGGCGCCAGTGGCTTGCGCGTCTTACAAGTGCTACAGGCGGCGCAACGGTCGCTCGTCATGAATGGCGAGCCCGTGCAAGTGCCGCTGGACTTCGGTCATCCACAGGGGAGCCGTGTGACGCTATGAACCCACCGTATTATGTGCATCCCAGTGCCTATGTGGATGAACCGTGCCGTATTGGCGCGGGGACGAAGATCTGGCACTTCTGTCATGTCATGACAGGGGCACAGATTGGTGAGCGCTGCATTTTGGGGCAAAATGTGCACATTGCCCCTGATGTGGTGCTGGGGAATCAGGTGAAGATCCAGAACAATGTGTCCGTCTACACTGGGGTGACCCTCGAAGACGATGTGTTCTGCGGTCCGTCCTGTGTCTTCACCAATGTCATCAATCCCCGCTCCCAAATCATCCGCCATGACCAATTTGCCCGTACGTTGGTACGACGCGGCGCGACCATCGGCGCCAATGCGACCATTGTGTGCGGCGCCACCATCGGGCGCTACGCTTTTCTGGGCGCTGGAGCCGTGACCCGCGGGGATGTACCAGACTATGCCCTGATGCTCGGCGTCCCCGCACGTCAACACGGCTGGATGAGTCGGCACGGACATCGCCTGACAGTCCCCGAGGCTGACGGCACCTGGCGCTGTCCTGAGAGTGGTTGGCGCTATCAGGAAGTGACCCCTGGTGTCTTGCGTTGCTTGGATTGGCCAGAAGAGCAGCCGCTCCCAAGCTAACCTGCCTTAACTGCGCCAGCGCAGCGTGACCGGCTCCGTGAGGGGATGCTGCAGCGGGCCGCCATGCTGGCGGGCCGCGCGGTGGGCCGCTTTCAGCCGGAAGTACCAGCGGGCCGGCATATCGGCGTCCCCCAACAACATCATCGACGACGTTGAACGCAGTCCGAGCGCTTGGCGTTCCATGGCGCGTTTGTCTTGCTGCAGAAACATCCGGGCGAAACCGCGCACCAGAGGTGTGAACAAGGGCAGCCAGCGAAAGCAGTTCCAGGCTGCACAAAAATCAATGCGACACTGCGTCGCCGTGATCGGGGTCACCGTCGCCCGCGAGGAAAACCACCAGCGCCCCGCTTCGACCAGCTCTAAACGCAGATTGGGCAACAAGAAATCAATGGTCGTGGTGACCGGCGTGCCGGTGAGTCCCAGGAGTTTATACGGAGCACTGTTGCGTGAGGGACGATGCGGGCGCATACGAAAGCCAGCAGGGAGTGGCTCAAACACCTTGACCTTGTCGTGGATACTGGCACGTGTCCGCCACCAGACACTTTGGTGCACAAAGGGGCCATGGGCCGGATCCATCAGGCCGACAATGCCATGGTCGATGGTGCAGGTAAGAGTCGTGGCGATGTGGAGCATGCGGTAGGTTGCGGACAGCACCGGCAGTGTAGGCACGGCGGGTAGCGTGCTGGGCAGGCCATCCGCGTCAGGCATATAGACCCACACATAGCCGTCCTGGTCGCAGGCTGGATAGGTGCGGACGCCGATTTTGTCGACTGCCACGGTGGTGTCCTGCGGGAGCGCCGGAATCTGTTGGCATCGCCCGTCAAGATCAAACTGCCAGCCGTGGTAGGGACACTCGACATGGCGCCCATCAAAACGACCAAACGACAAGGGCATGGCACGATGCGGGCAGAGATCCCGCAGGACGGCCACCCGGCCTTGACGATCCCGGCAGACCAGCAGCGGTACGTCGAGCAGGGTTTGCGCCTGCATCTGGCCTGGACGCACCGCCTTGGAAAGGAGCGCCGGATACCAGAAACCTAACAAGGGGGCACTGGCATCGGTATGGGTCATAGTATCCATGGTCTCTGTCTGTCCCTTCCCTGGCCAGAGCCGCGTCATGACAGCAGCATAGTCCACAACGTGTAGCGGGGCAAGGGCTGCCTCGGTCACCCGGCAATGCTCATTTTGCACAAACCCACGCGATGCGCACCTCTTCGCGGGCATGGCCCGCGCGGTCTCCGCTGACGCAACAGCCATCGCGATGGCCACAATGAGCCTTGCTGTCGGTCACCACCGGTGGCCTGCGACTCGAGGTGTCTTTTGACTCTCTCGCGTGCGCTTGCTAGGCTCATAGAGGAGAGCGTTCGCACACGAGACCCCACGACCCGGAGGACGAGGATGAACATTCGGGATGTGTTTCACGCCAGCCCCCATACTTTTTCGTTTGAATTCTTCCCCCCCAAAACGGTCGAGGACGGCGAAGCGTTGTGCGCCCGCGCCCGTGCCCTTAATGCACTAGGGCCCAGTTTTATCTCCGTGACCTACGGCGCGGGTGGCTCGACCCGGCGCAACACGATCGATCTCGTCTGTCGCTTGCAAGACGAGCTGCATATAGTGGCCATGGCCCATGTGACCTGTGTGGGGCATAGTCAAGCCGAACTGCGCGCCGTGCTCACAGAGTTACGCGACCGTGGCATCACCAATCTCATGTGTCTGCGCGGCGATACGCCACGCGGGCAGAGCCACTTTGCCCCGGCTCCGGATGGCTTCACCTATGCGCATGAGTTAGTGACGCTAGCGCGCTCCATGGGTGATTTTACTATCGGCGTGGCGGGTTATCCTGAAGGGCATCCCGAAAGCCCCAATAAACACCGGGATCTTGAACACTTAAAGGCGAAAGTCGCCTGTGGTGCCGATTTTGTTACCACACAGCTTTTTTTTGACAATCGCGACTACTTCGACTTCTGTGAGCGAGCGCAGCAGAGCGGGATGACCGTGCGGCTCATTCCCGGCATCATGCCCATTACAAACTATCATCAGATCGTGCGTTTTACCACCATGTGCGGGGCGCACTTACCCCAGGCACTCCAGCAGCGCCTGGAACCTGTGGCGGATGACCCCAAGGCCGTGTTAGCCATCGGCGTCGAGTGGGCAGCACGCCAGTGTGAGGAGTTGCTCACCCACGGCGCGCCGGGTATCCATTTCTACACGCTGAACCGTTCGCTGGCCACGCAGCGAATTTTTGCTGAGTTACATACCAGCAGTGTGGCTGGCTTACTGCCGCCTGCCACAGGACGTGGCGTGGCAGACGAGGAGTGATGGCCCGGCGGACGCTTGCTCTAGGATGTCGGGAGCGGGAACGGTCCTCCCGACGCGGCGCCCAATAACCGCTCCAAGGTGCGCAGGCATGCCGGATTCTCTTCGTAGAGAATCCCGTGCATGCCGAGCCGCTCAGCAGCCGCGACATTGGCGGGGAGATCGTCAATGAAGACACACGTCGCCGCCTCCATCTCTAACATACGTAGCACGGTACGATAGGCAGCAGCGTCAGGCTTCATAACACCGATCTCCGCCGAAATGGCCACCGCGTCAAACCGGCGCAGGAGGTCGTCCGCTGCCAGCATGCCGCGGAGATCGGCGCTAAAATTGCTCAACAAGCCTGTGCGTATCCCCCGAGCGCGCCAGCGGTCAATGTACGCCACCAACTCCGTGTTGAGCACATCTCCAGCGTAAAACGTGGCCCGCAGTTCGGCAAGCGCGGTCGCCCCGAGGCGTAGCGTCGCCCCAACGGTCTCCCAGTGCGCCTCCAGCGTCACCGTGCCACGCTGGGCTGCGATCCAGGAATACTCATTGTGCACGGCTCGTGTGATGGCCCCCGGCTCTAAGCCGAGGCGGCGCTCCCAAGCCGCCCGTGGCTCCTGATGCTGGGTCCACGCCAGCACGCGCCCGTAGTCAAAAATCATTCCTGTGATCGGTGTGTCATGTCCTGCCATCGTCTGTCTGTCCTTCTAAGGCAAGGAGTATCGCTGGCGTGACCAGCAGTTCAGTGCCCACAGAACACAGCATCGTGAGTCCCATGAGAAACGAAAAAGCTATCGTGGGCTTAAAACTGCCCACCAGCCCAGCCCAAAAGCCGCAGGTGAGAATCAAGGACGTAAACAGCACCGCACGGCCCGCGTGTTGGACCGCATAGGTCACGGCCTCGAGCGTCGCATACCCCACCCGCGTGGCGTGGCGGTACAAGTAGAGCAGGTGGATGGTGTCATCGACAAACAATCCCAAGGCCACGCTGGCAATCATCGCCGTGGCGGTAGACAGGGCAATGCCCAGCCAGCCCATCAGGCCAAACACCATGACGGTGGGAAGCAGATTGGGTACCGCGGCCGCTAACCCTAGTTTCCAGGAGCGCAAGGCCAGAGTGATAGCGCCGAGGATCAGCACCACCGCAGAGGCCAGGGACAGGATTTGATTGTGCACCAAGAGACGCGACATCTGTGCCAGCATGTAGTCGGTGCCAGTGATCTGCAGCGGCAAATCCAGGGACGCGGCGTGCTGCCGCACGCGTTCAGCCAGCGCCAGGAAATGCGTCGTGTCCATGGTGGTGATCCGGGCACTCAGACGCAGGGCTTTGCCACGAGTATCCAGCCAGGCTTCCAGGGGCAGACCGAGGGGCAGCAGGGTAGCCAGCACCTTGAGTTGCGCATCATCGGCCACGAGATGCGGGGGCACGCTGCGTAGCGGCTCCCATGGACTCAGCACCGCCGTCACGCCCGACTGCGCCCGTAGCCACTGCGACAAGGCCAAGACGCGCCGTATCACGGTTGGCGCGGTGAGGTCGGCATCGGCGGGCAGCTGGATGATGCCTTCGAGCGCATGGACGCCGGTGAGATGCTGGTCAATGAACTCACTACTAACACGCAAGGGGGCATCGGCTTTGAGCGCCCGGAGAATGTCCGTGCCTTCTTCAATGGACGCGATCCCCGGCACCATCAGCAGCAACACGGCCCCCATACCGAGAAAAACCGCTCGCCGATGCCGCGCCACCCACTGGGTGAGGCCGACGAGGGCCGTTTCCAGGCGTCCGGCTTTGAGGTGCTGCCAGCGGATGGTGGACACATGGCCCATGTGCAAGAGCAGGAGTGGCGCGCATGTCATAGTGGCCACAAAGGCCAGGAGAATACCCAGGCCAGCAAAGAGGCCGAACTCTTGAATAGCCGGCACCTGGATCACCGGCAGCGAGAAAAACCCCAGCGCGTTGGTGACCGACGTCAGGAGACAGGCGGCCCCGACGTGCTGCACGGCACGCTCCACCGCCGCTGGCCCACTGGCGCCCGCCTCGACTTCGTCAATGAATTGATTGACCAGGTGAATGACGACCGAGACGCTCACCACCATGATCACGGCGGGTAGCAGCGCGGTAATGACGTTCAGCGGCACTCCCAGCCAGCCCACGCTGCCCATCGTCCACGTCAGGGAGACGAGCACGCAGACAAGCGCCAGGGCAGCAAAGCGTTTGACGCGATAGATGCTGTACGTCGCGCTCAGCAGCACCAGAAACACCAGTGGCACAATATGTTGTTGGTCACGCGTAATCAAATGCGTCACATCACTGCGCTCTAGCGGTGTCCCCGCCACATAGGTCTGTCGCCCATGCATCGCATGGAGCGCTACCACACGGCGCACGGCGACGATCCAGGCTTCACGATGATGGGGCGTCATCGCTTCCGGCTCGGGCACCACCAGAATACCCGCCGTGTGCCCATCAGCCGAGAGCAGGGTACCAATGATCTGGGCGTTGTGACGGAGAGTCTCCACCTGTGCCGGCGTTAGACGTGTATCGGGGAGCAAGGGTGGGATCGCCACCCCAAAGGGCGTGAGCCGCAACTGTGTGAAATCCTGCGCCTGGAACAGGCTGTGCACCACCCCGACGTGGGGCAACTCCGCCAGGGCCTGCGTCAAGCGTTGCAGAGCAGCGAGGCCCTCCGGTGTGAGGAGCGGCTGCTGGGGATCATGCAAGGCGACGAGCAGTGCTTCATCACTGCCAAAAGTTGCCAAGAAGTGCTGATACACCGTGGCGTCCACGCCCTGCTGGGGAAACAGCCTGGTGTTTGACGGGTCCAGGCGGAGCTGCGTCACCCCGTAGACGGCGAGGCCTGTGACGCTCACCAGGCACAGGAGGATCGCCCACTGCCAGCGCATGAGTGCGCGCGCGAAGCGGCTCACGTGACACGCGGCGGTAGGGAGGAGCCCCCAAGGAGCACGCGTGGAAAACACGCCACGCCCCCCAAGAGCGCGGCATGCCCACCCAGCCACAGGCGATCGAGCGTGCCACCAGGAATCCAGCGCACATCCCCGTATTGCCAGATGTCGAGCAGCATATGGCTGGCCAGGCCCACGCTGAAGCCCACGTGCACCGCCAGGTTGAGACGCACGCCGCCCAGACGCTGTATCATGGCCTCGATCCCGACTGTCCGCCATACCCACGCCAGGACAAAATAGGGAAGAGCGCTGTGAAACAAGGGGTTGCGGTGCCCGCCGATCCCCAGTAGCCAGATATCCCAATCTGACAGCGCGGTCCCCAGATACAGCCCAGGCATTGCTAGCAGCACCGCCACGGGATGGAGGAGCGTTTTCTCCCCACGGCGCTGGTGCCACCACAGACACACGACCCACAGCACCACGCCCGCCAGCAAATGCTCAAAGCGGGCCGGCGATAACCTGACAACATATGGCATGATGTTCCCTTGACGCCCCATAGGCCATGTCGGTCACCTGACGTGCTACACTGTGAGGATTATACTGCACGGAAAAAAAGACGCCTACCGGTGGTGGGATGTCCACGAGTCATGGTGTGTACGGTGGTGAGGCGATAGGATGTGGGAGGCGTGCGGCGTGGGAGTACGTGTACGAGACAACAGGCGGAGTGGAGCAGGCGAAGGGACGTAGGAGGGACCATGCCATGCGGCCGAGAGATAAGGGCCCCTCAGCGGTGTGCCTTGCCGCGCTGGGCTCTCACCGCCAAGTGGTGTTGCCGGTGTCATCGTGGTGGTGCCAGCGGAGTAGCTGCCCAGGTCCAGTTGGTCGTACCAGTTGTCGCCCGTCGCGGTGGTCACCCATAGTGGTTGTGGTGCACCAGGTGCCCCTCGCCCCACGCGGGGCGCTGCGCTTTGGCATTGTCTTGCCGCGGTTCTCCAGTGCATAATGGCGAGCCGAGCATCTGAGACATGTATCGCGGGAGAGGAGCAAGGCATGCGTATGGGCAGAGTGGCCAAGAGGCCACAGCGTCGATGGTGGATTGCAGGGTGGCTCTGCGTGTGCCTCAGTACCCTTGCTGTAGACGCCGTCGAGCCGCTGGTCACAGGGGATTGGCTGGTCTCACACATCCTGAGCGATCCCGAACAGCTCAATCCGCTGACGAGTAATGACAGCGGCGCCGCTGGTGTCTTACGATATATCTTTGAGAGCCTGCTGGACCGCCATCCACACACCCTCGAACTCCGCCCATCTTTGGCCACAGCACGCCCACAGATCAGTGCTGATCACCTCACCTACACGTTCACTCTCCGCCAGGATGCCCATTTCCAGGATGGCAAACCCCTCACCGGACAGGATGTGTTGTTCAGCATCAAGGCGCTGAAAAATCCTTGGGTCAATGCCCCCTTCCTGCGCGTCTATTACCAATCCCTGGTGCAGGCGGAACTCGTGGATGACTTCACACTGCGCCTCGTGGCCAAGGAGCCGTATTTTAAGAATGAGTCGGTGTTAGGCGAGGTCACTGTGCTGCCGCGCCATTATTATGACCCCGAAGGTCTCATGCAGACGCTTAGCGTGACAGACCTCGACGCGATGCGCCCCGGCGATGCGGCGACGGAAGCGTCGCCACAGGCGAAGCAGGCACGACAGTTTGCTGAGCAATTTAATGCGAACTTTGCGCGCAACCCCCTGGGCAGCGGTCCATACAAGTTCCACAGTTGGAAAACCGGTCAAGAAGTCGTCTTACAACGTGACCCGCGGTATTGGGGCATCGGGAAAGCTGGCATTGATCAGACGTATCTTGACCAGCGCACGATGCGGGTGTTTAACAACACGGATGCGGCCCTTGTGGCTCTGAAAGCCGGCGAGATTGACAGCATGGCGCTGCAGCCCATCCAGCATCTCAAGCAGACCAGTGGCGCCCGCTTTGAGAAACAGTTCGCCAAGCATCTGTTTTTCTCCCCAAGCTATATCTACCTCGGTTGGAATAACACGCATCCGCTCTTTCGCGATAGGCGCGTGCGCCAGGCCATGACCTACCTGACCAACCGGCAGCAAATGGTCAAAACGTTGCTGTTTGAGCTGGGGGAAGTGGTCAATGGGCCGATCTATCTCTTCCGCCCTGAGTACGACAAAAGTCTCGAAAGCTATCCCTATGATCCGCAGAAAGCCCTGCAGCTCCTCAGTGAGGCGGGGTGGCACGACACCGATGGGGATGGCATCTTAGATAAGATCATTGACGGCCAGAAGACGCCATTCCGTTTCGAGATCAAATTCAATAGCGGCAATGAGATTCGCAAGAGCGTCGCCCTGACCGTGCAAGATGAGATGAAAAAGCACGGCATCGACGTCAGTGTGCGCCAGCTCGATTGGACGATTTATCTCGATGAAGTCCGCAACCGCAAATTTGACGCCATCATCTTGGGCTGGGGCATGCCGGCCACCGAGCCAGACGAGTATCAAGTGTGGCACTCCTCCCAGGCGGAGAATAAGGGCTCCAACCACATCGGCTACAAGAACGCACGCGTCGATGCCTTGCTGGAAGAGTACCGCCGGACATTTGACGCCGACAAACGCACCGCGCTGTACCGGGAATTTCAGCAGATTCTCCACGCCGAGCAGCCGTACACGTTTTTGTTCATCCAAAAGTCCATTCTGGCTTTAGAGCGACGTATGCACAATGTCACGCTGTATCCGCAGGGGCCACGTGCCCTCGAGTGGTGGGTGCCCAAAGCCCAGCAGCGCTATCACGAGATCAGCCAATAACCGAGGCCACGGCCCCATGGTGTCCTATTTCCTCCAGCGCCTGTGCCTGCTCCTGCCGACCCTGCTTGGGGTGACGTGCATTGCCTTCGCGCTGATTCACTTCGCTCCGGGTGATCCGGCGGAATTGCGCGCCGGGGGTGGGCTCGCCGGCGCGGGGGCGGAGGGGTTGGCCAGCGACAAGCGGAGCGGGCTGGACCAGGCGTTAGCCGCCTGGCGGGCGCAATACGGCCTGGATCAGTCGCTGCCTGTACAATACTGGCGTTGGTTGCGCAATCTGGTCACCCTGGAATTTGGCCAGTCCTTCAAAGACAATCAGCCGGTGTGGCGAAAGATTGTCGAACGCCTGCCGATCACCATGCAGCTCAACGTGATCTCGCTGCTGCTAATCTATGTGATCGCCATTCCGCTTGGGGTCTATTCTGCCACCCACGCCTACAGTCTCGGCGATCAAGTCACCACCTTCCTGGCATTTTTGCTCTTCGCCCTCCCGGCCTTTTGGATTGGTACCCTGTCGATTGTCTTCCTCTGTGGTGGGGATTTTTTCGACATCTTCCCACCGGGCGGCATGACCTCGGTAGGCTATGCGTCCACGTGGACGTTCTGGCAACGCCTGGGGGACCGTGCCTGGCACCTGTGTTTACCCGTGTTGATCATGTCCTATGGTGGCTTTGCCGGTCTGTCCCGTTTTATGCGTAGCAGCATGCTCGAACATATCCGGCAGGATTATGTGCAGACGGCGCGTGCCAAAGGGCTCACCGAACGTCGGGTCATCTACATCCATGTGCTGCGCAATTCGCTGATTCCCATCGTGACCCTGATGGCGTCCATTTTACCGGGGTTGATCAGTGGTAGCGTCATCATCGAGACCATCTTCTCCATCCCTGGTGTGGGTTTACTGGCCTATGAGGCCGTCCTCGCCCGGGATTATCCCATTATTATGGCCGTCTTTACGATCAGCTCGTTGCTTACCCTGGTGAGCATCCTGGTCTCTGACCTGCTCTTGACCCTGGTGGACCCGCGTATCACCTTCAGCGGGCGTGGTGCCTAAGCATGCCGGCTTCTTCGAGCTATTGGCGGCGCGTCTGGCGCCATTTCAAACGGAATACGCTGGCCGTGCTTGGACTGTGGGTGGCGCTGATCCTCATCCTCATCGCGCTCCTGGCAGATGTCCTGGCCAATGACACGCCGTATTACATGCTCTACAAGGGACGGCATACCTTCCCCTTGTTGCAACACGGACTCCACCGTGTGGGCCTGGTGACACTGCCCGCCGCGTTGCAGCATCGCGACTATCGCCAACTCCAGGCGGAGCGTCTCTGGTTGCCCCCTGTGCCGTATCGTCCCAATCGTATCAACCTGCAGGAGGCCTTTGTCGAGCCCTCCGCAGCCCACTGGCTTGGGACGGACAAATTGGGGCGGGACGTGCTGGCTGGGGTGATGCATGGGGCACGCATCTCGCTGTCGATTGGTTTTGTCGCGGTCGGGATTTCTCTGAGCCTTGGACTCACGCTGGGCGCCCTCGCTGGCTACTGCGGAGGCTGGGTCGATCTGGTCATCTCACGGGTGTTTGAGTTGATGCTTGCCATTCCGACGTTTTTTCTGCTAATTACCATTGCGGCCACCTTACGCCCCAACATTTTCTATACCATGATCGTCATTGGCTTCACCAGTTGGGTGGGGATTGCGCGTTTCACCCGCAACGAATTCCTCAAGGTCCGGAATCTCGATTATGTGACTGCAGCCGTGGCACTGGGAAGTCCCGCCCAACGGATTATCGTGCGCCATATTCTCCCCAATGCGCTCGCGCCCGTGCTGGTCTCCGTGGTCCTCGGTATTGCCGCCGCGATTCTCACCGAGTCTGGCCTGAGCTTTCTGGGGATTGGTGTCCCGGCTGACCTCGTCACCTGGGGTTCGCTCTTAAATGAAGCCCGCAGTAACAGCTTCGCCTGGTGGCTCGCGGTGTTCCCAGGCGCGGCGATTTTTCTCGCCGTTGTGGCCTATTACCTGGTGGGGGAAGGTTTGCGCGATGCCCTGGACCCCCGCTTACAATAAATGCCGTCAGCACGGCTCATTGTGGCCATCACGATGGCCGCTGCGTTCGCGGCGACCTCGCGGGCCGGGCCGCGAAGAGGTCCTCATCGCGTCGGCGTGTGCACAATGAGCCGTGCTGAAGCGCCGCGCACACGTGCTGCATTGCCACAACATTTATGGTATATTTGTAGAAAATAGGAATAGACTTTTGGAATCCTGAGAAGGCGATCGAGTGCTTGCCGTGTCGGCGAGAGGAGGCACCATGTTGGGTCTGGGCGAGGAGGGCCATGATGACTGAGGAAGCAACGCTGCGCATGCGCATCGACTCTTCTGAGATGGCCGAACGCTACACCGCCCAAGGCCGGATGATATCCCTCGTTGATAGGATATATAGATATAACAATCTCGACGAATTATTCTTTGAATTGAAGACGGATCTGGCGACGTTATTCGATATCGAGCAACTCACACTCTATGTCGTCGAGAGGAATACCAAGGAACTGTATTCAAAGTATTTTCTCAACCCCATTAAGGGGGTGCCATCCATTCGCCTCCCGATTAACGAGGAGAGTATTTCAGGCTATTGTGCGCGCCATGGGAAAATCCTCAATATCGCCGATGCGTACGATGGGACTGAATTAGCGGCGCTGCACCCGCGTTTGACTTTCGATACATCCTGGGACCAGCGTAGTGGTTTCCGCAGTACCCAGATGCTGGCCATGCCGGTCCTCGTCGAACAGAAATACCTCATGGGCGTGCTCCTCCTCATCAACAAGCGTAGTGGTACACGCTTTACCGCTGAAGACGAGAAACGCGCTGCCGAAATCGCGGCGACGTTGGGGCTGGCGCTGCGTAACCAGGCCAAGGTGGTGCGTAGGCGTCCGCAGAAATTTGACTATCTGCTGGAAAAGCAATGCATTACTCAGCAAGATCTTGACAGCGCAACGCTAGAGGCACGGCGCAAAAATATTAATATCGAAACCATCCTCCTTGAGACCTATCGTCTTCCCAAAGCCGAGATTGGCCAGGCGCTCAGCCGCTTCTATACTTGTCCATTTGTGGAATATGATGAGCGGACGCTCGTCGATCGTACCCTGTTGAAAGATCTGAATATCGAATTCCTCAAAGCCAACCTCTGGCTCCCCCTGCGCCGCGACGGGGAGGCGATTGAGGTGTTGATTGACAACCCCACCGATCTCCTCAAAACGGAACACATCCAGATGCTGTTACCGGGTGTCTCACTGCGTTGGGTGGTCGGGCTGCCCAAAGATATCCTGCAGTATCTGGCTCAGGCCACAGGCCGCCAGACCAGTCTCGGCTCCATCCACGACATCCTCGGGGAGATGACCGATGAGTCGTCCTTAGCCCTCCATGATGAGGACGACCTGGGCGGCGGGCTGGGGGAAAACGACAGCACCATCGTGCGCCTGGCCAATCAGATTATCGTCGATGCCTACACCCGCGGCGCCTCCGACATCCACATCGAACCCTATGCCACCCGCGCCGATACCGTCATCCGCATGCGCATTGATGGCAGCTGTTTCGAATACCAGCGCATTCCGCCCAGTTACCGCCGCGCCCTGGTGTCGCGCCTCAAGATCATGGCCCGCCTCGACATTGCCGAGCGCCGCAAGCCC
>SXND01000218.1 GCA_005777235.1 Pseudomonadota bacterium
CAGGGGCGGCAAGACCAGGACACCCTGGGCCCTTGGGGCTCGGCATGGGGCCGCCTCCGCCCTGGGAGGCCCCCGGCGACGACCGACCAGAGCGCCTGGACGCCCGCCCGCATCGCCCACGCGCGGTGGCGCCCACCAGGCGTGGGGGGTGGGAGGCAATCTTTCAGACACTCCCAGGCGGCATCAGGGCGGTCTGTGGGGTCTGGATTGGCGTTCATCCCCCGCGTGTACTGCACTGATGCCACCTATGGACGACTTTTCAAACAGCCTCTAAGACTCTGTCGGGGCGATGGCAAGCAGGTGCCGAAGCATCTCCTCTGGCGCGGGCACATGCGAGCCCATGTCATCAATCCATCGTTTGATCGAAGACTTGGGAATGGGAATCAGGAACAGTGTGAAAAAGATGAGAGCACTGTGCCGCAGGCTGACCCCACAGACCACTGCGAGGGAGCAGGCCAATCGGATCACGCTTTTGCTCATATGCTGGGAGGTCGAGACGCCCTTGATCTCCGGGGTGAAGGATATCCGTTGGTTCTGGCCATCCAGGGAGGAACCCTGCACTAAAATGAACCGGGATATAATCGGATTGTGAAACGTCGACAGTTCATGGACATCAACGTGGTAGGCTTCCTTCCGCCAACAGAGCGTGGCATGCGGCCCTAGCTCCTGTTGCAAGTCGTGCTTGCGCAGATCAAACGTGATCATCGTCGTGCCGTTTTCCAGAGACGAACCTACAAAGGCGTCCTGGTATATCTCCGTGACAGCCGACGTACACTGCATTTGCACGGTCACCGCCATCTGCCCCCCTTTTGCCATCACAGACGTGCCAGAGGATACGTGGCGAAGAGGATAGCAGCATGGTGGGAGCATGGACACACAGCTTAGATACCTGCCAGGAGTATGTTCGACCTCCTGCCCAATGTGAGACGCCTGCAAGCTGCCTAACAAAACGGGTTGGGCATTACAGCACGGGCTGTGCGGACCACGATTGGCATCATGAGCCGCACAGCCCGCTTAAAAACGCCATGTGTAGAAAATGGGACACACCCGCAATATACGATCTCTTATTAAAGATTCTTCATTGACAGAGGTGTCGGAATTTTTAACAGTTTCCTATTTTTGGAACCTATATAAGATATATCTCGTTGAAAAAATAAGCATATAGCAATATACGATCTTTTATTAAAGGTTCTTCATCGACAGAGGTGTCGGAATTTTTAACACTGTTGCACACCATGACTGGGCATCACGATGCTTATTCAGTATTAAATTCAACAGCTTACTAAAATAGCATGAAAATTGCTTAATAATGCAATTAGTGAAGTTCGACCCTGGTGTGCTGGAGGGGTGATCAGGTGAGCGATCGACCAACCGGAGCCATCAGGCTCGTGGTTGATGATCTCACCCAATTTCAAGAGGAGCAGACAGATGAAACGCTTCGTTGCGCGTGGGATGCTCGCGCTGGCGGCACTGAGTGTGCTGTACAGCGGAGTGGGGTGGGCGGCAGAGCCCTGGCTTTCCGCTCCGTCGGCCCTGAAGCCCGGTGATCGCACCGAAATCCTCGGTGGTAACTTGCCTGCTGGGGCGCAGGTGTTGCTGACCGTCGCCGAGCCCGTGGGGAGAAATGTCGAGGAACACGTGGTCAACGTGGATGCCAACGGCAATGTCACCTTTGCATTGACGGTGCAGCAGCCTGGCCATTACCTGGTGGAAGTCCGGCGCCTGGATGCCCCTGAGGCGCTCTCGCTGGCCCATGTTGACGTGATGGTGGCGCCCCAATTAGCGCCAGCCGCCAATTGAACGCGGTGCCAGCCGCTGAGGAGGGATGCAATGGCACAAGGGCGCGTATACTGGCTTCTACTGGCCTGTAGCCTGGTCGGGGCGGGGCTCTGGCAGCCCCCACCGGCGGTGGCGACACCGCGAGACCTCCTCTTTGTCTCGACGGTAGATGGTGATCAAGAGATCTACGTGGCCTCTGCAGATGGGGCGACGGTGGTGCAGTTGACCCACAACAGCACCGACGACAGGAACGCGGTGTGGTCGCCAGACGGCCGCTACATTGCCTTTACCTCGATGCAGGACGGCAATCCGGAAATCTATGTGATGAGCGCCGATGACACGGAGCCGCGGCGGCTGACGCAGCACCCGGGTCTGGACGCCTACCCGCAATGGTCCCCCGACGGCACCCGCCTGGCCTTTGTGTCAGATCGGGGGCGTCACGACAACGTGTACGTGATGCACGTAGACGGTAGTTATGTCATCAACGTCAGCAACAGCACGTCCAGTGCCAATAACCCCAGGTGGTCGCCGCGTGGGGATCTCATTGCCTTCGAGGAGAGCCAGGGGCGAACCACGAACATTATGGTCGTGCGGCCTGATGGTACGGACAAACGCCCGCTCACCAGCGATCCCAAGGCGGAGGACCGCTCCCCGGCGTGGTCGCCGGACGGCACCCAGCTCGCCTTCATGGGGCATCGCCAGCGTAACCTCGACATCTACGTGATCGGTGTTGATGGCACCGGGGAGAGGCGACTGACGGAGGACCAGTGGATTGATACGGCACCGGTGTGGTCGCCGGATGGCCAGAAAATCCTCTTTCTGAGCACACGTGACGGTGGAGCACGCCAGCAGGTCTACGTCATGCAGGCGGACGGCAGCGACCAGCGCAACCTGAGCCAGACGAGCACGGAGGAGACGGAGGCGAGCTGGTCGCCCAGCGGTGCGCAGATCATCTTCAGCAGTTTCCGTGATGGTCATGTGGCCGTGTATATTATGCAGGCCGATGGCACGCAACCGCGGCGTTTAACACCGCAGAAGGGTTACCAAGCCCAGCCCCTGTTTGCCCCGAGAGTGAGTCAACATCGGTAGCAATGAGAACTTACAGTAACATTAGTGCGGGCGACAGCCCAGCACAGGGTAGAGGACCAACTCATCGAACAGATATAGGAGGTAAGGATGCTTCGCACATTACGCAGGAAGGCGGAAATGCACCGTCTGGCGTGGGTGCTCGCTCTGGGTGCCACCGTGCTGACGGGCCTGGCACCGAATGCCAGCCTGGCGCAGAGCCGTACCTACACCCTTGATGCGGATTTCGACCAGGGAACCTTGAGTGGTGTCAACCATAACGCCCCGAACAACAATCAACTGCAGCTCAGCACCACCGTCACGACGTTCCCGGTGATGTGGATTGCCAATGGTGGTGAGGACACGGTGTCACGCATCGACACCAGTAAGCCCTCCACCCTTGTCCCCAGCGGCGGCTGCGAGACTGCCCGCTACCGTACCTTTTTCAACAGTGGTACACACAATACTTTCTCCGGCCCAGCCCCGTCGCGCACCGCGGTGGATAGCCAGGGCAACGTCTACGTTGCCAACCGGCATTTCGACGGACGGCCCGCGCAGGTGATGAAGATCCTCGCCGAGGGCGGCATCGACCGCAACGGCAACGGCGTCATTGACACCTCCACCGACGCCAATAACGACTGCCAGATCCAGGCGTCAGAGATCATCCCGCTCGTCGATGCGAATAGCAACGGCGTGCTCGATTCCAACGAACTGGCGGACGAGCGCGTCGTCTGGGCGGTGACGGTGGGGACCCCTGGCGCTGTTGGTCGCTCGCTGTGCATCGCTCCCGACGGCCACATCTGGGTCGGGCTGTTCAATACAGGACAGTATTTCAAATTGAGCTCCGTCGATGGGAGTGTCCTCGCCGGCCCGATCAGCACCCCAGGTCTTACCCCATACGGCTGCCTGGTGGATGGCGATGGCATGCTGTGGAGCGCTGGTCTGGGCACCAATCTGGGCCAGCTGGACACCAACGTCCCGGCTTTCGTTGCCAACCGTAGCCACGCGCAGTTTGGCAGCAACTACGGCATCGCCATTGGCAATAACCGGGTCTATCTGGCCAGCACGAGCGGCTTTTCCTACATCGAGTACAACCCGGTCAGCGATACCTTCAGTATCCCGGCCGATGTGTTCCAAGCGACTTTGGGTATCTCGGTAGATGGGAACGACGACATTGTCTTGGGCCAGACGACCATTCGCAAGTTTGATCCGCCTGGGGGAGCGGTCCTCTGGGCGAGTGCCAATCCGTTTGGCAGCGGGAGCACGCGTGGGATCATCCCAGATGCCAACAACGACATCTGGGCCGTCAACCTGGACAACAACAATGTCACGAAGTTCCGCGGCACGGATGGGGCGTTCCTGGGCAGACTGCCGGTTGGCGTGCAGCCCTACACCTACAGCGACGCCACTGGTATTTCCCTGCGTAATGTGTCGCCATTCGGAACCTGGACGGTGGTGCACATGAGCGGTCAGCCTGGAACCACCTGGAGCAACATCAGGTGGAATACGGAGCCGCAGGGCAGTGAGCCAGCTGGCACCAGCATTACGACCGAGGCACGTGTTGCCGCTACGCAGGGAGGTCTGGCTCTGCAGCCTTTCACCCCGGCCCCGAACGGTGGTGCTTTAAACCTGATGGGCCAGTTCATCGAGGTCCGCGCCACGCTGCGGCCGAATGCTGCCGAGGTCAGCCCGGTGCTGTCCGACCTGACCATCAATGCGGCGGCTGTCGGGTGTGATATCGATGGGGACGGCGATACGGATCGCAACGACGTTGACCTTGTCAGGGCAGCGATTGGCCAGACGGTCGCACCCGGCGATCCGCGTGACCGCAATAACGACGGCCGGATTACCGTCGCTGACGCACGTGCGTGCGCGCTGCGGTGTGACCTGCCGCAATGCGCTCCCCCGGTGAACGGGCAATAACGCGCCTGCGTGCAGGCTGCGGTGGATTAACCCGCAATGCCCTCCCTGAGGTGTGTCCGGAGGCGCATTGCGCATACAGGAGATATAGCATGAAGAAGTTGCGTTGGATAGGCTTAGTCGTAGGGATCTGGGGGTTACTGTGGACAACCCCCACCCTGGCTATTGACATTAGCATTGTCCCCGTCTCGCAGACGGTGGATGTAGGAGATCCCGTCAGCGTGGATGTCGTGGTCTCGGGTCTCGAAGCTGGCATACTGGACGAGATCGTCTCGTCATTTGATCTGAACATCACCTATGCTGCGGCTATCGTCATGGCCACGGGGGTCACGTACGGCACGGATCTGGGGCCGGTGTCACTGCAGTCGACCCCGGACCTGACCACGCCGGGCCTGGTGGCAAATCTGATAGAGGTATCGCTCGAACTTGACGATGACCTGGCTGCTCAACAGGGGGACAGTGTGACCCTGCTGACAATCAACTTTACCGCGCTCGCGGTAGGGATAAGCCCGGTTCGCATTGATTTTAATTTCCCGCAGGAAGTGGTAGGTCGCAACGCTCTGGTCCTGAACCTTAACGTCAACAATGGCCAGATTATCGTCGGTACCCAGGACGTCCCCGAACCTGGCACGGTTGTCTTGCTCGGTTCAGGCGTCCTTGGTCTTTTCGGTTACGGCTGGTGGCGTCGTAAATACGCCGTATAGCAGGAGTGCAGGTGGACAGGAGCAGCCCGGAGATTGCTGCTCCTGCGCCATACGTATGCGAGAACCCCCGGCGGATATGCAAGGAGAGTCCGCGATAGAGGCCATAGGCCCATTCCAGGGTCTCTAACGGGGTCTCGTCGGTCATGGCCGATGTCAGACGTGTAAATGCTTCAACATCACAGACATAACTCGACTGTTGTATTTTGGCGAGATGAGAGTGCACTTGGTACTCCTCGCCAAAATACAACAGTCGAGTTACTAAAGAGGTGTCTCGGTTCCCCCGTTGACTTTCCTCTATATCCTACGTAAGGTAGTCTACACCTCCTGTCTCGATTAACTCTCGAACACAAGTTCGTCTCTCTCCTCTCCACAACAGAAGATGTTGGCGATAGGTTTCATCTGCGCTTGAGGTTACGATTAGGCCCTGGCGGATAGGAAATTCGAAGGGCTTTGCCCGCCGCCCGCCGCCCGCCAGCCCCCCAGCAGGGCGCAGCGGCGGCTAGGTAGTGGCTCGCGCTCCAACGGGCGCAGCGGTACGCCTGTCGGCGCGGCTATCAGCTTCATGTCAGCGCAGCGGCTGATACCCCGTCGCCGCTAGGCTGCCATTCCGCCTCCGCCGGGCTGCCAGGCCTCTGCTTCCTCATGGGGGCGCTGCCCCCAAGCCCCCGGCGCAGGCGGCCCCTCGCGGGCAGGTGGACACGGGGTGTCAGAAGGTGGCCGCCGCCTGCGGTCCAAGACAGGCGCGCGCGGCGGAGCGTTGCAGCATCACCACCCGTCATCACCCACGAAGCTCCCTCGCTTCGGCCGCGTCTCACCGCGCGCCACACCCGGTCGCTAGGGGGGCGCCTGCATGGGAGCGGCAGCGCTCGATGGGCGGTTGCCAGGCAGCGCGGCGCTACTGCGTGGGCGGCTTCCGCCGCCCACCGCTCCCCCGCTAGCCGTTCGGCGGCGTGCGGGCCTGTCCCGCGAGTTCCTGCGCCTGCTGCCGAGCGGCCTCGGCAGCGGCCGCCTGGACGGCGGCTTCAGTGGCGGCGGGCGGCTGGGCCACCAGGCGCCGCGGCACGAGCCTGCGCGCTCCAGCCGCAGGCCCGGCCGCCTCCAGAAGTGCCCCGCAGCCAAGGAGAACACCACCCAAGCAGCTCCTACACGCGAGAGCGCGTTCGCCTCTTTGTTGGCTGAGGAGCTGTCAGGGAATGGTCACGAGGGGGGGAGGCGTGCGCCGGCTGCCCCCCAAGCTGCTTTCAAGCCGCCTCAGCAGCGCCGGCTGCCCGGCACCCCACTGCCGCTGCGGGCGCACTGGCGCGGCTGGGGGAGGGCTCCCGGTGGCGCGGGGTGGCGCCGGCGGGTGGCCCGAGCACGGGGGTGGTGCGGTGGGTGGTGGAAAAGGCCGTGTGATTTTCCTATACTCCGGAGATGTCTGCTGCGGCTGGGTCCTATTCCATCCTTCTGGAGGCAATACGCGACGTCGGGTATCGGTGCTTTCTCAGCGTAGAGATCGTCTCGTCGCTGCTCATGTGGAGCGAGGATTATATAGCACGCCGCACTGAGGCTTGCGAAAAAAATTTCCACACCGTGCGACCCCTATGCTACCCTAACGTCCAGCCATGTGGGTGTGGATGAACGGAACGCGAAGGGAGGCCAACGTGCCTGGAGTCCCATTTATCCTGCAAGGTGCTAAGCGTCTTTTTGACGCCAAAGCCTTGTATGCCCAGGTCGTGATTACCGATGATTGCAATCTCTCCTGTAGCTATTGTAATGAATATCTCCCCGGCGCGGCTCCTGTGCCACTGGCGACGCTCCAGGAACGTGTGGAGCAGCTCAATACGCTCGGCGTCATGGTGTACGACCTCTTAGGCGGCGAGCCGTTGCTCCATCCCGACCTCACCAGCCTGATTCGCTACATGAAAACGTCTGGCCAGCACGAGAATATCGTCATCCTGATTACCAATGGTTTCCTGCTCACGCCCAAGAAGGTGGCGGCCCTCAACGAGGCTGGCCTCGACATGATGCAGATCAGTGTCGATTCCATTGTACCCACGGCCTCGTCCCAGAAAGCCCTCAAAACGCTGCTGCCGAAATTGCACATGCTGGCACGGGAGGCGCGTTTCAGCGTGAAAGTGCAATCGGTGCTCACTGCGGACACGCGCCTGCAGTACGACGACTTTCGGCAGTTGTTGGCCGACCTGCCCTTTGATTTTAGTTTCTCGCTGCTGCACCGACCAGGTGGGCACGTGGCCATTCAGGGGGAGGACTACGTGCGGCTGCTCACCGAGCATAATCTCTTTGCGGGCATGCAACTGTATCGCCAGCATGCCGAGGAGATGCTGCGCGGCGATGACTCGCGGCCCTGGAAGTGTCTGGGCGGGAGTAAATTTCTCTATGTGACCGCGGCGGGCGATGTGCAGTTTTGCAGCCAGAACCACGAGTTTCGCAAGCCGCTGGCAGCCGTGACGTTGGCCGACTTACGCGCCAATCATCGCCACAAAGCCTGTGAGCCGGGCTGTGCGCTGGGCTGTGCCCGCTTGGTGTCGCATGCCCTGGGCGCCCCGCTCAAGACCTTACAAACAAGTCTCAGCATGGTGGCGCGCATACGACGGGCGACGAAAATCGGCCCGTCCGTGACCACGCCGACCACCCCCGTTGCGACGTCAAGTGGCTAATGGCACCCTTATGACCTTCGCTGGCCTCGACACGCTTTTGTTCGACTTCGGTGGCACGCTCGATGGCGCCGGCCTGCACTGGTTGACGCGCTTCCACCAACTCTACCCGCGCCTGGGGCTGGATGTGACGCCAGAGCGTATCACAGCAGCCTTTTATTGGGCTGACGAGCAGCTCCTGGCGCACCCAGCGATTACGACTCTCCGTCTCGAACCCCTGATGTTCGAACATGCAGCGCTGCAATTACGGTACCTGGGCCTGCCGCTGCACCCCTACCAGCGCGGTCTGGCGCTGGGCTTTTGCCAGGCGGCCCAGCAGGCGCTGCAGGCGAGTGTGGCGGTGTTGACGACGCTGCGCCCGCGCTACACCCTCGGGATCATCTCGAATTTCTACGGCAATGTGGCGACGTTGTGCGCTGAGTGCGGTCTGGCCGCGCTGTGTGACGTGATCATTGATTCGGCCCAGGTGGGGGTGAGTAAACCCGCGCCGCGCATCTTTCATCTGGCGCTGGCGCAGGTGGGACGCGCACCGGAGACCGCGGTGTATGTCGGGGACTCCTTCGAGCGTGATGTCCTGGCCGCCAAAACGGCGGGCTTGCGTACGATCTGGTTGCGCGGTCCCACACCGCGCCCCTGTCCCGATCCGAGCCTGCCGGACGCCATCATCACGACCTTAGAGGAGCTTCCTGCGATGCTGGAGCCCACCGCGCCGGTGGAAGGAGCGTGCTGTCTATGAAAGTCGGTATTCTGGCAGCAGGAGAAGGCTCACGTCTGCGCGCTAGCGGTATCCACCTGCCCAAGCCGCTGGTGCCGATTGGCGGCGTGCCGCTGATTGGGCGTGTATTGCAGGCTTTGCAGCCGTTGGGGCCTGAAGAGATTGTCTGCATCATCAATCATCGTGGTACGCCGGTGGCGGACTATGTACGCCAGACGTATCCACACCTGCCGGTCACGTTTGTCCAGCAAGATACGGCCAGTTCCTATGAGAGCTTTCACGTGCTGTGTACGCACCTGCGCCACACGCCCTTCCTGGTCACGACGGTTGACGCCATTTTTCCGCCTGGGGTGCTGGCCGCGTTTGTCGCTGCGGCACGTCAGCAACCCGCCGCGGCCATGACGTTGAGCCTCACTACGTTTATCGACGATGAAAAACCCCTCTATGTCCGGCTCGACGCCCACCAGCGCCTTAGCCACATTGGCGCAACGGCCCACGGCAGCCCCTATGTGACCTCGGGCTTGTACTACTGTGCACCATGCATCAGCACGGCCTGTACGGCACTCCCACCCACGCAGGTCAGTGCCCTGCGCGCATTTTTGGGCTGGTTGCAGGAACACGGCTATTGGCTGCAAGCCTATCTCGCACCAAAAATGGTGGATGTGGATCGCCCGCACGATATTGCCGTGGCGGAGCAGTTCGTGGCCTCGTACGCGCTGCCAGAGGACGCCTCACAGGCTCCGTGATGCTTCCAGCGAGGGACGCCGCTCTATGTCAGTCCAATGTCTGGGTATTTACCGGGAACAGCGCTTTTCACCTGGCTCCCACGCGGCCGGAGATGCGGCGATCTTAGAGGCCACACAGGCGGTTCTGGAGCAGGCGGGCTACCACACACAGCTCGTCGCGCCTGAACGCCTCCCGGCGCTGGCGCCCTCGGCCCCGGTGGTGTTGAGCATGTGCCAGAGTCTCGAAGCCTTGGCCGTCCTGGACACCTGGGCACAGCAGGGTGTGCTGGTGATCAACCGCCCCGCCGCCGTGCGCGCCTGTTACCGACTGGCGCTGGTCACGGCGCTCGCGCCGACGACTCTGCCGTTTCCGCGCAGTCTGGTCGTGCCGCTGGACGAGACGGCGTCGCTTGAGGCGCTGCTGGCTGGCTGCCCGCCCAACAGCACCGGCTGGTGGGTGAAACGCGGCGATGTGCACGCCATGCAAGCGGACGATGTGGTGTTCGTGCCGGACACCGCCAGCCTCCCTGGGCACTTGATCCGTTTACGGCAGCGTGGTCTGCGGCATGCGGTGCTGCAAGAGCATTTGCATGGGTCTGAGCTGAAATTTTACGCCGTGCGGGATCACGGGATTGTGCACGTTGTGGCGCCGCACGCTGCCGCCCTGCCGACTTTCGATATGGCCCAGTTGCACGCCCTGGCGGAGCAAGCTAGTGCTGTGTTAGGCCTAGAAATCTACGGCGGCGATTGTTTGGTGCTGGCCGATGGCAGCCTGGCACTGATCGACATCAATGATTGGCCGAGTTTTCGTCCCTGTCGTCCCGCTGCTGCTGCTGCTATTGCGCGTTACATCCTCACCCAGGCCCAGCACCGCGGCCTGCTGTCCAGGTCTTGACGCGCGGCACTCCTCATTATGCACGTTGCACCTCAGGCAGAGGTTGACATCCCCAGGACTTTCTGCTGCAATGCGCCTCTCGACAACATCACCGGCCTCAGCGTCGCGCTGCAGCCGGCAGGAAGGAGAGCGCTATGACGACGAATCACACATCCTATGTGTATGTGGGCCTGGCCGGGGAGACGACGCCTGGCCGTATTGTGAAGTCTGGGCTGTATCGTATGGCCGTGGGCGATACGCACTGGGAACCGATCACCCAGGGCCTCCCTGAGGCGCCGGCCATCCGGGCCATTGCCACCCATCCTACGCATCCCGAAATCCTCTACGTGGGCACGCAGCACGGTCCCTACCGCAGTGCCGATCAGGGGAAGCATTGGGACAAGCTCAATGTCCCAGATCATGGCTTGCCCGTCTGGTCGCTGCTGTTCGACCCGCGCGATCCCACGATCATGTATGCCGGATATGAGAACTGTGAGATCTTTCGCAGTGAGGACAGTGGCGCGCACTGGTCCCCGCTGCCCGTGACGGTGCGCTTCCCCGAAGTCACCGTAGCGCCTGGGGCCAATCCCGCCAAGCGCGTCTTGGAGCTGACCGCCAACCCGGCCAATCCCCAGGAACTGTACGGGGCTATCGAAGTGGGTGGGGTGATCCGTAGTCTCGACGGCGGGGAACACTGGGACAACATGAGTCACGGGCATTACCTCAACGATGACACGGTTGACATGCACGGCGTGCTGGTAGGACGCTGGCGTCCGGGCACCGTCTTTGCCATCGCCCGCGCCGGGCTGTTTCGCAGCACCGACCAGGGGGAACATTGGAGCAGTGCGCGCCTCGAGCCCCTGAATCCGAAAGGGCAAACCTATTGCCGAGATATTCGCGAGGTTCCGGGAGATCCCAAGACCATCTGGGTCGCGGCCGGGCCGAATTTCCAGAGCGATGCCGGTGTGCTGTACCGCAGCACCGACGGTGGCCTGAACTGGGCGCGGGTGGAGATGGCGGGTATGGAGCCCAAAACCACCATGTTTGCCCTGGCTTTTGACGAACGCCAGCCCAAGCGCATGTACTGCGCCACCAACGGCGGGGAGGTCTTTGCCAGCGAGGATGGCGGCGAGAGTTGGGCCGAACGTCACCTGCCCGAAGGTGCCACGCAGGTCTACGCCATGGCGTGTGCGTAGAGCGTCCTAGGGGCGACCCGCCGGTCGCCCCTCCCGGGATAGGCCGTGGCATCTCCCTGCGGGAGTCGTGCCCGCCTGACGGCACACGATACCTGGAAGGAACCAAGGAAAGTGGCTATGACCGTACTGAGAAGTCTACTCTTTGTGCCAGGCAACCGGGCGGAGATGTTGACCAAAGCAGCGCCGCTGCGTCCCGATGCTTTGGTGCCGGATATGGAAGACTCCGTCCCAGAGGACGAGAAAGTCAACGCCCGCCAGATCACCGCCGCGTTCCTGCCCCACCTGGCGCAAGGCGGTGTGCCGGTGATCCCGCGTGTCAACGCCTTGGAGACCGGGCTGCTCGAAGCGGATCTCGCCGCGATCGTTGGGCCGCACATCTATGGCGTATCGGTCGGTAAAATCTACACGCCGCAGGACGTCGCCACCATCGCCGCGCTGTTGGCCCGCCTGGAGCAGCACGCTGGGGTGCCGATTGGCCAGACCAAGCTCGTCTTGTGGATGGAGACCGCCATGGCCATTGTGCACGCCTACGCCATCTGTACGGCGTCGCCACGGATTGTCGCCGTGGGCTTTGGCGGCGAGGATTTTACCAATGACATGGGCATTGAGCGGACCACCGACGACTCCGAGGTCGCTGTGCCGCGCAGTCTGGTCTGCGTCGCAGCCCGTGCCGCCAATGTCCTCGCCCTCGATACGCCGTATTTCTTGTTTCGTGACCCTGATGGGCTGACCCAGAACGCCCTGGCCTCGAAGAAAATTGGCTTTAAGGGCAAATTCGCCATCCATCCGGCCCAGATTGACATTATTAACGCCACGTTCTCGCCCTCCGCCGCAGAATTGGCGCAGGCGCAACGTATCGTGGCCGCTTTTGAGGCCGCCGCGCAGGCTGGCAAGGGCTCCACGTCGCTGGACGGCAAGGTCGTCGATGTGCCAGTGGTAAAACGCGCCAGAGCGCTGTTAGAAGTGGCCGAGCGTCTCCAGAGCCGGGCGTGAATGTGCGCCAGGGCCTGATGGCATTTTTCACGGTGCTGCGCCATGGATTGGTGCTGTTGCTGAGGAGACCACGCATGCTGCCTGTCGGGACACCCGCGCCGGATTTTGCCGTATTGGCACATGATGGCTCAACCGTGCGTCTCAGCGCTTTGCGTGGGCAGACCGTGGTGCTGTGGTTTTATCCCAAAGCCAGTACCGGCGGTTGAACGACGGAAGGCCGTGGGTTCCACGCCCTCTACGACGCTTTTCTGGCCTGCAATGTCCATATTCTGGGCGCCAGCTTTGACACGGTGGCAGCCAATCACACCTTTGCCACCACCAATGGCTTTCGCTTTCCGCTCCTGTGCGATACCGACCACGTCCTGGGCAGCGCGTACGGCGCTGGCAGCAGCGGCTTCGCCAGCCGTATGACCTACATTATTGATGCAGGCGGCGTCATCACGCATGTCTTTACACGGGTCAACACCAGTACGCATGCCCAAGAGGTGTTGGCCTGTGTGCAACCTGCCTGACAGACGGCGCGGGCGCTGACTTGACCTCCCCGCCCAGAGCGTGTCAGACTGCGGCATGACCACGCCCTCATGGCACACCAGTGAGAAGGGTATTAGCATGCCGAAACAAGCGGGCTCTGAGACGGCAGGGAGCCCCGTGGAATGCCTGGAGCACATTGTACGCCTAGTGCATAGTGCACGGAGTGCCGCGTTGCTCGTGGAGCGTGTGCTGCCGCTGTTGGGCGAGGTATTGGGGGCCACAGGCGGGGCGGCGGTCCTCACGGGAGAAGGGCAGAAACGTCCCCAGGAATGGGGTTGGGGGACTGCGCAACGCCACCTTGTCGACCTGGGGCGTGAACTGGTCGAGGGGCTCGAAGCCCAGAGTCCGGCAACGGCGCGGCATACAGCGCTCCCAGGCCTGCGGGACGAGGCGTCTGCCGCTGGTCTGTTGATCGCGGTACCCCTGCGAGGACTGCAACAGATACTCGGTGGGCTCGTGTTTTTCTGCCCTGCGACGCCAGACCTTGGCCTTGGAGTGGCGCTGGCGTTGCTGGAAACCGCCAGCACGTGTGTCGGGCTGTCTCTCCAGAACATGGCTTTGCACGAGCGTCTGAAAACCCTGCCCGACCCCAGCGACGCACCTGGGGCAAGCGCTGCCCTCAGTTACGATCCCGACCGCATTATTGGCCATGGCGTGCGTATTCGGGCCATCATGCGGGAAATTACCCAGGCGGCCCGCAGTCGCTCCACTATTCTGTTGCGTGGAGAAAGTGGCACCGGCAAGGAGTTGGTCGCCCGCGCTCTGCATCGTTACAGTGAGCGCCAACAACAGCCCTTTGTGAAACTCAATTGCGCCGCCTTGCCCGAAAGTCTCCTGGAAAGCGAGCTCTTTGGCCACGAACGCGGGGCCTTTACTGGCGCCGTGAAAACGCGCAAGGGGCGTTTTGAGCTGGCCGACCACGGCACGTTGTTTTTGGATGAAATTGGCGACATTAGCCCCGCGACCCAGGTGAAACTTTTGCGCGTGTTACAAGAGCGCACCTTTGAGCGGGTGGGCGGGAGTCGCAGCCTGAGTGTGGATGTGCGGATCATCGCTGCGACGAATGTCGATCTGGAGGAAGCCGTACGCAGCCGGCGCTTTCGTGAAGATCTCTACTACCGCTTGCATGTGGTGCCGATTGTCCTCCCACCCCTACGCGAACGCACCGAGGATATTCCCGCCCTCGTGGGGCATTTCTTACAGCGTTTTAATACAGAAAATCACAAAGCGCTGAAAATTTCCTCCGCGGCGATGGACCTCATCGTCGGCTACTCCTGGCCGGGGAATGTGCGGGAGTTAGAAAATTGCGTTGAGCGCATGGTGGTGATGGCCCGCCGTGAGGTTATTGCCCCAGAAGACGTTCCCCTGCCCGTGAGCTTGCATACGTCGCTGCCTCCACCACGGGTTGTGGTGCCGGAGCCCATCAACTCGACCTTGCCCAAGGCGGTGGCGGACATCGAGCGCGAGCGCTTGCTAGAAGCCCTCCGCCGCAGTGGGGGCGTGCAGACCCGCGCGGCGACCATTCTCGGGATTACCCCCCGTCAGCTGGGGTACAAGCTGAAGAAGTATCATCTCACGCCGCAGATGGTGTTGAACTAAATGCCTCTCCCATTCGGCTCTCGACAGACCCGTCTGCGTTGTAGGAGTGACTGGCGGTACGAGGCTCGCAAGCCATGTTGGCACACGCCTCCCCCCCAGCGGGGAGCCATCTTCGACGCGGTCGGTGTATTAGAGTGTCCCGCGACAGCATAGGGCTGTCATCTTGATCACAGAGGAGCACAGCAATGACGGTCCCACAGCGTATGAAATTTGGCGTGTTTATGGCCCCCTTCCACCGGCCTGGCGAAAATCCGACCCTGGCCCTGGAACGCGACCTGGAAATCATCCAATGGCTCGATGTGCTGGGTTTTGATGAAGCCTACATTGGCGAACATCACAGCGCGGGTTGGGAAACGATTGGTTCGCCGGAAGTGTTTATGGCCGCCGCGGCCGAGCGCACACGCCGCATCAAACTGGGCTCTGGCGTCATCAGTTTGCCCTATCACCACCCCTACATGGTGGCGCATCGCCTGACCCTGCTGGATCATCTGACCCGCGGGCGGGTCATTCTCGGCGTCGGCCCCGGGGCTTTGGCGTCCGATGCCTTGATGTTTGGTATTGACCCGGAACGTCAACGGGAGATGATGGATGAATCCCTTGGGGTGATTATCCGGCTGTTTGAAAGCACCGAGCCGCTGACCGTGAAGAGCGATTGGTTTGAGCTTAACGAGGGGATTTTGCAACTGCGCCCCTACCAGCAACCCTCTATTCCCGTGGCCGTCGCGTGCGTGCAATCGCCGGCGGGCGTGATCCTGGCCGGGAAACACGGTGCCGGGGTCTTATCGCTGAGCATTCCGCGTGACACGGTGCGCCAGACCAGTCTCAAAGAGTTGTGGTCCATTGGCGAAGAGACCGCCGAAAAGCACGGCAAAACCCTGCGCCGCGAGGATTGGAGCCTGGTGGTGTCCGTGCACCTGGCCGAGAGCCGTAAGGAAGCCATGGACGACATTCGTACCGGCAGTGGTCGAGAAGTCCTGGAGTATTTTGGTGCGACCCTGGGACACCCGGCCCCAAAACTCCCGGCGGACCAGATCGTTGATTTTATGGTCGATCATAATCAATGGTTTGTCGGCACTCCGGACGACTGCATTGCCGGGATCGAACGCCTGCAGGAACTCAGCGGCGGCTTTGGCGGCTTCATGATTCGCGTGGCGGACTGGGCCACGCGGGAAAAGACGCTGCATAGCTATGAGCTGTTTGCGCGCTACGTCATGCCGCGCTTCCAGGGCACCCTGGCGGGGATTCATGCCTCCAACCAGTGGGCCAGTGCACGGAAGGAAGGCTTACAGGCCAATCGTATTGCCGGCCTCAAACGCGCCACCGAGGCGTATTACAACCCACGGGAGAGCGTCGTGTAACGTCTGACGCGGCGGGACGGCACGACGACACCGTGCCAACCCGCCCCCACGCTCCGCGCACCAGCCTAGTAGGGGCTCGTGCCTCAACCGTGCTGTTTTGGCAGTTGCTGCCGGGCTCCAGCCCGGCTCCGGCAGCCACGCTGGAGCGTGGCGCTCCCAGGATACCCCTCAACCGAGCGCGGTTGAGGCACTAACATCTTAGGGGCGTTGTGCCGCAGCATAGGTGCCGGCCATATAGCCCTGCGCCGTGCAACGCCCTAGGCCGTGCTGGTTAAAGCCGCCAGCGGACTCACCACCACAGTACAGACCGGAGATGACCTCGCCCTGCATGTCCATCACCTGACACTGCGCGTTGATGCGCAGACCAGCCCGCGTGTCGTGTACCAACGGCGTGGCCCAGGCAGCATAAAACGGCGGCGTGTGGATTTTATACTGCGGCCGCGGCTTGCCGAAATCCGGATCCACTCCGGCGTCCACAAAGCTATTGTAGCGCTCCACTGCTGCGTGCAGCGCGGCGCCGTCCATGGGCCGCTGCTGATACGGATTGCGGATGGCGGCGGCGAGTTCTACGAGCGTCGGCGCGCTGAAGCAATAGCCTGCGGGATCGACATACGGTGGCGTCATGCGCCACTGCTCCCGGGCCACGGCCGCGGCATCGAAGATGGCCCACACCGGCCCCGCTGCGTAGTCAGGAGGTCCAGATGCCGCATTCATGGCCACAGCGGCGTTAAAGAAATTGTACTCGGTCGGGTTGTAGTCGATGCTGGCATTGTTACGATAATCGTTGGGTTTATACGGGCTGAATTCATTGTAGCGATTGCCGTTCGGATAATCGCCCTTGGTCTCATCGTAGAAACGCTGCCCCAGTTGATTCACCAGGATGACGTTCTGCCAATCCTGCACATCCAGGCCGCTGGCCCGCACGAGTGGGAAAATGGGCGAATTGACGTCCCACGTAAAATAGTTATAGCGCGCGCCGAGGGCCCGTTGCGTGCGAATGCCGTCGCCATTTTCGAGAATTTGGTTCCCCAAGCCCCACAGCGAGGCGCCAACGGCCATGGCGGCAAGCTCGCCACTGGCATCCTGGAACGTATAGGGTTCCCCAGCCGTCTGGTACACCTCAGTTAAACGCGGATCAAACATGCGCCGGAAGTTGACGTTGCTGGTACTGCCGCCGGTGGCGAGGATGACGGCTTTGCTGGCGCGAATGCTCACTTGCGGTGTGGTACTGTCGATGTTGCCGGCGCTGCGGTAACTGTGCAGTGGCGTTGTCGCCCCGGGAAGTGTCCGGGGTGCATATTGGGCGGTCAGACCGAGCACCCGGCCAGGACTGATAGCTTCCCGGACGAGGCTGATCATCTTGTGGTTCAGGAGAAAGCGGACACCCTTGGCGCGTGCACTCGCCTCCAAGGGCCGTACCAGCCCGGCGCCATCCCTGCCACTGGGGCTACCGAGGCCCGTCCCATCGGTCCAGAAGGCATGATTTTCACGCGGTGCAGAGTTGCCCGTGCTGTGCGCGCCGCTATTGTCCGGCGGCACTTCTTTGAACTTGACGCCGTTAGCGACCAAGAATTCGTAGGCGGCGGTGCAGTGATCCGCAAAGGCGCGCATCACCAGGCGGTCATTGTAACGATAATCGGGCCAGCCGTTGGGTTGCACGATGGTCCAGTCGGTGAGATCCGCAAACACGGTGTCTGGCGAGTCCACGATACCGTACCTGCGCTGTGCACTGGTGCCGCCGCCGAGCGGGACATTCCCACCGCTCAAAATCGCATGGCCACCAATATCGTAATTCGCTTCCACGACCAGCACCGAGGCCCCGGTATCCCTAGCGGCAATCGCCGCTGGCAGCCCAGTAGCCCCCGCGCCAATCACCACCACATCGGCCTCGAAATCCCACGTGGCTGGGATCTGCCCAATGTCCGCCCCCAACGCCCCTGGTCCTGCTGTTGCCATAGCGCTTTCCCCCCGTCCTCGCCTCGCAATCTCTTTCCTATTACCTCGCATGGTGCCCCGTGGTGCTACGGCGAGGCGCTGCGCCAGGGCACGCCACGTGGTCACCCACTCCATCAGCGCACTGTAGCGTACATCGTCTGCCAGGAAAATGATAGAAATGTCTGACGCTGCGGTCGGCCGGCGTTGCGGTCCCGCCCGCTCACGTTTAGACGCCGCGTTTGGCTAGACGCCGCGTTTGGCGCCCCACAGCAGAATGTGCAGTCGCGGTGAATACCGATACCCGTGGCGCTTACAGGCCTCCACGATCCACAGGGATTTGCTGAGGATGGCGGCGGCAGTGATGGCCTGGGGCATAAGCAGCACGCGTGCGGGGGGAAAGGCCAGGGCGCGCACCAACGTTTCGACCTCGGCCACGTCCTCGGGTGCATCCACCACGAATTTCAAATAGGCCAGGTCGGTGGCACAGAGAAACTGCAGCACCGGCAGGTGGATACGACGTGCCAAGGGCACACCCGAGTTGGCCAGTTTCGGCGAGATATTGAGCTGATGCGCCAACGTGGCGCATTGCACCTGGGGCAGCGGGGCAAAACCGGCGGTTTCAATCTCGATGGTAAACCCGGCCTGCCGCAGCGCCTGTAACAGCACCGTCAAATCCTGCTCAAAAGGCTCCCCACCCGTCACCACCACCCGACGTGCCGGATAGGTGCTGACGGTCTTAACAATGCGGGCGACCTCCCAGGAGGCGCCACCATGCCACGTGTACTTGCTATCACACCACTGACAGCCCAGGCTACAGCCAGCTAGGCGCACAAAGGCCGTGGCCATGCCGCAGCTGGCGCCTTCGCCCTGGATGGAGTAAAAAATTTCTGAGACCTGGAGATGCGACCTTGGTGACACAGCTGTCTCTCTCCTGAGAGTGCGGGTGGCAAGCCGGTGTGTTCCCGAGCACGATACGGCCAATACCCTCGGTGGAGCAACCCTTTTCTTGCTGGCGTCCGTGGGGCCGACTTTACCGCCGAGCACGCATCTGCTAGAGTACCGCCCATGCGGCCCATCATGACCTTGAGATTCAGGAGGAACGTATGGCAACGCTTACTGTCCCCACCAGTACCCCCGTTCTGGAGCGTGTCAGCCCGGCCAGCCAGGGGATCGACGAGACCTGCCTCGACCGGCTGTATGGCCGTATCGAGGCCCATATTACCGCCGGCTGGTATCCCGGTGCGTCCATCGCCATGGCCCGCCACGGCAAGCTCGTGGCCACGCGCAGCTTTGGGGTGTCCCGCCTGGCCACAGACGGCGCCGCCGCCGTTGATGCCACGGATCAGACCATGTGGCTGCTCTATTCCCAGACCAAGCCCGTGACCTCGTGCGCTATCTGGACCCTTGTTGAGCGCGGTCAACTGCGTTGGCACGACGCCATTGCGGATTACATCCCAGATTTTGCGCAACACGGCAAAGGCCAGGTCACCCTGGCGCAAGTGCTGTCCCACCAGGGCGGTTTTCCCAATGCCGCAGCAACGTCAGCAGCCTGGGGTGATCACGACATCCTGCGCCAGGAAGTGTGTAACTTTACGCTGGAATGGGAGCCCGGCGCCCGGGTGATGTATCATCCCGCCGCCGCCCACTGGGTGCAAGCCGTGCTCATTGAGGCGGTCACTGGCCAGGATTATCGGCACTATATCCGCGACAACGTCACGCAGCCACTTGGCCTGGATGGCGTGTGGGTGGGCGTGCCGGATGCGCTCCACGAGCAGCTCGCTGGGGCCTATGAACGCACCGCCAGTGGTGAGCATATCGCCCTGTCTGACCGCAATACCCCGGCCTTTTGGCGCGCTGGCGTGCCGGGCGGTGGCGGTTATGCCACGGCGGCGGATCTCACCACGTTCTATCAAATGCTGCTGCATCTGGGTGCGCTCAATGGTACGCGTATTCTGAGCCCACGCACGGTGCAATATGTCACGCGTAACTACACCGGGGAACGCATCGACGAACGTTTTGGCATGCCGATGCACCGCGGACTGGGGGTGCATGTGCGAGGCACCACCCCGATGATCCGCGGTCTGGGCAGCACTGCCTCCCCTAATACCTTCGGTCACGGCGGCGCCGGGACGTCGTATTCCTGGGCGGATCCTGACACGGGTGTGTCGTTTACCTATCTCACCAACTCGCAGATGGCGGAACCCTACCACAGCCGCCGCCTCGACGAAATCATGACGCTGGCCCACGCCACTGTAGTGGAATTGTAGCCGGTCTTGTCGCGGGCATGGCCCGCTCCTACTGTAGGAGCGGGCCATGCCCGCGCGGCATCCCTTGACCAAAGGAACCCCTGGTGGATACCGTATCTCTGGCAGTCAACGGCACCTTGATGCGTGGCCTGGCGCTGAATCAGAATCTTCTGCATGTCGGTGCCACGTTCCAGCATGAAGCCTGGACAGCCCCGCAGTACCGGCTCTGGTCCATTGACGAGCGCTATCCCGCCATGCAACGTGTCACGACTGGGGGCGTCGCCATTGCCCTGGAAGTCTGGGCTGTGCCAGCGCAGCACCTGGTGAGCATCCTGCAGCAGGAACCTCCGGGCCTGGGTATCGGGATGGTGCTGCTGGCTGACGGCACCAGCGTGCTCGGGGTACTCGGCGAAGCCTATGTGTGTGAGGGGCAACGCGAGATTACCGCCTGGGGAGGCTGGCGCGCCTACATGCAACACCAGTAGTGTCCTGCCAGACCAGCCCTCGGGATGTCAGACAAATATGTTTATTGTCTGACATCCAGCAGACAAATATGTCCTGATACCCGCCAGAACTGTTGAGGGGCTCGGCAAGATTTTTCCCTGCTAAGTCAAGGATTTTCCTCGCTTATTGCCTTGCGCAGTGCTCCGCTGCATATGGTGGCATGCATATTGCTCTATCATAGCTGTCATCTGCGCATGCTTATGCCCCCTGTGCAACTGGAGCGGCCGTAGCGTAAGCGTAACGTATAAGACTTTCAGCGCCACAGAAGGAGACACCTTGTGAACGTCCCACTACGGCACGACGTCTCGACATGCGGTCGGAGTACAGTATTGCGCCGTACCCGCATCATCTTTGCCTGGCTCGCCATGAGCCTGCTCATGAGCCTGCTCACGCCGCACCTCGGCGCTGCTGCGGATAAAGAACCGCCGTTCATTACCGGGCTCCTCGATTTGCCACTCTCGAACTACTACCTGACCCCACGCGGGGTGAATGTGGAAAACGCCGGGGTGATTTTTCAGCCCCTCCTGCTGCTCAACGCCAATCTGTACCAGAGCGATGGCCCCCTGAGCAATATCACGGCGACCGTGGGGGTGTGGAACAGCATCCACAGCAAAAACCGCTCGGGCAATGCCCCCGGTAGCACCTCGACACCCAACTGGAATGAATTGGATTTTCTCTCGGGCTTGAGCGTCACCCTGCTCAAAGACTGGACCTTTTCCATTGGGTACGAATACTGGCTCAGCCCCATTGACGCCTTCCCACCGACGTCGATATTACAGTTGAAGCTGGCCTACACGGACAGTTTTCTCAAGGGCTTCATGCCGAAGAATTCCGGGGAACTCTCCCTGAACCCCTACATCAACTTCTTTATCGAGTTGCACAACAAGTCTGCAGCCGCGGCGACCATTGAGGAGAGTTTTTACGTTGAGCTGGGCATGACCCCGAAATACGTGTTCGCGGGCTATCCGCTGAGCATCGAACTCCCGACCTATATCACCTTTCCCGGCAGCGACTTTTATAGCCAGGATTCCACGGTCGGGGTGTTTGGCACAGGCGTCAAAGTGACCGCCCCGTTGACCTTTATCCGCGAGCGCTATGGCAAGTGGAGTGTGCATGCGGATCTGGTCTATAAGTATCTGGCGAATGATGGCGTGGTGTTCGACAATCTGACGGCCCTGCCGCCGCATGCGGGGACGCGTCACCCGGTCCAGTTCGTAGGCGGACTCACCCTGACTTTCTAAGGCCACCTCTCGCCGCAGCCCATTGCGGCTCTCTACCGGGTTATCCAGACCACCCTCCTGGGTAACCCGGTGCACCCACCGATCACTCACACGGAGGAAGTCCTGGTGATGTCTCAAGCAGAGAAGTGGTATGACGCTGGTCCGCTCTCACGCCGTACCGTGCTGCGCGGTGCGGCGTTGACTACCCTCGGGTTGGGCGCCACGGCCTGGCCTGGGCGGGCCGCCACGCCCCTGGTGGTCGGCTTTATCTACGTGGGTCCACGTGACGATTTTGGCTACAACCAGGCGCCTGCGCAGGGCGCCGCAGCGGTGGCCAAGCTGCCGGGCGTCAAAGTCGTCGAAGAAGAAAAAGTGCCGGAAACTGCGGATGTGCAAAAAACTATGGGCAGCATGATCACGCTCGATGGTGCCACACTGCTTTTTCCCACGTCGTTTGGTTATTTTGAGCCGCATATTCTCAAGGTTGCCCCCCAGCATCCGAAAGTCACCTTCTTACACGCCGGCGGATTGTATCAAGAGGGCAAGCACCCCACCAACGTCAGTAGCTATTTTGGCTACATTGACGAAGCCCAATACCTGGCCGGCATTGTCGCCGGACACACCTCACGCAGCGGCAAACTGGGGTTCATTGCCGCCAAGCCCATTCCGCAGGTGCTCCGTAACATCAATGCCTTCGCGCTCGGGGCGCGTGCCGCGCAGCCCAAGACCACCACGCAGGTGATTTTTACCGGTGACTGGTCCTTACCCGTCAAAGAAGCCGAGGCCACCAACAGCCTGGCCGATCAGGGGATTGATGTTATTACCTGTCATGTTGACAGTCCCAAGGTGATCATGGAAACCTGCGAACGGCGTGGCATTTTTTGCTCCGGCTACCATGCCAGCCAGGCAACGCTGGCTCCCAAAGGGTATATAACCGGGGCAGAGTGGAACTGGGCCGGGGTGTACACCGATTTCGTCAAGCGGGCCCAAGCCGGTGAAAAAATCCCCAATCTGGTACGCGGCGGTTTTAAGGAAGGCATGGTGCAGATCTCGCCCTATGGTCCGGCGGTTGCTCCAGAGGCACGGAAACAGGCAGACGATATCCGGGTACAGCTCACTGCCGGGTCTTTTGTGCTGTTCAAAGGCCCCCTGCAATCCAACACCGGCGCGACGATTATTCCGGCTGGCGAACAGCGTATCCAGACCGACCTGAGCCTGGAACGGATGGACTGGCTGGTTGAGGGCGTCATTGGTTCCACCAAGTGAGCCCGCCGCGGCTCGGAGCCAGAGCCCAAGCGTACGTGGCCGCCGGTGCGCTGCCCGCCGCGGCCGTGCTGGTGGCGCTCCTGCTCTTTGGGGCCTTTCTCGCCGCCTCAGGGGCCAATCCGCTCACCGCCTACAGCCTGATGTATACCGGAGGCTTTGGCACCTGGTTCTCCTGGCAAAACACCCTGCAACGCGCCGCGCCGCTCATCCTGACCGCGCTGTGCACCGCGATACCGGCGCACCTGGGTCTGGTGATCATCGGGGCTGAGGGCGCGCTGGTGCTGGGCGGTCTGGCCGCGGCAGTGCTGGCCGTCGCCCTGTCCGGCGCACCCGCCTGGCTGGTGCAGGTGGGCATGGCGCTGGCGGCGATGCTGGCTGGCGGTGTGGTCATTTGTACGGCCGGAGCCCTGCGGCATCGCCGCGGGGTCAACGAGACCATTAGCAGTCTGCTCCTCGCCTATATCGCGATTGCTGTATTTCACCACCTGGTCGAAGGACCGCTGCGTGACCCCGCTAGCCTGAACAAACCGTCCACCGCGGCCATCGGTGAGGCCAATATGCTGGGCCTGCTGCCAGGGATGGACGTGCATTGGGGCCTGCTGTACGGCGTGCTGGCCTGCGTGCTGGTGCATGTGTTGCTGGCCCGCACCACCTTTGGCTTTGCGGCCCGCATCGCTGGTGGCAACGCCCGCGCGGCGCAGCTCGCTGGCTTGCCCATTGGCCGTCTCATGTTCACCGGCTGTTTCCTGGCCGGGGCTGCGGCTGGCCTGGCCGGCATGGTCGAAGTGGCGGCAGTACATGGGCGTGCCAACGCCTCGCTGGTGGTGGGCTATGGTTACGCCGGCATTCTGGTGTCGTTCCTGGCCCGGCATCAGCCCCTGGCCATTGTGCCGGTGGCCATCCTGCTGGGGGGTATTGGCGCCAGTGGTGGCCTGTTGCAACGGCGCATGGGCCTACCGGACGCTACGGTGCTGGTGTTCCAGGGCCTGCTGTTTGTGGTCATTTTGGCGAGTGAGACGCTGCGTGAACGTTTCCAGCACTTCGGGAGGGCCACGGCGTGATCGACACGGCCTTGGGCTGGTGGGGCGTGCCGCTGGCGCTCTTGGCGGGCGCCATTCGGGCTAGCACACCTTTTATCTTTGTCAGCCTGGGAGAATTACTCACCGAGAAAAGTGGCCGCATTAACCTCGGGCAGGAAGGCATTTTAGTGCTGGGTGCCATGTCTGGTTATGGCATGGCCTACCTCACCGGCTCGCCCTGGCTCGGCGTGCTGGTGGCCGGCAGCGCTGGCGCTCTGCTGGGCAGCGTGCATGCCGCCGTCTGCAGTCTCCCGCGTGTGAACGATATTGCGGTGGGCATTGCCATCATGCTGTTCGGCACCGGACTGGCGTTTTACCTGGGCAAACCGTTTGTGCAACCGCAGGCGCCGCACCTGCCGGCCTTGCCGTTGGGCTGGTGGAGCAGCCTGCCGCAGGTACAGGCGGCGCTGCAAGTCAATGTGCTGTTTGTGCTGGGCGCGCTCCTGACACCGGTGCTGGCCTGGGGCCTGACGCACACGCGCTGGGGCCTCATCGTGCGCACCGTGGGCGATAGCGCCGACGCAGCCCTGGCGCTGGGCTATAACGTCGGGCGGGTGCGCTGGGCCGCCACGGCCCTCGGGGGTTTTTTCGCTGGCATCGGCGGCTCGTTTCTGTCGCTGTACTATCCTGGCAGTTGGAACGAAGGTTTATCGAGTGGGCAGGGCTTGATGGCGGTGGCCCTGGTGATCTTTGCGCGCTGGGAGCCCGCCGCGTGTTTCTGGGCCGCGCTGCTGTTTGGCGGCGCCGGAGCTTTAGGGCCAGCCTTGCAGTCGGTGGGCCTCACGCAGGGCTATTACCTGTTCAATGCCGCTCCCTATGTGCTGACGCTGCTGTTGTTGGTGCTCACCAGCACAACGCAGCAGCAACTCGCCGGGGCGCCGGGCGAACTCAGTGTGACGAAATAGACGCAATAGAGGGTGGAGGCATGCAGGAACGCTATATCGCGGCGCAGCCGTATCCCTGGCCGTACAATGGGGATCTGCGTCCAGACAACACGGCTTTGCTGGTCATCGACAGGCAGACAGACTTTTGTGGCGTGGGCGGTTATGTGGACCGCATGGGCTACGATCTGTCTCTGACGCGTGCCCCCATTGCACCCTTGCAACAGGTGTTGGCCATGCTACGCCGGCAGAGTTTTCACATCTTCCATACCCGTGAGGGGCATCGCCCGGATCTCTCCGACTTACCGGCCAATAAACGCTGGCGCTC
>SXND01000219.1 GCA_005777235.1 Pseudomonadota bacterium
GGCATGCCACGCCGCAACACGGGAGCTGGCTGCCTAGGGCCGCGTCCGAGTGGGCTCCTCTCGCCCGTCCATGCCTCGACCGCCGCCTCCCTGACCACGCGCCGCGTGCCAGGGAGGGCGCCGCATGGCAGGGTGCACGCCACACCAACCACACCAAGGCCGACTGGCCATGCCCCACCGAAAAAGCGCGGATCACACTCAAACGCCTCTACCCTGTTATGTAGTTAAGATAAGCTACTAGGAACGATAGGTGATACGGGACTTTATCCGGTGCCTGGTAAAATCGGCCTGCCGGAGGTTCACGCCACGTAGATAGGCGATATTTTGTGGTTGCTCCACCGGGAACTTGTAGAGGGTAATCTGCTGCGCCTGCGTCAGCTGCTTATTGAGTACCTGAATGAGCTGCTTGATGAGCGGCTGCACTGCCGGCAGGATGCGCATGCCATCGAGTTCCGCGACCATATTGTCTATGCCGGGTGGACGCACCGAGCACAAGCGTCCGCCAACGGCGTCACTATACTCAAAAACGACAATCTTGCTCTGTGGCCGGTCTTGCTTGAGCCGCCAGGCACTGTAGAGGCCTGAAACCCCGCCGCCAACAATGGCGATGTCGATAGGTCCGTCAGTCATGCTTCCTCTCCTGCTCTCCTAGTTCGGTACAGCGTGATCGGCTGCCTGGGTGGCAAATGACCGGGATAGTGGCGGATGTGCTACACGCATTGTAGCCCAGTCGGCGTACCGACAACAGCGTCCCTCCAGGCATTGCTGTCCCCACGCCAGGAGCGTATAGTAGGCGCCACGTTGGACACGGGGTCCGCTGGCGTTGCAGTCCAGCCCACGGAGGGAAGCCACATGGGAAATCCGGCCTTTGGCACGTACGATAATTTTGCCGTCTACGAAATGGCCACCTCACCCGTGGCCGCCGATGTCTATGAGCAGCACCTCCGCGAAGTGCAGCGCGCTGAAGAACTCGGCTACCAGTATTACTTCATCATCGAACATCAGAACTCCCACGTCGGCCAGCTTACCGCCCCCATGGTCTATCTCAGCGCCGTGGCGCAACGCACGCAGCGCATCCGTTTCGGCGTGATGATCCACCAGTTACCATTCTACCATCCCATGCGCCTGGCCGAAGATGCCGCCATGCTCGACCATCTGTCGCGCGGTCGCTTCGAATTCGGCACCGGGATTGGTGTGGCCGAGCATGAATTCATCCGGTGGAATCTGCCGTTCCACGAACGGCGCCAGATGTCGGAAGAAGCGCTGGAAATTATTGTGCAAGCCTGGACCCAAGAAGAAGTCACGTACCACGGCAAATACTGGCAGTTCGACGAAGCTCTGCCCGTGCCCAAGCCCTACCAGCAGCCCTATCCGCCCATCTGGGTGGCGGCGCATAGCCCGAGTGCGCTGGAATTTGCGGCGCGCCGCAATTATCACGTGTCGCAGAATATCGACGTAGATGCGGTGATTGCCGAGAAGTTTGACTATTATCGCCGCGTCTGGCGTGAGTGCCAGTATCCTGGTCCCATGCCGCGCACCTTTCTCACCCGCGCCGTGCACGTGGCGGAGACCGATGCCATCGCCCGCGCCGAGGCCGAGATGGCCCTGCTGTCCTCCCGGCGCTTGACCCGCGAGCAGATTGCCAAGACCCGGGTGGGCATGAAGGGCAACGAAGATTCCCCCACCAACCGGGAACTGGGGCGGGTGTTTGAGGGCATGAGCACGTCGTACGATTTCTGGATCGACAATGGCTTAGCGCTGGTAGGCAGTCCTGAGACGGTGGCGCGACGTCTCCAGGAGCAGCACAAGCTCATTGGCTATGACGTGTTTTGCGCCAACCATCACGTGGGACCGATCCCTACCGCGCAGGCAGAGAAGTCCATGGAGCTCTTTGCCACCGAGGTGTTACCGGCCTTTGCCTCGTAGAGATTGCTCAACAGTAGCACTATTTACCAAGAAGGACTGTCCGATGCCCTACGCCAACATCAATGGCACGAATCTGTTTTACGAAGACTACGGCAACGGTCCCGCCGTCATGCTGACGCCTGGTGGACGAGTAGATCGCAATGGCTTGCGGCCCATTGGCGCTTTGATTGCACAGCGCTGCCGGGTCATTCTCCATGACCGCCGCAACTGCGGACGCTCCGACATCGTCATTGGTGGTGCACTCTCCGAGCAGCATATCTGGGCGGAAGAAATGGCCGGTTTGCTGCAACACCTCGGCATCACCTCGGTGTACGCGGTGGGTGGCTCCGCTGGGTCACGCACCTCCCTGACCCTCGCCGCACGGCATCCTGAGCTGGTCAAAGGCTCGCTCATCTGGGAAGTCAGCGGGGGGCCACGCAGCGGTGCGGTCATGGCGCCAGGCTATTATGGGCAATATATTGAAGCTGCCGAGCGCGGTGGCATGGCGGCTGTCGCCGCCACCGAGTTCTTTGCCCAGCGTATCGTGGATAATCCGTCCAATCGTGAGCGCCTGTTAGCCATGGACGTGCAGGAGTTTTGCACCGTTATGCGCCGCTGGTCCGCCACCTTTTCCCGGCCCAATCCGGTGGGTGACCTCACCGAGGACGAGCTCAAAAGCATCACCTGCCCGGTGTTCATCTTTGCCGGCAATACCCCAGACGAGGTCCATCACGTGTCCGCCGCCGAAAACGCCCTGCGTCTCATCCCCCACGCCGATATGCGGCCCTCGGCCTGGACGCATGCAGAGTGGGATGTCATTGGCCAGCACGATCACACCTTCCCCGGCATCGCGGCGACCAATCGCTACGCGATGAAAGCCACGGTGTATGCGGCAGAATTGCTCAAATTTATTGATAAAGTCGAAGGGTAAACGCCTAGCACGAGAGGCGCGACCATGACCTGTCCGTGTCGGAGGGGCAACCGGTCGGTCGCCCCTCCCGGACGCGACGCGTCAGCCCTCGGCGCCGCACGGAGGACATTGTTATGCCCGCAGTCACGCTTCCTGGGGTCAACCTGTGGTACACTGACACCGGCGGGACAGGAACGCCGGTCATCCTGCTGCACGCGGCTTCTGGCACGTGTGAGAGCTGGCCGTATCACCTTCCGGCCTTCACGGCGGCCGGGTATCGCTGTATCGCCTATGATCGGCGCGGCTGGGGCCGCTCGCGCCCGTTGTCGCCAGACGCGCCTCCTGGGTCGGTGAGTGCAGACCTCCACGGCCTGGTCACCCACTTGGGCTTGGAGCGCTTCCACCTCATTGGCACGGCGGCTGGTGGCATTGGGGGGCTGGACTACACAGTCGAACACCCTGAGCGAGTGCGCAGTCTGGTCGTTGCCAATAGCATTGGCGGCGTGCAAGATCCGGCCTATCTCACCGTGCAGCAGCGCCTGCGGCCTCCCGAAATTCAACATCTGCCCATCGCGTTACGCGAACTCGGCCCATCGTATCGTGGCACCGACCCCGAGGGCGTCCAGCGCTGGATCGCCATTGAACAGACATGCCATCCTGATCCTCACCCACATCCGGCGCAGCAACCACGGCAGCCCATGACCCTGGCACGTCTGGCGACCATCCAACGGCCGGTGCTCATCATCATGGGCGGTGCGGACTTATTGTCACCACCGGCGTTAATGCGCTTGCTCGCGGCGCCGATCCCGCAGTGTCAGCACGCCATGCTGCCTGAAGCGGGGCACGCCGCTTTTTGGGAACAGCCGGAACTCTGGAACCGTCTCGTGTTGGAGTTTGTCAGTCAACATTAGATCCTGGGTACGCAATTTGCTCTTGAACTCTATGCATACGTACAAGAACGTCATCCCGCAACGTGCGCTCGAACATCGAGTGCCCATTAAGAACTTTATAAACTTTTATTATGGAGCCAATATCCCAGGGCCGGACACATAAGAAGCTCCTACTCGTTGCACGGATTTCGTCGCTAAAAAAGGACTTAATATCCCTTATCTTCTCGGTCGAGGTCCACCACGCACACATCATCCGATTGGACTCTGACCATTGTCTACCTCCATGGCGTCGAGGGACAGCAAGCGCTCATCGGCACGTCGGTCGCTGTCGGCCAGCACGTGCGCTTCCTGATCCGTCCCGTGGCAAGAGGGGCAATGTCGCACTCGCGTCATCATCCTGGCTCGCTCATAGGTGGGGCTGTTCCGTGCAGACGCTCACAGCGGGGAGCAGATCCACCGTGCTGCGACACCTGCCATGAAGGTCTCGCCACCTCCAATGCCCTTCAACCAGCCTTGTCTGGTCACACTGCACTGCCTCTAGGCGAAGGTCTTGACAAGGAGATGTCAAGGTCTATACTAACCCGCAGTTATCCTCCCCTGGAGCGGGATCGGCGTGCACACAACAGACATGGCGTCTCGTTCCGTCGTGTGGCACCTCGCCGTCAATAGTGGGGATCTCCGTAGGGACAGGTCATAGCCCAACCGCGCTTCTGTGTGTCGCACTCACAGAGAGCGCTGGGGTTGGCGACGAAGAGTGGTCACGCGGCGGCAAGACACAGGGGCCGAGCGCGGTGCTGCGTGACGCCGTTTTGATCATGGTGCAGAGGCCTTGGCGCCGCGGTGCCCCCGGCTCGAACGCCGCAAGCTGACGTTTCATGTCGCCCGGTTTGGTGGGGCCAGGCACCGGGCGTGACATGTGAGGCTGTGTCTCATCTGGCACCATATCCAGGCCGGCAGTGGGCTACTCAAGCCGCCTGCCCGCCAACATTTAGGAAGCTGGGATAACGATGGCGGACGTGACAACAGATCTTGCACAAAACACATCGAACCAACCCGGCGAACTCGACGCGCTGGTCATTGGCGCCGGGTTCGCTGGTCTCTATCAACTCCTGTGCCTGCGCGACCGTCTCGGCCTGTCGGTGCAGGTCCTGGAAGCAGGCGGCGGCGTGGGCGGCAC
>SXND01000220.1 GCA_005777235.1 Pseudomonadota bacterium
GCCTTCATCACACGCCTTCATTATCCGCTGACGTAAATCCAATGATATCGATGCTACCATCCACAACGCCCTCCTACAGCGTGCCCCCTTTATACCATACCCGGCCATAAAACAGTATGTAAATTATGAAAATGCTCTAAAGAGCGTCGGATTGACCTTCACGGCAGGAAGCGACCGCAATTCCTGGTGCAACTTGACGGATAACGGTTTCGTCACATGCCCAAGCGCCCCCAAGACTAAGGGGGCGAGCGGTGTGGTTTCGGGGCGAAGATACAAGGGCCTCCCCAGACTGCGGCATTGCGCAATGAGACGCTCGGCCTGCTGCCCGCTGGCCCGCAGGCTCTCCATCAGAAGCGTATTGTGCTCGCGGCGTGGTGGCTGGATGAGTGTATCGAGTGTCTTGGCCGCCCAGGCCACCGTACCCAGGACGTTGGGAATCTTGTGTGCCAAAAAACCACCAAGCATACTAACCTGTTGTAAGGTCGTCGAGGCAGCCTGCTGCCTGGCCTGGGTTTCAGCAAGCCGCTGATGCTCCAGATCCAGGCTGAGGATATTGGCCAGGAGTTCCAGGTAATCTTTATCGCTGCGGGTATAGGGCGGGGTCTGGGCACCATACCGCACCACGCTGATGACCCCAAGCACGTGCTCGGAGGATTTAATCGGCATGCTCAGGACATGACGTGGTTGTCCCAGGTTTTGTGCCAGTTGCGAGGACTCGTGTTGGACTGGAATGTAGTTCACCATTCTATAACGTTTTATTGACACCACGTGCCGAATAAAGCCTTCGTTGAGATAGCCGGTTTGTGTGCCAGTAGTAGGAGGAAAGTTTAAGACATCCATGGCTCCTGAGTCCTCTTGCAGGCGATGCACCAGACAACGATCACTCTCCAGGATGGTCAGAATACCTTCCGCCACCTGAGATACAAGATCTTGATGGGCTGCGGGGTGCACCGCGGTGCGACTTAGCTTGAGCAAGGTATTAAGCTGTCGATTGCGTCGCTCTACCGCGGCGGCAGCGAGGTTTCTAGCCGTAATGTCACGCCAGATTGCTTCCACGGCCACAAGTGTGCCTCTCGGATCATGGATACGCGTCAGATTGGATTCCACCATAACAAGAGACCCTGTCTTACTTTTGATCTGAAAGGATATAGGTTCCACATCCTCACCCTTGACCAGTCGTTGCAAGCGTACATGTGCTTGTTCTTTCAGGTCTGTATCAACGATAAGATCTTTGAGATTCCTATGCTGTAGCTCAGCAAGCGTATGCCCTGTGATCTCCCGCGCTTGCCGATTGGCGTCACTAATATCGCCCCCAGGCTTGAGGATGAATATCGGATCGCGGGCCTCTTGATAGAGTCGTTGATATTTCTCAGCCCACTGCGCCTTTTCCAGAGCCCTGCCAAGCTGGTGGCCAATCAATTCCAGCAACTCGACATCATGATTGGTAAAAAAGCGCTCGTCACGCGTCAAGACATTGAGGACACCAAGCACAGCGTTTTCAGTTTTAATAGGCACGCTCATCAAGGCGCGCAGGCCATCTTCCTCTGTGACCATACCCTGCATACGTGGGTCAGATACCATGTCTCGTGTAACGAGAGATACACCGTCCTTGAGGACCGTACCAGTAATGGACTGGCCAGCCTTTAAGGTGTGCATCCGTTGGTACATAGTCTTCGGCAAACCCTGCTGCCACACGCGCGTGATAGAGTCGGCATCGAGATCGGCAAGATACAATGAGGCGGCATGGGCCTCAAAAAGCGCTAAAAGCATGGTGAACGTCTTGGCGAAGATTGATTCCAGGTCTGTGGCGTCGGTGACAATGCGAGAGATCTGACGCAACGCCTCGTGCTCTTTCAGACGTTGGGCATTTGCGATGGCGAGCGCCAGACCAGAGGCAATGGGTTGAAAGAACTGGATGTCTTCAGCAGAAAACGTATTGGCTAGGGGGCTTTCGACATTTAGCACCCCGATGGCCTCGCCGGCACGATTCACCAGCGGTACAGCCAATTCAGAGCGAGTTTTTGCGTCTCCTCGATAATACGGCAACTCTGTGTCGTGAACATCTGGTATGACCTGTGGGGTTTTTGTACGGGCAACGAGGCTAGTCAGTCCCTGGTCTAGCGAGAGGATCGTGGTATTCGGCAGGATGGTACCGTCATAGAGCCTGATGACCTTAGAAACCAGTTGCCCGTGCTCAAGCAGGTACAGATCGACTTTATAGCCCAATGTTTCACCAATCCAGCGAGTTGCCTTGTCAAGCAGTACATCAATGTCCTCTGTCGAGAGACTGGCGGTCAGGATGTCGTTGGTGACGCTCCGTTGCCTGGCATAGCGTTGTTGGTTCTTGAGAATCTGGACCTGTTGAAACACCATGGCCGCATGGTTCGAGAAGGAAATGGCCAGGCTACGATCTTGGGGCGTAAAGTTACGTTCATGCTCTACTGAGTAGACTACTGTGACGCCCAATGGGATACCTGTCGCCGCACGAATAGGCACCGCCAGTGCCGAGCGCCATTGCGCTTTTTTTGCCATCTCACGACGCAGAAAATCTGGCTCCTGGAGTACATCTGGCGCATACAACGGCTCAGTACCGGCAAGCGCCCGCCCGAGGAAACTGGTCATTGGAATGCGGATATGCGGTAGTGATGGGGCGTCTTGGGGCTTGCCGACGACCTGCGTTAAGACGAGATGATCGTCGCTAGGATCAAGCAACCAGACACCACAATATGGGACGTACAGGAGATCGGCCAGCGCTTCCACCATATAGGCGAGCACGGCATCGACATCCTCGCTGAGAGCCTTCTGGCTGAGCGTCTTGATCGCTGCCGACAAGCTCACCTGTTGCACAAACATCTGGGCCCGGCGGGCCAGTGCACAGAGATGGTCCTGATCTACTGGTGTAAAAGCATGACGCTCCAGGCTTCCGACATACAGCATACCGGTGACAACGGTCCCATCATTCGACAACAACGGCACGGCTAAGGCGGAGAGCATCGGTGTGGAGGGCGGCAGGGCATACGCCTTACCTTGCCATGATGCCGTACGGAGATCTGGAACGAGCACCGGAACTTTGCGCGTCAAAACCTCGGCCATAATGGAGGTGACCATGAGCTCGCTGTCCCGTTGGGCCTCAGGCGTGAGCCTCGGGGCATCACAAACGGCACGCTGTGCTTTCAATTCCAGGCTATTCTCCCGGCGATTCACCCAGCGGAGGGAGCCATACTGCGCGCGTGAAAGCTCTAAGGCGGCATCGAGCACCAGGTTGAGCACTTCTGCGAGCGGCCGGGACGAGAACACCGCTTCGTCTAAACGATTGCTGATATGAGGCGGCAAACTGTAGGGGGCAGATTCTGCAACCATAAGAGACTCTTTCCTTGACCATGTTGTCCACAAGAATGCTGCGGGTTATTCCCTCTCGTCGTCCATCTGCTCGATGATCTCGACTGGAGCCATACCCCACTGGGCCAGCAAGCGACTGAATAAGCCATCCTTTTCTCGTAACAGTGCCAGCCACAGGTGTGGGATATCCACGGCGTCCGCCTGCGCCGTCCCGGCAATGTCCGCAGCCACCTGTAAGACACGCTGCAGAGACAGCGTCAACTCGGAGGGCATCTGGGTAGCAGGCCCAGCTTCCCCCAGCACGGTCTGCACAGCTTGCGCCATGCTCTCCAGGGAGATCGGCAGCGCTTGCCGGATATCCGGGGGCGTCTCGTCCGTGCCGGCACAGAGCGCCAGAAGCAGATGCGGCGTGCCAATCAGTGACGCACCATGGCGCGCGGCGGCGGCCTGGGCGCGGTGCAGCATGGCGCGGTAGCGCGGGCCCTGTTTGGGGACACGCCGGGCCCCAGTGGCGGTATACACACTCAGTAGCGCATCCTCCAGACGCGGCTCCAGGGTGCCGTGGTTGATGCGACGCAGTGTTTCGGCCACCAGGGCGCGGGCGCGTACATTCGAAGGGTGGTACGTCTGGATGATCTTATGGAGCTTGTCGAGCGTCGAGGTGGTGGCACTACCACGCGCTGCTATCGGCGCCTGCTGTTCGTACTCGCGATACACCCCCGCAGCGAGGTCGAGTCGCGAGGTAAGGGCGTGACATATCATCAAGAGGCCATAGACCACCTCACCGTCCCGGTTCTCTAGCGCCTCTCCAATGTCCACGAGGCCGCGCCGCAGATGTTCCAGACAGGTGATCGCCTTGGGCCAATCGCCGGTGGTGAGATAGCGCAGGCTCAGGAGGTGCAACAGCTTGTGATAGGCGCCAGTCAGCTCTTGACGCTTCGCTTCGACCCACCTATCAAAATCAGGTGCGTCTGGGAGTGAGAAACCGGCGAGAAATTGTCCCTGGTAGAGCTTGAAGGCCTGCTCCAGCGTCGGGAGGGGTGTCTGACTGGTGGCGTCTCTGACCAGAGACTCAAAGTCTTCGACGTCGCAGGAGTGCGCACAGTCTCTATGGAATGCCACCATCTCTTTGTCTTTCGACCGCCCCAGGTACGTTGGCACGTTTCCTGGTGCTGCGATTGATCGTAACTCCTTATTCAATCTGTACAGCGCGTTATTCAAATGCCTTCACGCCTGTTTCTCCTCAAAGTGTGGCGTGGGCCAGAACGTGTCACATAGCGTAAGCACGGAGAGCGGACGTTTGGAGAAAAAGCAGAGATACAACAGTGCTTCGGCCTTATGGAGGCTCAGTTTGCAAGGCATCTCACCGATGCAAAGTTTTGATTGTCCAAGGAGATACATGTGCAGAACGGACATCTTCGCTCTCCTTCCCTGGCTTACTCTGAGAATCGGAAGCCTTTGGAGTTGTAGCCCTCTGATGCACACATAATGCCTGAAATCCATGTAGCAATATACGAGCGCACCGTCGAGCTGAAACCGAACGGCCATCGAAAGCCCATCGACAATGGAGAAAAAATGGATATCTGGGAAAATTTCGGAATTACTACCATCAACAGAGAGGGGATGTCCATGCGCAAGAAATCTCAAACCGAAGTTCGATTCACTGTTGACGAAGATTTCCTTGACGAGCTGGGAGAGCGCCTCGACCAGTCAAAAGCTACCGACATTGTCCGCACAGCGTTGACCTTACTTGACTGGGTCAGCAATGAGGCCATTCATGGGCGAGAAATTCTGTCTGCAGACGAAAACAGCAACAAATTCTATCGGCTTGCCATGCCTGAACTCAGTCGTGCTCGTGCCAAGGCGCCAGTAACACTCTCCGCAAAGGTTCCAGCAACCACCGCAGGATGATGTACATGCTTTCAGAAGTACCTGATGTACGGCAGGTCATCTGCGGCGCTGAGCCTGCTGAACCACAGCGGCAGGCCCCGGTTATTGGCCTCCCTGTAGAGGAAAGCGCAGGCTTATGGTTGTTATGGAAGGTTGCACTCATCGTCGGCTTGGCTGCTGTGGGAGCTTATATGCTTTTACAGTTCGCAGCATCATGCCCGGGCTCATATATCACAAGACATCTACGCCAATCACAGGACAATTTACGTGTCTGAACCTCTGGATGTACGGCGGTCAGTCAAGGAAGCCGAGGAAGCTCAGCCACAAAAGGCTCCGTCTGACGGGCCCTTACGGACCAGAGCGGGCATACGGCTCACCTGGTGTGTCCTCATCATGATGGGCGCGTACGTGGTGATCGCTTACGGCTATCTGCTCTTCTCAGAGTGGCAAATTTGTAAAACTCTCATTGGCACGACACCGACGGAGCATATCATCAGAGAATGTGAAACGCAGCGCGAGTCCTTGCGCAAATTCTGGATACAGGGCGTCCAGACTATCCTTGTCAATGTGCTGTTACCCCTGGCCACTGCCCTTTTAGGCTACGTCTTCGGCACGCAGTCCCAAGCCTCATCCGAGTAACACTCCGGAGCGCTCCAAGCCCCCGCTGCCACCCGCTCAATCACTGCCCATCACGCCCAGCCCGGCATACGGCAGCAGCGGCGCCGTCATCGCTAGGCGGCAGATCTCATGCGTGCCCTCCCAAATCTGCCTCATCTTGGCATCGAACAAATTCTGTGTCCCCTTTTATCTATTATGGAAGGTTTTTGGTCCCTGCTGAGATCATGGCTTCGCCCACATCGGGGCCTCTCACAGGCCCACTTGCCGCTGTATTGGGCTTTTTTGAGTTTGTGCACAATGTGAGACGACGCGGTCAAGCCTTGTTGGGAGAGCTACTTGAGCTTTTCCTCATGTAGCTCCCTGCAATCCATATTGATCCCTTATTTTTATCTTCTCACCAGGTGATCGTGACGATGACCCTGTCGCTGTAGACGCCAGCCCTGACGGATTGCTGCGCCGGAATGCTGCCATATACGGTGATGGCCCAGGGGGTGTTGCGGGTCACGCTGTTGGTCATGGCACGCCCTCCGCCAGCCCCATCACCCCACACTTGCGTCAGAGCCGGGTCAATATACACATTGTAATATAAAACACTCGCTCCCAAGGTCATACCTCTGGGCAGTGCCAGACCGGTGTGGGTACTCGGACCGAGCGCGAGTGTTACAGGAGTGGGGAGCGCGAGGTCGCACATCACCGTGAGACGGGCGGTGGACCGTACATCCGTGGCGTCAAAGACATCATACGCGCCGAAATTGAGCCCTGTCGTCGCCACGTGGCAGGCTGCAGACACCCAGACCGGGTACCCCATAAGGCCCAAGAGCAGGAGGCTGACTCTAATGATGTGTGGCACAGCGCACCTCCCCTAAATCGAGAATCATTTCTGCCGATGTCGGGACGGTGAGCATACACGTGTACGTCTCGCCAGCGTCATGGAAGGAAGCCGCATACACACCTGGCTGCAGGTTCTCCAGATAAAATTCACCGCTTTGGCTGGTCGGAAACGTCAGGGGCTTGCCGTCCACGAGCAGCGTGATGGCGCGAGACGCCACGGGTGTGTCCTTGCGGTCGACCCTGGCTTGCAGTCTCCCGGTGATGGCTTGAATGCGCGTCACCTTAAATGGCACAAACGCTCCGCTCCGCAAAGGGGGGGATACCGACTGCATGACATCGGAAATGGCGTAGTGAAGCGGGATATCTTGGTCATTAATCGAAATTTGGTTGTCGAGATAGGCACTGAGGTTGGGAACAAACAGCGTCCCATGTGCGCCGGTTCTACCAATCTCCTGGTTGGCGTGATACACCCGCACGCCTGCGAGTTCCCCGACTTTCACCAGGGCAAAGCTGTCATCGATAGGCCGGCTCAAGCCGAAGGAGCCCCCAACATAGGACAGAGCCCCTGAGGCGGAAAGCTGATAGATCGCCTCCCGCCGTGTGCTCCCATCAAGGGAGCGCGAGATCACTTCGCCTGTGAGAATGCCATACGGGGTATGATATTGCAGGAATGGCGCTACGGCGTCAGCGTGCCCTCCCGCAACGGTTTTTTCGAAGATCATTCTATAGCCGAGGCCCTCACCAACAGGGGGATTCTTACTGACTTGCAAGGTCTCGACGCTGGTGTCTTTGTCTTGCTGGTGCAGGTAATGCACCGCGACATTCCCCGTTGGATAATACGCCATGCCAAGAAAAAACTCGGTACTACCGGCGGGGTCGATAACGCGCCTGATGGTCGCAAAGAGGGTCGCCTTGCTGGCCAGTGACCTGGAGTAGGTCAGGGTGGCGGTCTGCCTGTCGTCATGCCCCTGGTCGTTTTTGGTGATGGCATGGGCCAGGGTGACGCTGCCGAGGGCTGGCAGCCTGTACCCGATACTACTGTGAGCTTCAAGCCACGGCCGCGCTGCCGAGGGTGCCCGGCCAAGGATGGGGTACGTGGGGTGCAACCCGCGGAACAGGCACTGGATGTTGACCCCCTGCCACTGGTAGCTGTAGCCAAGCGACCCGGCCAACCCGACGCCAGGACGTGTGGTATCATAGCCGGCAGACAGATCGACAGAGAGCACGCCACTGGTGCCCAGACGATAGAGCCCGAGCATCCCCAGATTGCCTTGTGTCGTCGTGGCCTCGCCGCGGACGCCCACGGTTACGTTATCGCTCATGCCGTAGTGGTGCAGCGCCGCAAAAGCTGGACGGCCATAGTGATTGCTGGCGATCCCCACCTCTTGCCGCATCCAGCCGAGATGATAGCTGTATTCGTGTAAGCCTTGCTGCAACAGCACATCCGTAAAATAGTAGGGATAGTGCAGCGTCTGCTCACGGCCAAAGCGGTCTTTGAGCGTAATCTGCACGTCGTGCAACCCGCCGTAGTAATTGAGGTTGTTGAAGGCAAAGGCGCCTGGTGCCAGTTGAGTTTTTGCGACACGGATGCCATCGAGCAACACTTCAGCCTCGGAAGGCAGCGCCACGGCTCCGGTCAGACGCGCCAGGGGTTGTTTGATAAAGTAGGGGTTCATACGATAAATCTTCGAGACGCTGAGCCCTCCCAGGTTTAGCACACCGCCGAGCGCACCAGAAGACGCGACAACGTCACCGCCCACCCAACGTTGCAACGTGGCGCGGTCATCGTAGGTCACATTACTGCTCAAGCGGAGAAATGGCGTATCCGTCGGCACGGTGCTGTAAACGTTCTCGGTGTGGAAGAGGAACGCTCCGAGGCGCGCCCCTGCTTCGGTAGTCACATGCAGTGCCTGAGTCCCGCGCGTGTTGCCATCATAGTGCAGCCGATAATTCAGGAACAGACTGGTATCCTGGGTGGGCCGCGTCGGCTGCCGGACTGAGGACTGTAAATCAATCGACCGCGGCGGGAGGTGCTCGGGGGTGGACATGATGGCGACGGTCAGGGTGGACTCGTCGATTGTCACCTCCACGCCTGGCAGCGCCTGCAGAGCTAGATAGCGCTCACCGGCGTGCTCCAGACTCTTGTCCACAGGGGCCTGGAACCCTATGGCTTGCAGATCTGCCAGCTTCATCCAGTAGTGGCCGCCAGGGGTTACGACGAGAAAAAATTCGCCTTTGGGCTCGGTATTGAGCAGGATGGATACCACCACGCTCTCCGCCGTGTCCAGCGGAGAGGCCGCCCAGGCAGGGAAGGTATAAGGGAGACAGAGGATGAGTGCCACGAAATAGAAGCGTGCCATGCCATACGGTATAGCATACTAGATGTCCATTTCGTAAGCCCTGTGCCAATCGGGGTGCCTCGCGGGCACGGCCCGCTCCGACAGCAGAGCTGTACGACGGGGGGATCCCTGTAGGAGCGGGCCGTGCCCGCGCAGGGGTACAACTGGCAGTGTATGTATGCAATGGACATCTAGGGCTGGCACATGGAAGGAGCGACCGCAGTCTGGCGCTGGAGGTCGAGCTTGTCTGTATGGATGGTGACATCAAGGGCGGACAATTGCCGGCATACCTCCGGGGGGATAGGCGCCTGGTAGGTCCTCGAGGCCCCGGCAAGCACATACCAGCCTTGCAGCTCGGTGCGAAACAGGTCGCCCGATTGCAGACGGATGGTGTTGATAATGAAATGCTCATTCCCCGTGTTGTGCACCAGGATGGTGAGGGTGCCAGCGTGAAGCGAGAGCTCCGCGATCGTGCCCTGCGGCGCGGCGGTGAGTGGTTTAACAAACAGCGGCACACCAAACCGGATGCGCACGGCCACCTGGGTGCCCCGGGCTGCCCCGGTGCTGACGCCTGGCATTTCCTCGATGAACAAGCGATAGGTTTTCTCAGTCTGCAGCGCCGGGAGCTGGATGCCTGCCCGCAGCAGTTTATGCTCCTGCTTTGCCAACGTCATGATTTTCGGGAAGAAGATAATATCGGCGCTTTCTTCGTAGTGGTCCTTGCCCTCGGCATCCTGCGTCCACGTAAAAGCCTTGATCTGCACCTGCAGAGGCTCATCGGCATCATTGCTGATCTTCAGCACACCGGTTTTGGTATTGCGGTCAAAATCAAGGCGGATGGGCGTGACGCCAAAGCTGCCGGCGGCGCTCAGACAGGGCCACAGCAGCAGCGTACAGACGAGCGCCAGCATCGCGATGGCTGCTCGCTGGCTGTCGCGGAGATTCATACGTATGCCTCTCCCAGTGCTTAAGGACTAATGGTCAGGACCACTGTATCCGCATAGCTGCCCGCCCGGGCGCTTTGGTAGTTGGTGGTGAGCACCGTGCCAGTGAGGGTGACCGTCTGGTCCACATTCTTGGGGACCGTGCCTGTCTGCGGACTGACACTGAGCTGGTACGGTAAGAAGACGGTGGGCACGATGGTATGCTGCATCCGGTTGGCGCCCACCGCGCTTTCGTACAAACCGCTATCATGCGCAATGAAGAACGCCGCTAAGGGCGCGCTCCCAGTGCATTTAAAAGTGACTGCGGTGCTTGCAGAGGCGTTCGACAAGCCGCTCGAGTCAATTGTGCCAAAGCTGAGCGTGGCTGTCGAGGTCTGGAAGCGACAATTGCTCCGCGACAGCACGGTGGCGGTCACGGCGAGGGGCGTCGTGCCCGTCGCCTGCAACATCCCTGGCACGATCGTTCCCACCACCGCCAAGCACAGCGTGATCGTCTGCCATCGCCTCATATAGGTCTCCTCAATGCAATAAAGATTCCTCTCCCCATTGTCGGGTGTAGGGGCAGGCCTTGTGCCTGCCCAGTGACGGGCAACCACAAGGGTTGCCTCTACCCGAGGAGCAAGGGATAGATGTTATCCCATTGCTACATTTTAGAAAGGATCCCTATAGCGCCCATGCCACCCTGCAAAAGAGCCTCAGAAATCTCGACTTGTGAGCGTGTGCCCCTCTCACGGCAGGAAGGCAGGCCGCGGAGGATGGCGCACGCTCTGCCTAGATGTCCATTTCGTAAGTCCTGTGCCAGTCGGGGTGCCTCGCGGGCCAGGCCCGCTCCTACAGCAGATCGGTGCGACGGAGGGATCCCTGTAGGAGCGGGCCTGGCCCGCGCAGGGGTAAAACTGGTAGTGTATTGATGAAATGGACATCTAACCATCACACCGTTACGGCGTGATCGTCAAAGTGACCGTATCCACATAGGCGCCGGCCGGGGCGTTTTGAAAGTCGGTCGCCGCGATGGAGCCATCGACCGTTAAGGTCTTGTCCTGCCCCGCGCCATGGCCAGTTCCGACCTGTGTACCCCCCGTCAGTGTCAGCGTGTACGGCATGAAGTGGCTGCTCCCATCGCTGAGCCGTGGCCCCCCCCCGGAGGGATTTTGCCCATCATTTTTGCTCACGCTCGCCGTGGTCCCGGTGGTGCAGCGATAGGCCGTCGTGGTGCTCGCGGTCGCCGCACTGGTGGCGCTGGGGTCGATAGCCCCAAAGGCGAGGGTCGAGGTCGTATTTACGAACTCACCTTACGCGACTGGAACGAAAAAAGTGTAGAATCGCCCGTATGAAATCACAACCGATAGCAGATTTGTATTCCGACTACTTGCTGGCGTCGTTTGGGGCGACCACGGCTACCGGGCTGAGCGCACTGCTGGAA
>SXND01000221.1 GCA_005777235.1 Pseudomonadota bacterium
CCTGTATGCCTTGTACCGTTTGCGCGAACTCGGGCTTTCTGTGCAGACATTTGAAGATGGCAGAGGCTTAGGCGGCACCTGGTTTTGGAACCGCTACCCTGGGGCGCGGTTCGACTCCGAGAGTTAGACCTACGGCTATTCGTTCTCGCAGGAACTCCTGCAAGAATGGGACTGGAAAGAGCATTATTCGGGTCAGCCCGAAAACGAGCGTTACCTCAACTATGTGGCGGACAAATTCGACCTGCGCCGCAACATCCGCTTTAACTCCCGCGTGCTCTCGGCGGTCTATGATGAGCGCGACAACTGCTGGCAGGTCAACCTAGCAGACGGCCATCAGGCGCGCTCTCGCTTCTTCATCACCGCGGTGGGGAGTCTGTCGGCGTACTACATCCCGGATTTTGAGGGCATCGACAGCTTTCAGGGCACCTGGTGTCATACCGGACGCTGGCCCGCCGAGGGTTTAGACTTGGCCGGCAAGCGCGTGGGCGTCATCGGCACCGGAGCCACCGGGGTGCAGCTGATCACGGAAATCGCCAAGGAGGTCGGCCATCTGACGGTGTTCCAGCGCACGGCCAATTACTGTGCGCCGCTGCGCAATGGCCCTATTGATCCCGAAACGCAGCGTCAGATCAAAGCGAGCTACCCGGAAATTTTTAAGAAATGTAGCGAAACCGCCGGCTCATTTGTGCACCAATTCGATACCAGATCGGCCTTCGACGTCTCCCCAGAAGAGCGCCTGGAGCAATATGAGCGGCTGTGGGCCGAACCGGGTTTCAAGAAATGGTTGTCGAATTTCTATGATGTGATGATCCCAGGCAAAGCCAATGAGGACTACGCCGCCTTCGTGCGCCAGAAGATCCGCGAGCGTGTCAAGGATCCGGTGGTGGCGGAAATGCTCGTGCCGAAGAACCATATGTTCGGCTCGAAACGTCTGCCCTGCGAGAGCGGCTATTATGAGGTGTACAACCAGGAAAACATCCTGCTGGTAGACGTGCGCGAGGCGCCCATTGAGCGCATCACGCCAAAAGGCGTCAAGACCCGTGATGCCGAGTACGAGGTTGACGTCCTGATTTTTGCCACCGGCTACGACGCGGTGACGGGGGCGTTGACCCGGATTGATATCCAGGGCGAAGGTGGGCAGACGTTGAAGGACAAGTTTGCCGAGGGGCCGCGCACGTATATGGGCATCCAGAGTGTCGGTTTCCCGAACATGTTCACCATCAATGCCGCATCGGTCGGCAATTTTGTGCGCGCCGCCGAGCCGTTGGTGGATTGGGTGAGCGACTGCATCGCCTATGTGCTCGACCATCAATATACGCGCATTGCGCCCTCGCCCGAGGCGGAAGCGGCCTGGACTCAGCACGTGGTGGAGGGCGGTGCAAAAATTCTCCGCACCCAGGCTGATTCGTGGTTTGTGGGGGCGAACATTCCCGGCAAAGCCCGCTTCTTGCTCACCAGTCCAGACAGCGCCCCCGTCATGCGGGCCAAGCGTGCCGAGGTTGCAGCCAAGGGCTATGAAGGCTTTGTGCTGGCATAACCCGTCGTACGTGCTCACGCTGTCGGGTGAGAGAGTCGGTGAGTCGGACAGGTTTCAGGAAAAGTGAGAAGACACCTGTGACGAGTAGTAGCGACGTCGTCGCAGGTATGCCTTCAGGAGAATGCCATGGCGGAAGATACACAAAAGATCACCATTCGGCCCAATGGTCCCTATATCGTGACGGGTGGCATTCCACTCGTGCGGAAGACCCCAATCAAGTCCGAACACGGGGAACCGCTCACCTGGAAGAAAGGCGAGGTGGTGACGACAGACGTGCGCTATGCCTTGTGCCGTTGTGGCCAATCCGCCAGGAAACCGTTCTGCGACGGGGCCCACACCAGCGCAGGTTTCGACGGCTCCGAAACGGCGGATACGGCTCCCAGCAGCAGTCGGCAAGTCGACTATCCTGGCACCAATATTACGGTAAAAGACGATCGTTCGATTTGTATGCATGCTGGTTTTTGTGCCAACCAGGTCACGAATGTGTGGCAGATGGCCCAGGAGAGTGCGGATACCCAAGTGCAGGCGCAGATCATCGCGATGGTCGAGCGTTGCCCGTCCGGCGCCCTGTCGTATATGCTGGCATCAGAAGGCGAGATCGTGGAACCCGATCTGCCCAAAGAGATTGCCCTCACACCGGATGGCGCCCTGTGGGTCAGCGGCGGCATTACGATTGAACGTACCGACGGACAGCCGTGCGAGGTGCGCAATCGGGTGACCTTATGTCGTTGCGGCGCTTCCCAGAACAAGCCACTGTGTGACGGCACCCATAGTAATGTTGGGTTCAAGTCTCCGTAGCGGCTCACGGTCATTCGTAGCCAGTCATTCCGTCCAAGAGTCATGCCGTATGTCAGGCGTGGCCAGGTTTTTTGAGAAGCGCAGGCCTCCTATGCGCTCCGGTTGTAGCCCAGGACGCCTGCGTGCTTCTCGATATGCTGAGCAGGTCGCCCTGCGAGGTCTCACGCAGCTATAACACTGCCTGGGTAGGAACCATCAGGCGCTGCGCCTGCTGCCGGAAGGTCTCAGGAATCGGTGTGGGACGCCGCGCATCGGTGTCGAGGTGGACGCCGGAGTGATCGAGCGACGCCATCAGTTGGCCCGAACGGCTGTGATAGAGACGATGCTGGAAACGCAGCGAGGAATTACCGAGGTGCAGTAGCCCAGTGCGCACGTGGACGGGATCGCCGGCGCGGAGATCGCCCAGGAGGGCGAACTGGAACTCAAACGTCGAGAGCCCACGGCGTTCCTGACGGAAATAGGAGGGAGGCATGCCAAATTGGGCAAAGAGCTGCGCGCTCGCCCCCGAGAAGCGATGAATATAGGCTTTGAGGGCCAGTATCCCTAAAACGTCGAGTTCCCAGGGTTTGACCGTGTCTCTCCCAGACGCGACGAAACCCTCGTCCGTGGCTGGGAGCGGACGCCTCTCAGGCGGGAGGACGTCCCAGGCCATGTGGTGACGTTGGATCGCCGCTTGCTGCTCTGGCGTCCACGGTACGCGCCCACGTTGGGGCCAGCGCACATGCGCCAGGTGCTGTGCGAAGGTCGTACACAGATCCCCCGTGGCGGCGTTGAGCAGCGTATGTCCCAGGACCAGACCGCTGTCCTCCGCTGCGATCACGCCGCTCTGGATATACATGAGGTCCCCAGCGCGGAGTTCCTTCCTATACCGCACGTTGACCTGCTCCGTCACACAGGCACAGCCCGTGCGTGCCACGTATTCAGCGCCCAGGCCCAGCGCGTCCAGCGCATTCCACCCCGCGTCGGCGAGGCGGTCGAAGTAATACGCCACCGTAAAATGTTCCACGAGATCGACTTCCCAGGGAAAGACGATGCCGCGATAGGTCTCCATGCCATCAGCCATCGGTTGCTTCGCTTCTTCTTGAGGGTAAGGTGTCTGGTCCCCGCGTGCAGCGACGACCGTGGTCTCAGGCCGGGCGCTCCCAGCCCCACCAGGTGCAGATCGCCTGGCCCATGATGAGCGCTTTGTCGGGCTCGGACAGCCACGGCAGCTCTTCAGTAAACATCGTAATGCATTGCTTCCAGGAGCACTGCATCTTGGAAATGTCCGTGCCCCAGAACATGCGTTGCGGACCAAAGGCGTCGTAAATCTGCCGCAAGAACGGATGCATGGTCGGAAACGGATACGTCCCGCTGGCGTAGCCGGGCGCGCCGGTGGCCTTGACGGCGACGTTTGGGTACTTGGCCAGCGCCAGGAGCTCAGGCATATGGGTCATAGAGGCGGCGTCCTTTAGTGTCGTATTCCCGCCGCGCCCGCCCAGGTGGTCGATGGTCAGCCGCAGGCCGGGATGGCGCGCGGCAATCCCGCCGATGGCGGTCAACGAGTCTGTTGCCAGCATGGAGATGGGGACGTCAGCGCGCTCCGCGGTGGCCCATAGCCAGTCGAGTGTGCCATCCGCCAGCCAGGTGCGCAGCGGCTCATGCAGGAACCCGTAGCGCAGCCCGAGCATGCCCGGCTGGTTGCGCCACGTCGTCACCAACTCGCGAGACGCTGGCTGGTCTAGGGGAAACGCCCCCATGATGGCAAAGCGGCCAGGGTAGTCGCGCACTGCCGCGAAGGCCATTGCCGTCGAATTGGGATCCCAGCCCGGCGGATGGATGATGGCAGCGTCTACGCCACCGGCATCCATCAGGCCGACGGCTTCCTCAGTCGTAAATGCGGTGACCTGACGATGTGCCATATTGCTCGGTAGGCCGCTTCCCCAGACATGGATCTGGGCATCGACGATCTGCATGGTGTGCTCTGCTTTCTATAAAGTGTATAAAAGTGAACTTTCTCTAGTTCCTGCTTCAACCATCGCAGTGGCACGAAGGCCAGCGGCCTGCGTCAGCGCTGCCATGTCCACGGAAACCACCGGTCGGCGACCACCACGGTGACACCAGCCCTCTCCGCCTTGCAGATGAGCAACCGGCGAAACATGCCAAAGCCCATGTCGCTGATGGCATGGGCGAGGTGAGTATTGCGTACCATCCCTTTGACATGCAGGTCTTCAATCTCCACCGTACCACACTGACGCACGAGGCCAGTGGTCAGCTTGTGCAGGCTATCGCTGCGCCTCAGCCGCTTCCGGGGAAGGGTCTTGATCCATTGCATCGTGCCAACTTGATGGTCGATCAAGAGCAGCGCGGAGTTGTCAGCGGTGAAGAGGTCGCGCATATTTTTTCCTTGTGCTACGCGGGTCGACTTCCTACAGCCAGCGCTGCTGTGTCTTTGTTCCAGAGCACCTCCGCTTCCAAGCCGTCTGGGTCACGGAAAAACACACTCAGCTTGGAGCCGAAGTCCGTAATGGTGCCATCCGAAGCCCCCAACTGTATCAGGCGTACACGGACGTGTTCGAAGGTCTCCCGACTGCGGGCGTTAAGACCAAAATAGTCTACATGTCCACGCCCAAACATGGGGGTTTGGACCTGCGCCTGGGTATTGCCCGGCACCTCGAAAACATTGAATGCACTCTGGCCGCCGATGGACATGATCACCATCCGTTCGCCTGCATGACCAGCGTGGTTGCGATTGTCGTGCTCAACTGTGGCATCAAACGCCTCCTGATAAAAGCGGATAAATCTCTCCATATCCGCCGTCAGGACGGCGATGTGGTTCACGCCATCTAACAATGTTCCCATTGCCATACTCCTCAGTATTGATGTGTTTCTCGCAAAGACCCTTGCCACGGCTAGGCATTCGCTGTTTATACCTGCAACACTCTCGTCCATTCTGTATCAGAAAGACATCCTGTTTTCTCTCTGCGTAGCCTAACGCCAGCGCTCAGCCGCTGCCGGAAGCGGGAGCGAGGCACGAGCGGACGCTGGAGGCAGTCGGCTGCAGCGGTTTGTTAGGCTGGGGGGCTCTGCCGGACTACCAGGAAGGTGCCCCCCCCAAACGCTCCAGGCACGGTTGTGCTCCCTGACACCCCTGCCACGCCCCTGCGCATGTGCCCCTCCCCCCACCTACTTGATCACCTGGTCCGCCTGGAACAGGAGCGCCGGGGGCATGGTGAGGCCGAGCGCCTTGGCGGCCTTGAGGTTGATGACCAGCTTGAATTTCGTGGGCCGCTCCACTGGCAGGTCCGTGGGCTTCGCCTCGCCGCGGCCTCTCGCAGCGGCTCCCCCAACCCCGCAGCGCGTGCTGCCCGTCACCCGGCGCCTGGCATGACCGACGCGTCAGCCGTCCTGCGGCGTGCCGGTCGCACTGCCAGCCCCCCGGCCGCTGGAAAATGCCGTTTGAATTTCCTCTACTCCTACTCACGCTTGTGACGGTCCGCTTGAGCGGCATGTTAGGCAAACTATCTTTCATCGTGTCTCATCACTGGCCACCAGGGGGTTTAGAGCCAGATTCTAGAGCTTCTTGCCCACGCCGTTTACCACCCATCCTGCCTCGTTGTCGATGAGGAAAAATTCTTTGCCGCCATAGACAAGGACGATGTCCCCGCGTGCTTGGTGAGGATTGCCCGGCACGATCTCAGAAGGGATGCTGATAAAGCCCCTGCAGTCCGCATGCACCGTATAGTCTCCGGACACGAGTCGTTCGACGATTTGCCCGTTCAGGCTCCCAATCTCGAACCCTGAGATTTTTCCATTGCCATCGAAAGTGGTAACCGTTCAGCCAGTGAAAACCGGGATCACGCCGCCCAGTGCGACTCCATGTCATGGGCAGGCAGGAGAGACGGGGCAACTTCGCCGCGTAGCGCGGCGTCATGAGCGGCGGTGAGGGAGGCGAGAACGGTGCGCTTGTGTTGCTTCAGTGTCGCTCCCACCGTCATCAGGGTCTCGACAAAACGCGAGCCTGCCTCGCTCTGGGTGCCAAAGCTGCCTTGGCGCCAGAGCACCCCGGACCGCATCGAGCGCTCTGCGGCGTTGTGCGTCGGCTCCACCCCAGCCCCCTGGACGAACGTCCACAACGCCTGGCGCCGTTGGAGGATGTCCCGGCAGGTGCCCTCGGTCGGCGGCACACCACAGCGGCGCCCCGCTTCCAAGAGGCGGTCCATCTCCCGGCGTAGCGGACGCAGAGAGGACCGCAACGTCGAGCGTGGCAACGTGCCCTCGCGCACCCGATGCCACCACACCAACATTGGGTGCGCCTGCTCCAGTAAGGCGGTGCCCATCTCCTCGGCGACCCCACCACGGCCTCGCATCGCTGCAACATCTCGCCACCAATGCGCCCAGCGCAGCTGACGCCACCGCACCGGATACCCGTGGTCAGCCCTGTAACGGTCGGTGACCAGCAGGCCACGCCAGCCCTCACCCCACAGCGCGCGCGCCCCCGCGCCACCGCGGGACCGCCGCACCCCCCCCGTCACCCCCCTCGTCACCGCGCCCCATACCCAGGCGCGTTTGTCCCCTTGACGCCCACTGGTCTCATCCAGATACGCTCCCCTGGGCTCGTGCACGTCAGTGCGGGCTGCCTCCACGGGCTCGGCAACCACCGCAGTCGTCGCCTGCTCTGACCGGCTGATCGTGCCTCCACGCCTCGGCACCCCACACACGTCGTCCATGACCTGAGCCGTCGTGCGCGTGGACAAGCGCTACGCCCCGGTGCACAGCGCCACCGTGGCGTGCACCCGAGGGCCCGAGGGCCCGCTGGGCACCCCCTGGGGCCAGGGCGCGCGCGTGGTCTCGCCACACGCAGCGCAGACCAGCTGAGGCCATTGGTACGCGGTGATTCCCGGCTTGATTGGCGGCATCTCGATCCCTTGATGACGCAACGGCGCGGCATCCTCTCCCGATAAGGGCCCATGGCACCCCTGACAGTGCTCAGGCTTGAGGACGACCACCTCATCAACTTCTTCCACGGGCACGAGGGGGCGCGTATGGCCAGGATGGCCCGGTTGCCCGCCCCGAGGGCGCTGCCCCCGAGGGCGCCGTGGACGGGGAGACTGCGGCGGAGCACTCGACGGGGCACGGGAGGAGTGGCGCGAGGTGTGATGGAGCTGCTCCTGCAACGTACGCACCTGCTCTTGTAAGGCATGCCCCGTGGCCTCAAAGGTCACTCTCCGCGCTTCCAGCGCCCGCATGTAGGCTTGGACTGCAGACGGAGTCCGTGCCCAGAGTTCCCGTGGTCATGAGGGGTGCGTGTCCATGGCGGCAGGGTACGCCCTCAGTAGACGTGATCGCAGGCGTTCTGTTTTGACAACCTGAACGCTTAGAACCTGTTTACAGTCTTTTTAGGAGAAGGACGAGGAAAGCGCGCACGGTCATTGGCAGGGATGTGTGGAGTTTTCGTGCGCAGTTTTGCCAGAGTCTACGGCATTGTGCCAACCAGGCGCCTGCACGCTCGACGACCCCTCGTTTGGGGAGCACGGCGCACGTAGGCCGTGCATTGCGTTGGGCGATCGCGACCGTGCAGCCCAGCATGGCTGGCGTCGCCCTCGCAAC
>SXND01000222.1 GCA_005777235.1 Pseudomonadota bacterium
CGATCCTCCAGCCCGCCAAAGTGATCCAAAAATGCTTCCAGTGCTACCTCCATCAGGCCCTCCTCAGTTGATGAGCCTTCTCCTTACCACATAAACGCGTACGACGTCCCCCCTCAAAAAATCTCATGAGGCCGCCCTGGGCGGCGCGAGAAGGGGCCAATACTGCGGCGCAAGGATGTAGCCACAGCACGTGGACGCCCCACAGTGGCACGGATTGTCGCGGTAATGCTGCAGGTCATAGCCGTACTGAAAACTGAGTTCTTCCCCAGGGCGAATCGGGCGGCGCGCGACGATCCACAGGATGGCGGCGTCTTGCTCCACCACACAGTTCGGGTCACACGAGTGGTTGATATAGCGCGCGGTATTGGCCAGGGTCTGTCCGTCGAGCGCGTAGCGGTAATTCAGATGAAAAATATAGGTATTGCCAGCGGCCAAACGCCGCGCCCGTTCTGGCGCGGTGATCTTTTCCCCAATGTAGGGCAGGATGCGCGTACCCGGCGCGAACGCCTGCACCGCAAACAGGCCTTGCCCCGCAATCTGCGATGGCCCCACCCAGACCTGGATCATCGCTCCCCCTTAGGGACGTTTGGCCATCCCCAGGCGGCCAATGCCAGGTAAGGAGATCCCCAACCCCCGCGGGTCGAGTCCCACGTTGAGGGCTAACACATTCACTTCTATGCCTTCGTCCAAGCCGACCAGAATACCCAGCAGTCCGGCCAGGGAGATCTGCACGCCTGTCCCACTCAGACTACGGGTGAGCGCGAGGCCCCCCGTCACGTAATCCTTCCCCACAGCGTGCGCGGGCATGACCAGACGGAGTTGGGGCAGGTGGCGGCCCAGATAGGCGATAAACGTGTTACTATTGGGGCCTGGCCAGGCACGATAGTGTTGGGGATAAGGATACGAGGCGACCACACCGGGGAGGGCGGTAATGAGCGCTGCCGCCGCTGCGCCGCGGATATCGCGTAGGAGCCAGGGATCAGCCCCAAACCATTGCGCGTCTGGGGCGCGCTCACTACTTACACTCACTGGGGAGAGACCGCGACGCAAGCGCCAGCCAATGACTTCATAGCGTGTATACTGCGCCGTGTGCGCTGGCTTCACCGCCACCCAGGTGTGGACGCTAAAAATCCCACGCCAGGCAAAGGCCCGTGCCGCGTAGATTTGGATAACGGCCTCTGGCGTCTGCCCCGGATCTGGCGCCAGGCCCACCGGGGTCTGCGAGGCCACGCTCCAATCGCCCCGCAGGCGAGCCCCGCCCGTGACGTACACGAAGAGCGGACCGAGGATATAGACCGCAACGATGAGGCCAAGCCAGGCCATCATACGTGGTCGGCGTGGGCGCTGCATGGTAGGCCCTCGTGTGTTGCAGGCATACATCAATCCTCCAATGGTCATATGGTTACTGTGTTTGTTACGCCAGCAGTATACACTGACGACGGGCTCTGTGCGGCTTGAGCGGCGCCTGGGCTTGAGAGCGTGGGCGTCTCGCCCGCTCCGCACGTGCCCAGGAGAGCTGCACTCCCAGGGAGACGGGAGCTGCGACACTTATTCCCATGTTTTGTTGGTAAAACCGAGACTCGTGGCGTTTTCGGAAATAGAGCGTTTGATGTGATCGGAGACGCCATCGGGGAAATCGGCGATAATTTCCACACGGATTTTCACCGTGGCATGCGCGTCGCCAGCAAGGACACTGATAATCTCCTCGGCAATTTGCACAAGGCGCATTTTTGCTGTGGCGGCATTCACCTCGGCAGTGCCGATGAAGACGTGGGCCTTCGGTGCCCCACCAGGTGTGGGCGGTGTGATTGGTGGCAGTGTCGTGCCTGACCTAGTGGGCGTTGTGTAGCTCTGGGTGGGTTCCACGGCGCCGCCAAAAGTGGGAGCCGAAGTGGGGGGCGCGATATGGTCGGCCTCGTAGTGCTGCGCCGTTTCCGGCTCGATCAGCAGGAGTGTGTCGTCAATCTGGATATTGGCATCGCTGAGCTTAAAACCGTCGAACGTGCCCGCGTGCTGCCCGTAGGCCGTGCCGAAGAAATCCCGGCTGGCGGCGCCTTTGACGATAGCTTGTTCCAGCACGCGGCGGTTCTGCAGTCGCGGCAAGTAGAGGTAGCGCATGGTATCCTCCCAAAACGCCAGTGCGCCGATGGCCGGCTTGTCGGCCTTCCAGTATAGCTCCTTCAACCTGGTACGCAGGTGGATGGGGGACCAGGTGGTAATCACCAATTCGTTCTCCACACATACGCGCTCGATCTCGCTGCCGAGCGCCGAGCCGCTGGTGTTCAGCGGGAACGCTTCTACCGCTGGCCTGGGGTCGGTGGGCGAGTGTTGCACGGGACAGAGGAGCCACTTATAGCACTCGCGGGCCACTCGTGGCAGCACCTCTTCAGCGCTCTGGAGTTCTTTTTCCGCCTGCCTTTTCTGGAGCTGATCAATGTTCAAGCGCCCATCCTGCACGTCCTCGACAATGGAGCCCCAGGCCAGCGCCGTCCGGATGCAGTCAGACAGGCGCGCCAGCGTCCCGTGGTCGGGGGGAAGGAAGAGAAGCCGGTTGCTCCGGTAGCGGGGTTTGGTGCCATTGCTGCGGACGTACTCCAGCACGGCGTTGAAGGCCAGGCGTGTCTCTTCGCGTGCGTAGAAGTGCTCGGGTGCCAGAAACACGAGACGCAGAGCGCTGTCGTCCGGCACGTCCGCGTGGGGGATAAAGATGTGGACGCCATCGAAGAACGTGACGCCACTAGTCAGTTTCTTGAGCACCCCGGCCAGTTTGTGGCGCACGTCGTTGGTGTCGTCGAAGCGTTTTTTCCGGTCCTCCATCTCGCGGCGCAGGTTGGCACGGGTGTCGAACCAGAACCGCGTGGCGTCCTGCGTCTTATCGCCGGAACTGTTCAGGTAATGCAGGCGGTCGGCCAGGCGATTGAGCGCGTCGGAGTAGATTAACGAGGTTTGCCCGGGCTGGAGACAGCCGAGCAAGACACGGGCGCGGTCGAGGCCACGGATACCCGGTGTCGTGGTGACCGAAGACGGCGCACTGCCGAGAAAGATCGTGCGCGCCACCCGGCGGGCGGCATTCACGGCGCCGAAACGCGGTTCTTTATTTTCTAACTCGGTCGTTTCGGCCCGGTCGCCATCAATATCCTTGTCCAGTACGGGATCCCAGCCAGCGGGCAGGTAATAAAGAAGTTCGTTGCGCGAGCCGCCGTCGTACAGCGGCAGGCTACCGGGCAGGATCATCAGGTCCTTGTTATCGTCTTGCCACAGCCGGTAGATGACCCTGGCCATCAGCTTGAGCACACCGCGGGTGCGCTGGAAGCCATCAATCGTTGTCCAATCCTCGTAGAGCCGGTCAAAAACTTCTGGATGCATCGGATACGCCTGCACAAGCCGGTCATAGTAGTGCGCCTCTTGCGTTTCTGACGGTAGCTTCGTCCCTTCGGCAATGTAAGCGTCGGCAAAGGCGCGACACACGGCCTCGCGGGCCTTGTCGTCGCGCACCGGCTCGAACAAGCGCCGCCGCACGATCTCAAAGGCCTCTTCGGTGGCCACGGGTTTCCACAGCGCCTGAATCCGCCCGAAGGTTTTTTCTAAGGCCCGTAGCGTGGCTACGCCGCGCTGGCTGCCGGCTTCGACCTCTGAGGCGGGTAAGGAGCCGAGGAGCATGGCGTTGGGCACGAGTTTGCACGCTTCCGTGAGCGCCTGGATGAACGACAAATTGCTGTCGAAACTGCCGCCGCTCAGTGACTGTCCTTCCTGAAACTGCCGGATGTAGGCCACCAGCTCGTCAATCAGCACCACACAGGGGGCAGAGGCTTCCAGCAGTGTCTTGAGCACGTCTTTGCCGGGCGAGGTGCCGGTGGTGTCGGATGCCTGCACGAAGGTAAAAGCTTCGGCGCCGCCGAGTTGCCAGGCAAGTTCGCCCCAGAGCGTGCGGATACTTTGGGTGCCGTGTTGCCACGGCTGACCGGGGGCGTGGGCGTGGCCATCCAGCACGGCGACACGCGCTTGTGGCACGTCCATGAGCCCGGCCTGGTCGAGCAAGGCCGGGATGCCAGCCAGATCGCCCAGCGCACACTGTCGCGTGGTGAGGTGATAAACCGCCAGCATCGTATGCGTCTTACCACCGCCGAAGGCCGTCTGGAGTTGGATGACCGGCTCACCGCCTGTGCCGTTGAGGCGCTGTGCCACCTGGATGAGCAGCAGGCGCATGCCTTCAGTGATGAAGGTACGCTGGAAGAACGCCGCGGCGTCCTGATACTCCCGCGTCGCCTGGCCGACGCGGACGGCAGTGATGTCGGCGGCAAATTCGGATTGCTGGAACGTGCCTTCCAGCACGTCGGGATGGGGAACAGCGACTTCTCGCCAGGGTTTCATAGGGTTGTACTCCAGTTGAATGGCAGATCATGCAAAAAGGTTGCCTTGTTCTGCAGTTGGTGCCGCGCCGGCGGCAGATTCGATGCCGGTCCAGCTAGTGATGAGTTCGTTGTAGGCGCGGGCGTCTTCGGCCCAGCCCTGGCGTTCGCACAGGGTGTAGAGGCGGTAGGCGAGCTGGCGGGCGGCTTCGGCCTTGCCTTTCACCGCGGCGAGTAGACGACCCGCGCCGGTTTCGCCCTCTTGCTTCAGGGCGCGGATGAGGTGGTGCAGGGTTTCCCAGACCGGGTTGCGCGTGTCAGTCTGCGGGTCCCAGTCGGTGGGGTATTCGGACCACTTGCACAGGCGCACGATGCCGCCGCCGGATGCGGTCACGCCCGCATCGCGCATGCCGTCCACGCTGGTGCCCTTGGCGCGGGAGAGGGTGTCGGCGTCGCCGAAACGGCCTGCGCCCCAGCCGTGTTGCTCGAACCAGTGGAGGCAGAATTGGGTGTCGGGATCGAAGTCGTCCTCGGCCAGGAAGCGGTTGATGAGCTGGAGGGCGGTGCGGACGCTCATGGGCGTGCCATCGGCCTCCAGCACGGCGGTGTATTTAGAAAAGACGGCCATTCCTGGCCCGATGATGGCCTGCGACAGGTCCACTGGTGCGACGGGGGAACGAGCGTCGCTGGAGCCTTTGGTCATCTCGTCCAGGGCCTCGGGCAGCACGGTATTCAACTCGCGCAGGAATTCGCGGCGGGACACTGTGGCTGCGGCTGGGTCTCGCTGACGGCAGACCAGGACGATGCTGGAGGCAAGGGCGTTGGTGTCCATCGCGATTTGACGTGTCTTCATTTCGGTGCGCATCGGCCAGGTGCCGCCGATGGCGAATCCAGCCTCAATGACTGCGGCCAGGAAGGTGTCCCAGCCGGTATTGGTCGCGCCCTCGTCACCGTCACTCTCCGACTGTTTGAAGGCGTAGTAGATGGTGACCGGGAAAGCCGGGTGGGCCTGCTCGGCAAGACGGCGCATGGCCTGCGTCATGCCATCGAGAAAGAAGGTCTCGGCCTTCTCCTTGCTGCCGTGGCGGTAGGGCGTCGCCACTAGTTCCTCGGCCTTGGGTACGGCGAGGGTGGCGAAGAGATCGGGGAACACGGGTCGCAGCGCGCGGCGCAGCCAGACGTAAAAGAAGTCCGAAAGGTCGGCGTAGCCGATGTTGTCGTAGTACGGCGGGTCAGTGGAAATGATCTTCGATCTGGAACTGAGCTGAGTCGCTGCGTCCTCTTGCTTGCTCCATCCTGACGCATGTGGTTGCATCCAGTTGAGCGGATCGTATGAGTAGAAGACTGCGGCATCGACGCTGCCAGTTGCAGTCGCAAGGAAGTTTGGTTCTGCGAAATCCCAGAGCATTGGTAGCGCCTGACGGCCAAAGCAGTGTTGCGCCTTCTCGCCGACACCGTTCCATCGGACAAGGCTGTTGCCCGTCATCGCCATTCGGTCTATCGCAAACGCCAGATACGTTGCCACCGCCTCGGCGTAGGCGGTGGCACCGGTGCCGCCGTCGCGCAGGGAAATGTCATCCCCCCTCCCAACCTCCCCCCTCCAGGGGGAGGAGCCGGAAAGCCCTCCCCCAGCGGGGGAGGGTTGGGTGGGGGCAAACCCCAGTGGGGAAGGGGCGGGGTGGGGGAAATGGAGGCCCTCATGCAACGCCTCCCAAATCCGGGTCAGCACGCCGTCAAGGTGTTCAAATACCTCGTGATTCCAGAAGCGCACAACACGAATACCCTGTTTCTCAAGATACGCGTTTCGTTCAGCGTCTCTGGCCTTGCCGTCATCCGTGTTGTGCTGCCCTCCATCCAGTTCAATCGCCAGCTTGGCGGATGCGCAATAGAAGTCCAGGACAAAACGTTCGATGGGATGCTGCTTGCGAAACTTGAAGCCAGCGAGTTGTTTGCCGCGTAAGCATCGCCATAGCAACTGTTCCGCGTCGGTCATGTTCTTGCGCAGGTCGCGTGCAGTTTCTAGAAGAGCCTGGGGAACCGGGGTTGGGCGCCAAAGGTCCCCCCTCCCAACCTCCCCCCGCTGGGGGGAGGAGTCGGAAAGCCCTCCTCCAGCGGGGGAGGAGTCGGAAAGCCCTCCCCCAGCGGGGGAGGGTTGGGTGGGGGAGTCAAATCCGGCGGCGAGGGCGTCGCGCTGAACCCGCTCGCGCGCTTCCTGCACCAGATCAGAGAAAGTGGTCAACGCCACGAGCTGGCGGGGGGTGAAGAGGTCCGCGAATGTCGTCAGTCCATAGTTCGGCGTTTTAAAGTCACGAGGATTCACTGGCAGCGCGTTGTCTGGCTTCCATTCCGGATTCGCCTGACGTGTTATGGCCTCCATCGCTTCTGTTGGCGACAAGTAGACTCGCCCGTGTTTGCCCTCGGCGACGATGGCCATCATCCGGGCACCCATCCGCCCAGCTTTGCCCTCGGTGCGGATGTAGTCGTAGTCCATCGGCGCCCCCGACATCAAGCATAGAAATGCATTCCGCTTGCCAGCCGAGGTGCCGTTCTTCGCCATCTCAACGTCCTTCGGCTTACCCACCTTGACCGTGAATCGGTAGCCGCCACCCTCGATCACTGGCTCGACATACGCCTCCTTGCCTACTTTAGTGGAGAGCATAAAGGTCGAGGCCAGCGGCACATCCACATGCGAGAACGCCGGATTAGGGCTTTTGACCGTGCGCGCCCACAACCACGCAATGACTGTGAGCTTCTGACCGACAAGCGCTTGCAGGTCGGACCGTTCGCGGGCCATCTCCGTCGTGATTTCGATGGGCGGATACAGGTGTCCGATGCGCTTCTGGGCCTCAGCCCGCATCCATGCTCCGTAGCGGCGCACGTCTTCCGCGAGTCCGGTCGCACCCGGCCAGGATTGGGTTAGCGCGAGTTTTTTCCCCTTTTTCTGATCCTCGATCTCCGGCCCAACTGGAGCACGCCCAGCGAACTTGGGCGGAATCTCAATCATGGCCTTGTTGATGAGGACGGCCACGGGGTTGAGATCGGAGGCATAGGCTTCCAACCCCAGCCTCTGCGCCTCCAGCGGAATAGAGCCGCCGCCGGCAAACGGGTCGTGCAGGGCGGGCAATTTCTCCGGATTGAACAACTCGGCGGCCTGCAGGTGGTCCTTATTCAGTTCGCACACCTCGCGCCACGAGCGGCGAATCTCAGCGCGAGCGCGCTCCAGTACTTCCTCGTTGGTGGTGTTTTCCCACAGCACGAGGTCCTCAATGATTTTGAAGAGCCGCTTCCGCTCAATGGCCGCTTCCTTCTTGTTCTTCCCGTATTTGAACCCACCACCCTGCTGGTAGCCAGGGTCGTTCACAAGCTGAGCACAAATCACCGCCCGCGCCGCCGCCAGTGGGCGCCGTGCCCACCACAGATGCAGCGTGCTGGGATGCCCATGCCGTATAGATTTCTCCCGCGCCGCCGCGACGTTGATGGCGTCGAGCGGCAGGGCCACCTCGATGAGCTTGCGGGGGGATTTGACGGGGTGGGTCATAGCGTGACTCCTTGCAGTGTCAAAACGTGCTTGATGGCAGTGCAAAACGGGAGGCTCCGGCTTTGGCCCAGTTCCTGTTCGAGCAGGGGCTGCCAGACATCTGGTGGATGGATGGAAGCCATCTCCATGATGTCTTCGACAACTTGAATGTAGCCACTTACCGCTCGCTGACGCATGTGGCGGAGTGGTCCCCGCTGCGCGTCGAGATTCAAGATGCGCAAGGTTTCCACAGCGCGGTGGTGTTGGGCGGCGCTCAAACCAGCACGTAAGGTGATAGAACCGTTGGAAACGAAGAGGAAGAATCGCTCCGGATCCTCGATATCGGGCTTGATAAGGTCATCATGGTTATAGGGACCACATCCGTCCTTATATTTGCCGCAGGAGTTGTCACGTTCGCAAGACCAAAACAGGTTGTTCCAGTCGAAAGTCCCTTGCGGGTAACGCCTGCGCTGCCGAAAGTGTTCGATATGCTGGCCGTGGCGCGCGTCGATGCTGCACTCGCAGTAGGCGCAGCGACGCCCCTGCATTATTTCCAGGGCGGCACGGATTTCCTGCCGGTCAGCACCGCTGAGGTCATTCCAGGTGTCCTGCCTATGCCGGTAGCGGCCCAGACACGCCGGAGAGGGCACGCGGGATCGATCGAGTTGGTGCATAGCCCTAATCGCTCTTCTGGTTTAGTAGAGGTGGCAGAGTCTGCTTGAATCGTTCCAGCCGAATCATGCGATCGCATTCTAAGATGACAAGGTGTTCGCTGCCAAAGTGCTCTTCCAACTGGGTACGCAGGGTCTCGGCTTCCGGAGTATCCAACAGGTGTTGTTGGATGAGCGCACGGTAGTCGCTGAGCCACTGCGCCTCCTCGACATGAGGGATGGGGTCAACGCCCATGATACTCGCCAAAACGTCGGCGCTCTCTACTCCCCGCGTCTGCAGAGTTGGCGTCTCAATGCAACCTCGCCCATCCTGCAGACGAATGACTCGGATTGACTCCTTGTCGACGGTCGACAGCACGTGCGGGCTGTGAGTGCTTACAATCATTTGCAGAGCTGGGAAGGCATTGCGCAGTAGATCGACGACCTGCTGCTGCCAACGCGGATGCAAGTGCATGTCCACCTCGTCGATGAGCAGCACGCCCGGGGTGTGTCGAGCGGCGGCATCGCTGAGGTGTGGATTCAGGCTAGCACAGCGTTGCGCAATGTCTGCGGTGAGCGCAATCATGTTCCGCAACCCGTCGCTGAGCGCCGACAACGGCAAGCGACCATATTCAAGGTGTTCGACGACCAAAGATTTCTGCGCGAAGTCCCACTCCAGTGCGCACCATCCCGTTGGCTCTAGCACCACCCTCGTAGCTTCTTGCACCGCCCCGAGCAATCGCAGATTCGTGGCAAGCTCGGTCGCAAACCGCGGGTCGCGAGTTTCGTTCATTTTATTTTCGTACCAAGCAATCACACCCTTGAACGATGAGGACGAAGAAAGGCAGTCAGTGTAGCCTGACAGCCGCTCATTGGCGGCAACGACATATGTTCTCTTTCCCTCCGTTAACCGGTGCTCGCTCCACAAACGACCAGTACCATAAAAGGCCACGAGCGGGAGGAGCGGTAGGTGGTCAGCCCGGTCTACCGCCTCACCTCCTACGCTCTCGCGCAGCCGTTGTGCTGCGTGGCGAAGACTGTCAGCTTCCCTGGTGGTTGTACGAGCGCGCAGACCATACCCCATGAGGACGCGACGCCAATGCAATGCTTCTCCGGCGACGTAACCGTCGGCGACAAATGCGGTTGGGAGAGCGGGGCTCATGGCCCCATTTTCCCCCGGCACAAGACGCACATCAGTGCGATCAAAGCCATGCAACTGCCGTGTCCCAGCGATGGTGTCCACGAACAAACCAAGCGCAATGCTAAGCGCATCGAGTACTGCGGTTTTGCCGCGACCATTTTCGGCCACAAGCACGGTGAGCTGTGGATGCAATACGATGGTGCACTCCGCAAAACACCGGAAGTTACGTAGTTCCAAACGATCCACGCGCAGAGTGGGAGTCGTGCTCATTGCTTCTCCACGCGCTCAAGCAGCGCTTTGATCTCAAAATTGATGGACGCAACACCCCAACTCGGCTCGGCTTCGAAGGGGTGGCGCAAGTAGTACGGGCCATCGACGGCGTCATTTTCGCCCACAAACACGATGGCCAGGAGAAATTTGTCGGCCTGGTTGAGAGCATAGAGCATTTCGTTGCGGCTGATAGTGACCGTGCTGGAGCCCTGCACGCGGCCCTTGACCTCAATGTGACGGGCGGATGGTTGTTTGTCCTCGGCGAGAGGCGGGTACGAGGTGAGATCCCAACCGCATTTCTGGGCGGACACATCGACCACACAGCAACCGTGGGCTTCCTCAACGCGGCGCACGGCGTCCATGGCAAGCCTTTCGATACGGCGGCGGGCGGCAGGGTCGACGGCAAAGGCGGCGCCCTCCTCGCCGGGCGGTTCACCGCGCCGACGGCGGAGCAAGCCGGCGGGGATGACCAGCGCGCCACCGAGAGCCACGGGTGTGGAAGAGGTGACGTGACGCATGGCCATGAGTTCCTTCTTTCGATTCTCCAGGCGACTTTCGAGGTCGGCGACAGTGCGGCGGGCATTTTCGAGGTTGAGGCGTACGTCCTTTCCGGCCTCCTGATCCTCTTTAAGCTTGAGCCAGCGGTCAGACCAGAAGGTGATTTCCTTGGTCAGCCGTTCGTGGACGGCGTCGAGAGTTTTATCGACGTGGGCGATGTGGCATCCGGCGACTTCTTGCACATGCTCTGGCACCAGCGTCGCTGCCGCCAGGGCCAGAGCGCGCTGTTCCTGGTCGGCGCCAATCCAGGGCGCCGCGAGCACGTCCGCCAGCATGGCCCGGTCTGCGGGTGCCAGGGGTTCGAGGTCAAGGTGTGGTGCCCAACCGGCAAACGTGGCGGCGCCATCGGGCGCGACGCGCACAAACTGGAGACGCTTCGAGAGCACCTGGTCGTCGCCGGATTTGATCTCATGCGTGAGCAGGAAGAGCAGATGCGGTTCTTCGCCATCGTCAGTCGCATCCACCAGGATGGCGCCCTGGCGCAAGAGATTGCCATGCTGTTCCAGCAGCAGGTCGCTTACGGCAAGCATAAGCGGGTGGCCGGGATGGAGCATAGTAGCGAAGGGAAGGCCCGGCTTGTCGAGCGGGCGGACGGCTTCTTTGGTGAAGCAGACGCGCTCGTAACGCTGCAGCACAGGGGCGAGTTCGCGGCGATTGCGCCCGGTGATGCGACGGTCGCGCTCGCGGATGGCAGCCGGAACGTGGGTGATCTCAAAGCGGGCGGCCTCGCGCGGATACATAGAACCGCCTAGCGCCGCGAAGGCTTTCATGAAGAAAGCGCGGACGAAGTAAGGCTGGAGACGGCGGGCCTCGGCTTTTTCCATCTCCTCCTTCACGGCAAAGAGGCGCGTGGCGCTCATGGTTTCCTGAGCCAGGGCGTTGCGGTCGAGGATGGCGCGCAGGTGGTCATGATCGAAGGCGTGCTCGACGCGCTGGCCGAGTCGGGCGCGGACCTCCGGTTGATCGCCGTAGCGGATGGCCTGGAGGAGCAAGTCCTTGAGGCTGGTGTCCTCAAAAACCTCGCCAAGAATGTCGAAGACGCGGCCATGGAGTGCCTCGCTTTCGACCCGCAGTTTTTCCAGCAGCCGGAAATAGACCTCACCTTCGCGAGTTTCCCTGGCGACCAGGTTCCAGAGGTGACAGACCTCCTGCTGGTGAATACGGTGGATGCGGCCAAAACGCTGTTCCAGGCGGTTCGGATTCCACGGCAGGTCGTAGTTGACCATCAGGTTGGCGTTCTGGAGGTTCACGCCTTCCCCGGCGGCATCGGTGGCGACGAGAACACGGACAGCAGGGTCGGCACGGAACACGGCTTGTAGGCGGCGGCGCTCATCGCGTTGGGTACCGCCGTGGATGGTGACAATAGCGTCGGCATTGCCCAGCACGCCGGCAATCTTCTGGTGCAGGTAGTTCAGGGTGTCGCGGTGCTCGGAGAAGATGATGAGCTTGCGCAGGTGGCCGCCGGCATCACGCATGGCGGGATCGTTCTGCAGGATGCGGGAGAGTTCGTCCCATTTGCGGTCCTGCCCAGAGGCGACAACGGCCCTGGCCTGATGTTCGAGTCCCTTCAGGATGAGAATTTCCTGCTCCAATTCGGCGATAGTGCGGGCGGCGGTGGCCTGATCAACCAACGTTTCCTCAAGATGCTCCTGCTCCTCGGCATTGAGGTCGTCGTCGTCATCAGGGACATCGGCCAGTGTCTCAGCAAGAATGAACTGGCCGCGGATACCGAGCGTTGCCTCGCGCCGGTGGCGTTCGAGGCGTTCTTTGCGGCGTCTGAGCGATTGCAAGATCGCCTCAGGGCTGGAAGCCAGGCGGCGTTGGAGCGCGGTGAGGGCGAAACCGACAGAGCCTTTGCGGGAGCCGTCGAGTTCGTCGGCCTTGCCCATTTCCGTCTTCACATAGTGCGTGACGGCTTCATACAGGACGGCTTCGAGGTCGGAGAGCGTGTAGTTGACCGTGTACGCCTTGCGTTCGGGAAAAAGCGGCGTACCGTCAAACTTCACCATCTCCTCTTTCACCATGCGACGCATGAGGTCGGACGCATCCACCTTATGAACACCATCGCGGAACCGGCCGTAGAACCGGTCAGAATCGAGCAGCGACAGAAAAAGCTGAAAATCCTCTTCCTTGCCATTGTGTGGCGTGGCGGTCAGTAGCAGCAGGTGCCGCGTGCGCTGGCCGGTCCTTTCGGCGAAGTTGAAACGCTTCGTGCGGGCAATTTCCCTCCCGGAAAAGTGGGCGGCGAGCTTGTGCGCTTCGTCGAACACCACGAGATCCCACGCCGCCAGGCAGAGCTTGTCCTGGGACTCCTCGTTACGCGCCATCTGGTCAAGCCGGACGATAAGGTGGTCATGGTCCTCAAAGGGGTTGCCGCTGGGCGAAGCGGCTTCGAGTTCCCTGGAAAAGATGCGGAACTCCAGACCGAATTTTTCAAACAGTTCATCGCGCCACTGCTCCACAAGGCTGCCGGGAGCGATGATGAGAATGCGGCGGGCGTCGGCCCGCATGAGCAGTTCACGGATGTACAGACCGGTCATGATGGTCTTACCCGCACCCGGGTCATCGGCGAGCACGTAGCGCAACGGCTGGCGCGGCAGCATGGCTTCATACACCGCGGTGATCTGATGCGGCAGCGGGTCCACGTTGGAAGTGTGGACGGCCATCATGGGGTCAAAGAGAAAGGCGAGGTCAATACGCTTGGCCTCGATGGCAAGCTGGAAGGCTTCGCCATCACCGTCGAAGGCCCAGGGGCGCTCCTGAGTGGCAAGAGCGATCGTGGTTTCGTCTACGCGTCCAAGTAAGCGCTCCTTCAGAGTGCCATCGGGCGTCTTGTAGATGACTTGTACCGCGCCTGCGGCGATGGGAACGACGGCGACAATGGTGGCGATGACCGCAGATTCGAGGCCAATGAGGGCATTGCCGGGGGTCAGGTCTTCAAGGCGCATGTCAGGTGTCTTTCCACTGGGTGTGAGACCGGAAAGTCGCTGGCTTCCGAAGCGCAGGGTCGAGATGGCTTGTGCACCAAGGTTCCCAATTTTCTCACATTGCAGCGCCTGGAAGAGTATACTGGCCCGGGTAGCGAGTTCGTGCCACGGCAGAGGCTGCCCGGGCCTGGAAGCACGGCCATCTTGGCCGCCTTTGGAGCGGGCCAGACGCTCGCGCTCCCAGGAGAGGCCTATGAGTGCGCGCACAGCGCGCTTCCAGCGTAGGAAGGAACACCAGCATGGATATCCAGCCCTTTAGCATCCAGGTTCCCGACGCCGTCCTTGAGGATTTGCAACGCCGCCTCGCCGTCACCCGCTGGCCTGGCGAAATTCCAGGCTCCGACTGGGACTATGGCAGCAACCTGGCGTACGTGCAAGAGCTAACCGAATACTGGCGCACGCGTTTTGATTGGCGTGCCCAGGAAAAGATGCTCAATACGTTTCATCATTATAAGGCCAATGTGGATGGACTCGGCATCCATTGCATCCACGAAAAAGGCAAAGGCCCGCGTCCTATGCCCCTCGTGATTACCCACGGCTGGCCTGGGTCATTTTTCGAGATGTACAAAATCATCCCACGCCTGACGGACCCAGCCAGCTACGGGGGCGACCCCGCAGATGCCTTTGATGTGGTCGTGCCATCCATGCCGGGCTACGGCTTCTCCGATCCGCCCCAGCAGCGCGGCATGCACGTGCTCAAAATCTCCGACCTGTGGGTCAAACTCATGGACGGCCTGGGCTATCCGCGTTTCGGCGCCCAGGGCGGCGACTGGGGCGCCAGCGTGACCAATTATCTTGGCCTGGCGTATCCGCAGCAGCTCATTGGCATCCACACCACCTCGCTCACCCGGCCCACCCCGTATCTCGGGGCCGGTTCCAGTCCCTTGACGGACGCCGAACAGGCGTTTATGGCCCAGCGCGAAGCCTGGCTGCAGGCCGAGGGCGGCTATTCGCACATCCAGGGCACCAAACCGCAAACGTTGGCGTATGGGCTCAACGACTCTCCCGCCGGGCTGGCAGGGTGGCTCGTGGAAAAGTACCGCACCTGGAGTGATTGCCATGGCGAGGTGGAAAGCCGTTTTACGAAGGATGAGCTGCTCACGACCATCAGCCTGTACTGGGTGACGCAGACCATCAACTCGTCCACCCGACTGTACTACGAGACGCTACGGCATCCGTGGAACATGCAGCAGGGCGAACGCGTCACCGTGCCGACGGGTATGGCCGTGTTTCCGGGGGAAATTAGCCGCCCGCCACGGGAATGGGGCGAGCGCTCTTTCAATATCCAACGCTGGACCGAGATGCCCAGTGGCGGACACTTTGCGGCCTTGGAAGAGCCAGATGCGCTGGTGGCAGAGGTCCGGGCGTTTTTCCGGGGCCTGCGGCCCTAACCTCGACCACCGAGCGCCGTGGTGTGCGCATTGTAGGTGTTAGGCCGTGGCAATGGCCGCGAGTTCTGGGGCGTCTTCCCACCAGTGAATCGGACTTGGGCGCAGGATCGTGCTCTTGGGAAGACGCTGCCAGAAGTCTTCCTTCATGACGCCAACGATACGCGACAGCAAGAAGGCGAGAAAGCCCGCTTCCACCTGTTCAGGCACCATTTTTATCAGGCCGATCATGACTTTGGTGGCCCAAGAATAGGCATCGACATTCGCTTCTTGAAACCCCATATTGGGATGGCGTTCGAGAATTTCGTGCACGCCAACGTGGTAGTGCACGCGGGAGAAACGCAGCAGGGGATGGCTGTTATTGGGGAATTCCTGATCGAGGTCGTCGAGCAGACCCAGGGTGCGCGGATCACCATCCGGGCTGCGTAAGACGCGATGACCAATCGCCATGGCGGCATCGTAGGTATCGAGCCAGCGGTTCCACCAAGTACTGAGGCGTGGCTCATCAGCGTCAATACCCACATCAGTGAGGGCACTGAGCATCTGCCCGCCGGCAAACGGGGCGGCCCCGCCATGATCCCGCCCCCACAGGCCGGAGGCCGCCGAGGCATAGACGTGCCATGGGGAGACGGCGCTCGATCCCACGACCATCCCGGCAAAGGTGCTGATATTGCCGGGATCGTGATAGGTCATATTGTTCAGCAGGCGGTGCATGACGCGCAGTTGGCGCTCCCGGTCCACACTGCCAGTATAGGTGCCGAGCGTATCGACAAACGACGTGACAAAATCGGCCCCAGCGACTGGGAGGATACAGTCTTGCTGGAGATATTTACGCCGGAAATAGGCGGCCAGGAAGACGGACGCTTCGGCAAACAGTTTGAGCCAGTCAGCCATGACATCAAACGGGGTGACGCCACCAGGACGCCAGTCACGGTAGACGCGCTCGACATTAGAGCCATTAGAGCGCACCATCAAGAAGGCATTGAGCGCCGACGTGATGGACATCTCGGCGGTGGCATTGACAAAGGCAATCAGGGCATCTTTACGGGTACCCTGAATGAGATCGTGACGCGCCCGATCTAAAATCTCCTCGAACGACGCCACGAGTGCGTCACTCGGCTCTCGGATGCCGAGGACAATGGTCAGGTTATTCTGTGAATAGGGCCGCCGTCCCACCGTACGGATAGAATCTTTGACGGGATCTAAGCCGAATAAAAAGCCATGCATGGGATCAACGTGCGTGAAACACGGACCGCGATTGACGAGGTATTTCACGCCGCGGCTCCCGGCGAGGTGGGCACCCAGAGGCGAGCCAGGAATCATGGTTTCCCCGACGCCTCCTTTGGCGGTGATACGTTCGACGATGTCATCCCACACCTGCATGCGCTCGGTCAGCACCGCCTTGAATGTGGTCCCTTGTAGGAGTTCGTCAGTGGAAAGCCCATCATGCGTAAGGCCAAAAGCCATAGTCGAGATTCCTTCTCGTCAAAAGAACATGCCGGTGTCGGGTGTTGCTCACGCCTGCGGCCTGGGAAGGGACGCTCCCTCCAGGCGGACAGCGTACAAAGGACGAAGAGCAGGGAGCATGAGCGCCGACGGTCGTGCATGCATGTGCGGTGTAGAAAGCTGTGCCATGAATAGCATAAAGCCTGCCTGCATTGCAAGACCCGCCCGTGTGGCGTTCTCAAAGACGCCGTAACACTCCGTCCTTCAGGTCGGAGATATAAGGCGTTTGGCCAGTCTTCTGGGCCATTCCAAGTGCTGGCGAATCCAGCATAGAAGTACACCTTCACTGTATTTTACCGTATATAGTGGTAGAATAACGGTATGGAAAAGAAACTATCTACGAGTATGACCCTCACCCGTGAAGCCAGGCGCTTGTTGGTGGCACTGGCTGAAAATTCTGGTATCGCCATGTCTGCCAAGCTCGAAACCATCATCCGTGAGCAAGCCAAGCGGGAAGGCGTGCAGTAGCCATGCGGACAACCTTCAAGTACAAACTGTATAGCAGTAAGCGTACTATGAGGTTACACCGGCAGATCAACGTAGGCGGTGCGATCCACAACCACTGTATTGCGCTGCACAGACGCTACTACCGCTTGTACAAGAAGTCGTTGTCGTGCTTCACGCTGAACAATCACCTTGCCACATTGAAGAAGCTGCCAAAGTACGCATGGTGGAAGCAGCTTGGTTCACAAGCGATCCAAGGGATTGCCGCACGCATCGACAGAGGGTATAAGGCGTTCTTTGCGAATGTGAAAGCGCGCCAAGCTGGGAAAGTGCGTAGGCGCGTCGGCCCACCGTCCTTTCGCAAGGTCCGTCATGCGAAGTCGTTCACGCTGTCGCAAGCTGGCTGGAAGCTGCTTGAGGGTAACCGTCTCAAGATCGGCTCCACGGTCTACAAGTTTGCCAAGTCCCACGATATTGAAGGCACCATCAAGAGGGTCACCATCAAGCGTGATCCGTTGGGCGACTTGTACGTGTATTTCTCCTGCCTCGTTGACGAACAGCCCATTGCCAGACTCATGACAGGTCAAAGCGCAGGGTTTGACTTTGGACTGACGACGTATCTCACGGGCAGCGATGGTACGGAGCACCAGGCACCCCAGCCGTTGAAGAAAAGCCTGAAGGCACTTGCCAAAGCGAACCGTAGGCTGTCGAGGAAGCAGCATGGGTCCTGCAACCGCAGGCAAGCGCGTCTGCATCTGGCCCGTGTCCATAAGCGCGTGGCGCACCAACGGCAGGCGTTTCACTGGGAGCTGGCGCATACCCTGTGCGCCACCTACGACACCATTGCCCTGGAAACCCTGAGCCTCCAAGGGATGAAAGCCTTGTGGGGCCGCAAGGTGTCGGATCTGGGCTTTGCCACGTTTGCGGAGACCTTGCGCTACGTTGCCCGTAACGTCGGGACAGGTGTGCAGCATATCAACCCGTGGTTCCCATCCACCAAGCTGTGCTCGGCCTGTGGTTGCGTCAATCACGCCATCACCCTCAGAGACCGTGTGTGGACGTGCCCTGATTGTGGTACCACGCATCAACGAGACCACAACGCCGCGGTCAACATTTTCCGAGAAGGGGCATCTTCTCATGGGGGACATCCTGTGAGTCAGGTTTCGGCCTGCGTGGATGGTTGATCCCAGACTCCTCGCCATTCATGGCGAGGAGTCTGTCAACTTCCTACCCTAGACATGGCATCATATGGGCTCTGGCAACTCGAAGGACGTGGACATGCAGCGTGTGACCTCTCTCCCTGATCTGGACGCCATGGCCTTGCCGGGCATCCAGGTGGTCGACAACATGGTGCGCGAGCGGCACTACAGTGTCTCGTTTACCATTCCAGAGTTTACCTGTGTGTGCCCCATGACGGGGCAACCAGACTTTGCGACGCTCCGTATTACGTACGTCCCGGACACGCATCTCATCGAGCTCAAATCCTTGAAATTTTACATCAATGCCTATAGGAACGTCGGGATTTTTCATGAGTTTGTGACCAACAAGATCCTGAGCGATCTGGTCGCGGCCTGTACCCCAGTGCGGATGGAGATTGAGGGAGATTTCAATGTGCGCGGTGGCATCAAGACGGTCGTGAAAGCGGCGTATGAACGCGCACCCACTGTGGCTCGTGGGACGGATGGAGGCTGAAAGAGGCGGAAACGTATGGGAGTCGAACCCACCATCGAAGGGATTAGCTCCGATCACTGGATTTGAAGTCCAGGCGGCACACCAGCACCGATACGCTTCCCTAGGCGACCTTTGCCCCTACCAGGCAAAAGCAGTGAAGTGCGATTCTACACGTTCTACCTGCCGGGAGGCAACTATATTCGCACGCTCTGCGCTCAGAAGCTGCCATGTCGAGGTCTCGATGTCTAGGCGTCAGTCCTACGCCCGTGCCTCCTGGGACCGCCGTGGGCTCCAGTCCGGCTCCAGAAACCACGCCACGCGCCAGCGTGGCGCTCTCAGGAAAGACCCTGGAGCACGGGTGGTGATGTATGCAACAGACATCTCGTAGCGCGGCACCCGCGCCATCAGACCGCCACTTACTTGACATGCAGCGCGGCGCCGTCCTAGAATGCACGGTGTGCGGCAGGGACGTGGCCACAGGGGACGGAGCACCAAACTATGGCGCAGGAACAGCAGGCGATCACTGGGGTCATCCTGGCCGGTGGCAAGAGCAGCCGTATGGGGCAGAACAAAGCCCTGATGACGCTTGGGGGAAAGCGCCTAGTGGATCGCGTTCTTGAGGTCATGCGCGCGGTCTTTGACACGCTTCTGCTCGTCACGAACACGCCGACGGTGTATGCCGATCTGGGCGTGCGGATGGTACCCGATGTCTGGGCAGAGGCCGGAGCACTCGGGGGCATTTATAGTGCCCTGCAGCAGGCGGCGACGCCCTCTTGTCTTGTGGTGGCGTGTGACATGCCTTTCTTACAAGCGGCGCTCTTGCGCTACCTGGTGGCCCAGAGACGGGATTATGACGTTGTGGTGCCTGATGTCCACGATGAGCTGCAAACGCTGCACGCCGTGTATAGCCAGGACTGTGTGGCACCCATCGAGCGTTGTCTGGCCGCTCAACGCCTGCGCGTCATCAGTTTCTTCCCAGAGGTGCGCGTCCGAACGGTCACGACCAGTGAAGTGCTCCCGCATGATCCGCAACTGCTGGCCTTTCACAATGTGAATACGCCTGAGGACTGGCGTACCGCGGAGCAGCTGGCGCACGGCTGACCCGTGGTGTTAGCTCACGCGTTCGATATACTTCCCCTCCGTGGTATCCACCCGCACCACTTCCCCCGCGGTGACAAACTGCGGCACGTGGACCACCAGGCCGGTCTCCGTCGTCGCTGGTTTCATGGACGCTGTAGCCGTTGCCCCGCGCAGACCTGGCTCGGTCGTGACGATGCGCAGGTCGACGGTCATGGGGAGCGTCACCCCAATCGGGCGGTCATCGAAGAGGTCAATGGCCACACGCATATTGGGGACGATATAGGGCAGGCTCTCTTCCATCATCTCTTTGCTGAGAGACGTTTGCTCATACGTCACCGGGTGCATAAAGATGTATTGATCGCCATCGGCGTACAGGTATTCCATCTCCTGGGTGTCCACTGTGGCGCGCTCTACCTTGTCGGTGGAGCGAAAACGTTTTTCCAGTTTCGACCCGCTTTGTAAGTTGCGCATCGTGGTCTGCACCATGCCGCGCCAGTTGCCGGGGGTAATATGCTGCGTTTTCATCACGCGGTATAAGGCGTGATCCATTTCGAGCAACATCCCTACCCGTACCTGTGTCGCTGGAATCAACATCCGGCCTCTCCTTGCGACTGCTCATCGCTCTCCAGGTTGGTATTGTGAAAGCGGACATACGAGGCATCGAGGCGAGTAATGAGTTCCGCTGCCTCGCGATCAATCAGCACGTAACGCGTCTCTTCACGCTCATCGGGACGTTCGACAATGGCCAAAGCGCCCGTGCTGAGCTGTAGGCCCATAGGTGCGGAGACATACAGATATTTCAGCGCCTGCTGTCGTGTCATAAAATACCAGCGTGTGGTACCCGACGGCTCTTCCGGGAGTTTCCAGTAGTCGATGATATGGCGCATCCGCAGATGCCGTTCTTTGGCGGCCAGGAGGGCCTGCTGCTCTGCGGCCCGCTGCCGGTCTGCCGCCCGTTGCGCTTCGAGCCTGGCTTCATAGGCCTGACGCTGCTGCGCTGCGCTGTGCGCCTCGGCCTCGCCTTTGTGCAGTTGCTTGCGGGCTCGACGCTTTTCTTGCTCGACCTGCTGTTTCTGTCCTTTGCTGATAAGCCCTTTTTGTAAGAGCTGGTCACGCAAGTTTTGCATCGCCCGCCCTCCTGCGCAAAATACCTGCTACTAGCGTGAGTCATGTCCGTTGTGAGCTGTATATGGTAGCAAGCTCTTCGCCGCTCTACAAGGCCCCCAGCGGTTGGGTCAGGGTCATGCAGTGGTCCACGTGGGGCAAGCAACGGAGGCAGTTTTCCTGGGAGCGCCGGCGTCCCGCCCGCGCCGGAAGCAGCGAGGATGGCCGTGCTCCCAGGCACAGGCCAGGCCAAAACCGCAAACGGCATGGCCCTGCGGCTAGATGTCCATTTCGTAAGTCCTGTGCCAGTCAAGGGTGTCTCGCGGGCATGGCCCGCTCCTACAGGGAACCTGCGTGCACAGTGCGCTTGGAGGAGCGGGCCATGCCCGCGAAGGTGTTGGACTGGCAGTGTATGTATGAAACAGACATCTAGGGAGTCAGCACCTCGTTGTCTTTGACGAAGTAGCGCCCGGGCATGTCGTCAAAGCCCTCTAGCAGCGCATCAACGTGCAGCGTCAACACACGGACGAGCATACGAGAACGTCCCTGTCAAAATTTGACATGCCCTGAACATAGCGCAGCGGCGCGGCACCGCCCCTGGTTCCACTGGCGGTGGGGCTCGACACCACGGGGCAGTCGCCGCGTAGCGGGCTCCTGTGCCCCGTGGTGTCGAGCCCCACTGTTCTACCAGCGATGCAAAACCCGTGAAGGGTCAAAGGGTAAAAGGGCAGAGGGTTAGGGGACTGCCCTCAGCAGGCGAAAGCCCAGGGCGTCGATGCGGTGGCCCGGGTCGATGCGGCCGCGGTTCGCCGCCCGGCAGCCGCCGGCACCGCCGCCCCAGCCCCCGCCCCGGAACACCCGATAGGCGCCCGCTGCAGGATCGACTGCAGCAGACCCTGCAGCCGCCCTCTTCTTGTACGCCGTCCTGGGGCGTGGCACGCGCTTATGGTTCATCAAGGCACATTAGTGTAAGGGTGATATAGTCGCCACTGCCCTGTGCGGAATAATGGTCCAGCCAGGCGGGCAGGGCGGCGGTCACCGGCATGGGGCCAAACTCGCTGAGACGTTGGCTCAGGCTGCGCGCAAAGGGGGCAAGCGCGGCAACGTCCTCGCCCAGCGCATCGGTGAGACCGTCGGTCGTCAGTACCACCAGCCCGGCGCTGGTGCGCGTCCACACCGCGGTCTGCCAGAGCTGCGTGGCATCGTTGGAGCAC
>SXND01000223.1 GCA_005777235.1 Pseudomonadota bacterium
AGATCTCGGTGACGGTGCCGACGGTCGAACGCGGATTGCGGCTGACGGTTTTTTGCTCAATGGCAATGGCCGGCGACAGGCCTTCAATGGCATCGACGTCGGGCTTTTCGAGCTGTGCGAGGAATTGGCGTGCGTAGGCCGAAAGGGATTCGACATAGCGCCGCTGCCCCTCAGCATAGACAGTGTCGAACGCCAGGGACGATTTCCCAGAGCCGCTCAGGCCAGTGATGACCACCAAACGGTCACGTGGGATATCCACCGAAAGATTTTTGAGGTTGTGCTGACGTGCACCACGCACGGCGATAACGTTGTTCACACCGATGTGTCTCAGGGAGTGCGGCAGCGGAGACGGTCTGGCCCGCTGCCGACGGCTGGTTTAAAGCCCCAGCGCCTGGCGCATTTGCGCCGTGCTGGGGTTCGTCATCATGGTGCCATTGATGTCAATGGTGGGGACGATACGATTGCCGCGGTTCCACTGTTCGACCCGCAGGGCGGCGTCTTCATCCTGTTCAATATCAATTTCGGTGTAGGCAATGTTATGTTCGTCCAAGAACTTCTTGGCGACGCGGCAGTAGCCGCACCACGTCGTGGAATAGACAATTACTTCAGCAGGCATCCACTCTCCTTTCCTATTGAGCGCTGGATTGCAGCGTTCCGGTCACTTGATCGAGCTTACCCAACGCCACATTATAATCGCTTAAGGCGCGGGTTTCATCCGTGCGTGCCGTGGTGAGTTGGGTCTGAAACTGCAGCACGTTAAAGCTGGTAGAGAGCCCCAGGCGAAATTTTTCTTGCTCCGCTTCGAGCTGGGTGCGTGCCAGCACGGTCGCTGAACGGGTCACTTCGACCCGTTTGCTGGACGTTTCGACATCACGCGCGGTCTGGAACACCTGACGCACGACCGTACGTTGTAGCTTGCGCTGATCGAGCAGGGCTTGCTGCAATAACAGCCGTTGCCGTTGGACTTCGTTGTCGGCGGCACGATTCCCCAGGGGATAGGAGAAACGCAGAAACAGGGACCAGTTATAGCCATCGGCATCGCTGAGGTTCGCCAGGGCATTCCCGGCGTCATTACTAAAGGCGCTGACACTGGCCTTGCCTTCCAGGTCCACTCGCGGCAGACGCTGATTGCGTGCCACCTCACGCGAGATCTCTTGCGAGGCAATGGTGAGCTGTGCTTGCACGAGGTCGGGGCGATGCTGCATGGCATACGCTACTTTTTCCTCGAGAGCAATGTCTGCCACGGGGGTAAAAGGTGGTGTATCCGTCGGGTGGAGGCGTATGCGCCAGGCACTGACGGTCTCCGCGATGTTCAGCGTTTCCTTCAGACGGTCTTCCGCTTCCCGCACCGCGGCCTCGGCGATAATCACGTCGCCCTCGGCGCGTTTTGTCTGGGTCTGGGCCTGGACGAGCTCGATGGGGGCGAGCGACCCTAATTCCACGCGAATGGTATTTTCGGCCAGGAAATCCTCCGCGAGGGTTTTTGATTCGCGCTTGGCCCCTAGATCTTGTACACGAAACACCAGCTCCCAATACCCTTGTTGCACGAGAAAGACGGTATCGAGCACGAGCTGCACCACGCGCTGCTGGGCAATGTCCTCGGCATGCTGGGCCTGGCGTATCGGCGCGACATTGAGGGCAATGCCGAAATCTTTCAACAAGGGTTGGCTAAACGTCAGCGCCAGGGCACTGTCATAGCGAGGGTTGGCAATGAGCGTTGTTGATCCCGAACGCGCCGGGCTGGAACGCTCCCGCACGTTGACGAAACTGAGCTCATAGCTGCCGCCCGTCACAATCTTTTGCTTGAAGCTCGGAGTCACTTCGACGCTCTTCTTCATAGGGCGCGTCGTCGATGTGCCCGTGAAGTCCCCGGTTTGCGGATCAAACTGTGCCGTCTGCGAGGTCGGGAGGGTTTTGGTCTGTGCCAGGCCCGCTGCCAGTCCTACGCTGGGATCGAACACCGCCCGCGCCTGCTCGACTTGGGTATGCGCCACTTGGGGGCTGAGGCGTTCGCGTTCGACGTCCAGGTTGTTCTGCAGCGCCAAGCGAATCGCCTCTTCCAGCGACAGCTCCAGCACCCGTTCCGTCGCCAAGGCCACCGCGGCGGACCGCACCGGACGTTGGGGGCCTTGTGACACGGGCTGGGCGGCGCTGCAGGCAACACAACCCAGGCTATACACGCTATACGTCACCACGCTGAGACGCCACCAGCGTATTGTACCTCTGAGCCATCCTGAGGCTCTCCACCGACCCTGCATGCGTCCTCCCGACAGCCTGGTACGGCACTCCTGGGCTCGTGAGCCCGTGGTGTACCAGAGACGACCGTCACCGATATGAGACTGTGCCAGCCACTTGGATGAAATCATCACGAGGCATATCGCCCACCATAGAATAGACTACCCCATCACGTTGCCACATGGCCACCGGACGGCCGGAGACGTAGCGTATCTGCACCGTGCCCGGTGTCGGCGAGCGGCCTTCGGTTTCCACGGGGAGGGACATGTGCTCCCCACGGAATGCAAAGAGCACGATAGGCACTCCGTGCCGTTGATAGATCAAGGCCGCACTCTTGCGATCCAAGATGCGGCACACCCGGCCCCCGAGGAGTTGGGTGGCCGTATCGGTAATACAGGGCAGCTTGATGGGGAACCCCATACGGGTGCTTAACCATTGCGTCACGGCTGTATCGTCGGCGCCCACCACTTCCAGGGGCATGTGCTGGCTGGCATAGGTGCCATACGCCAGGGAGGTTTCCCGCGCCAACTTCTGGATGTCACGATCTGCCGACAGGTCTGGCATCAGGCCAGGGAGTATCACGGCGACAAACGCCACCGTGGCGGCCACGAGGAGCAGATCACGCCACCGCAAGGGGGCATCCAGATACGCTCGCCAGGCTGGGGGTCGGTCCGCCCGCATGGCCCGTAGAACGATGGTGCGCTGCAGCGTCTCAGGCGGCGCAGGCAGGTGGAGTGACTGTCGCACCAGGGTACGGAGACGCTGTTCACTGGCCGCGCGCTCACCGCATGAGGCTCAGTCTCGGAGATGCGCCTCCATATCAAGACTGACTTGCACTTCCAGTGCTTGATCGAGAAAGACGGGTAAATAGCGTTCACACTCCTGGCAGGATAACATAGCCTATCCTTTGACGTATCCGCCTTTATGGGCAAAATCCTGCAAACTTTTCCGTAATAATCGTCGTCCACGAAACAGTCGGCTCATGACCGTGCCTTCTGGACATCCCACAATCGCTGCAATATCTTTGTACGAAAAATCAGCCATATCGGCGAGTAACACCACCAGGCGATAGGCCTCTGGCAAGGCATCGAGGGCCCGTTTCACATCATCCTGCACGATATGGGGCAGCAGGCTTTCGAGCATGGCCTGATCAAGAAATTCGACCTCATTGGCAGGTTCGGCATAAAAGGGCTCAATGCGATCAAAATCGACCTGCTCGTACTCACGAACAGCTTTGCGATATGTATTGATGTAGGTATTGCGCAAAATGGTGAACAGCCACGCTTTCATATTTGTTCCCGGCTCAAAACGTTCAAAGAACCGGTAAGCTTTGAGGAGGGTCTCTTGCACCACATCCTGCGCTTCGCTGGCATTGCGTGTCAGACGCAGGGCCGTATTGTATAAGGTGGAAAAATGCTCGAGCGCCACCGCTTCAAAGGCCGCTTGTTTACTGCCAGGCTCCCAAGACTTCGACACGCCAGTTCCCTTCAGCTTCCTGTCGAGGCAGCCAAGCGGGCGAGCGCCGCTTCTGCACTCCGGCGGACCTGCGGATGCGTATCGTGTACCACATCGTGCAGCGCGGGAATGGCACGCCGATCCGCCAGCTCCCCGAGGGCGACAATCGCGCTTTCGCGTAAGCGGGGGTAGCTCTCTTGTATGGCGGCAATCAGATGTGGCACGGCACGCCGATCGCCCTGCTGTCCCAGACCTTCGGCAGCAATCCGTCCCACTTCTCTGTCCTCGTCTGTGAGCAGGGGGATCAAGGCATCCACCGCCGTGCTGCTGGAGTGCTGGGCTAAGGCACGGGCGGCGATCCAGCGCACGTCACTATTGCGATCCCGTAACGCTTCGAGCAGTACGGGGACGCTCTCCTCACGCGCCAGGTCCGCCAGCGCTTGCACCGCGCCACTGCGGACTTGCCCATCCTCATCATGCACCAGTAAACGCAGGAGATCGACGGCCAGCGCTGTGGGAAAGCCCCCCAGCGCGTGGGCCATACGCTGGCGTTCCGCGCGTGTACACATCGGCAGGAGACGCTGGAAGGGGACGACCACCAAGGACGTGAACAACGCCCGGGCAGCGGCGCCGTGCGTCTCCTCCATATACTGCGCGAGCGCTGCTAAACCCATACGGTCACTCCGTTGCAGTTGTTGCAGCATCGCGGCGGCGAGCCGCCGTTGGCGCGCCATCTGCCAACGCGCCAGCGCGTCGGGAGAGAGGACCGCTTGCAGGGCCTCCTGGATGGCGCTTGACCCCAGTGTATAGCGTGTGCTGTAGGGGTCGTAACGCAGTAACCCGGCACGCACACATTGGCCGAGTAGGGTTTCCAGGTGGGTCCGCCCGGCTGCCGGGTCGTGCTCGGGGCCCGCAAAATCGCACCAGGGTAAGAAATCGTCGACCTCCACCTGTTTCCCTGGCGGCATAAAGGCACAGACTTCGAGTAACTGGCCCAACAACGGCGCCTGGGCGGGATGTCGCTGCCGAATATCGTCGGTGAGATGCCGCACCAGCGCGGTCATGTCCATCTGCGCCAGGGCGGACACGCTGGCGGTATCGACCCGCTCTCCCATGACCGCGGCACACGTGGTAGCGAGGATGAGCCAGGCCGGCGTGGCAGTGGCGGCTGCTCCAGAGGCGAGCGCCGCACTCCACACGGGCTGGAGGGCGCGCGGGAGCGCCCGCACGGCGCGACGCGTGAGCTGTTGCTTTTCCTCCGCGTCAAGCGCACCGAGATCATAGGCCTGGGACGTTGCCGCATATCTCTCGTCGTGCAAGGCCTGGTGCACGGGCTGCAGTTCCGCGGCTGTCCCGGCCCAGAGTATCAAGCAGGGCAAGCGCTCGGCCGCGGTGACGGTCACAAACGTCTGCCACGCTGCCGCGACGTTGGCGTCAATGGGCGCCTCGCCCCTACGGCCGGAGGTCAGGTGGTCAATGAGCAGCACCAGCACCGCCCCATCCGCCACACGCGCCCGTAGCGTACGTAAGGCCATACCCCAGCGTTGTTCCCACACCTGTTGCGCCGTGCTGCCGCTCACATTGCGGTCACTGATGTCGAGTAAGGCTGCCGCCCCCAGGGCCCACGGATGTTCCTGCACGCGTCTGAATAACGGGGCGAGTACGTGGACCGCTTGGTCGCTGACTCTCGCAGGCCTTGGGGGCGTGGCACCCTCCTCGGCCCAGTCGGTGGAGGCTACAATGTGGCGAAATTCCGTCGCATCCCATTGCAAGGACAGGGTCTTGCGTACGCGTGCCGTCGCCGTGTAGACGGTGTGGACGATCTGCGCGCTTTGGGTCCGCAGCCCGTGACAGAGTTGTTGGTACCATGTATAGGGTAGCAGACAATCGGCCGCGTTGAGTTGCAGTAACAGTACTGCAGAGTGTTGCCGCTGGGCAAAGCACCATTCCTCAAGCAGCGTGGACGTGCCGCTACCGCTCGGCCCAGCCAGCGTGAGGTATTGCGCTGTACCGCGCTGTGCTTCCTGGAGCCGCTCGCCCAGCGCCTCCAGGAGGGCTTGCTGTCCGATAAACGGCAGCTGGAGCAACGGCGTGGGTGGGCGGCGGCGTGCTAGCAATGACCATGGAAAACGCATACGCACTTCCTTCGCCTGGGCTCGCTATGCCGGGGAGACCGCGGAGCGCACAGATCGCCGGCCCTACACGGGACGCCGCACTACAGGGCGGCGGATGATAAGGCGGCTGGGATGTCCAGCCCGTGCGGTTCTCCGGCGTGTTTGATGCGGTCGAGAATCCCATTGATGAACGCCGGGGCTTCCTCCGTGCCGTATTTTTTGGCCACCTCGACGGCTTCGTTGATGGTGACATTGGGAGGAATCTCCGGGAGAAAACACAGCTCATAGATGGCAAAACGCAGGATATTGCGCTCGACCATGCCAATACGATCTAAGGACCAATTGGTACTTGATTCCTGAATGAACGCATCAATGCCGTCGCGATGCTCGATCACACCCGTCACCAACGCGGTGGTAAAATCTCGAATCTCTGGCCACAGCAGGGTCTCGGCCCAGGTCGTCTCCAACACTTCCCGTGCCGTCACCCGTGTGATGTCGAGCGCGTACAGGAGCTGTAAGGCCACCTCTCGGCTCTGCCGCCGTCTACCCATGTCTCATCCCTCTCATGGTCGCAGATGGCGATACAGATTCGCCATCTCAATGGCTGACATGGCCGCCTCCCAGCCTTTATTCCCTGCTTTCGAACCAGCACGTTCAATCGCCTGTTCCAGGGTATCGGTGGTCAGCACCCCAAAGGTCACGGGGATACCGCTCGCCAAGGCCGCACCACCAATGCCTTTGCTGGCCTCGGCAGCGATATAATCAAAATGCGGGGTCGCGCCACGGATCAACGCCCCGAGGCAGATCATCGCATCGCCGCCGCGCCGGGCATCCAGCACTTTTTTCGCCATCATCGGAATCTCAAACGATCCCGGCACGCGATATACCGTGATGCGCGCATCGCTCGCCCCATGACGCAACAGGGCATCCAGGGCGCCATCCAACAAACGGGCCGTAATAAAATCGTTAAACCGGCTGACAATAATTGAAAAATCCAGGTCTGCGGCGGAGAGCTGCCCTTCCACGAACGTTGGCATGGAGGTATCCTTTGCTACCATTATTCCCGTTGGTCATCGGCCTCAAATTCTTCCAGATCGAAAAGGTGGCCTAACTTTTCGTGTTTGGTCTGTAAATAGCGCGCGTTATATTTCCCCGGGCGGATGCGTAAGGGTACACGTTCAGCAATCTGTAAACCATAGCCCTCCAGTGCCACGACTTTGCGCGGATTGTTGGTCATCAGGCGCAGCCGCCGTACCCCCAGATGGACCAAAATCTGGGCCCCAATACCATAATCCCGCAGATCCGGCTGAAAGCCGAGGTCCTCATTGGCTTGCACCGTGTCGCGCCCAGCGTCTTGCAGGGCGTAGGCCCGAATTTTGTTCGCCAGGCCAATGCCACGCCCTTCCTGATTCAAGTAGAGTAGCGCCCCCGTCCCTTCGGCGGCAATGCCGCGCAGCGCCTTGTGTAACTGTTCGCCGCAGTCGCAGCGGTAGGAGCCAAAGACATCGCCCGTGACACAGGAAGAATGCACGCGCACCAGCGGGGCTGCGGCCGCCTGCAAGTCGCCTTGCACCAGGACAAGATGCTGATCTTGATTGATTTCATTCTCAAAAATCAAGGCACGAAACGTCCCAACTTTTAAGGGCAAAGTGGTCTCGGCCACCACACGCACCAGCGATTCCCGTTGCATCCGATAGTGGATGAGATCTTTGATCGTCACAATTTTACAGTGAAAACTCTCGGCCAGCTCCTTGAGCTGTGGCACGCGGGCCATGCTGCCGTCTTCATTCATGATCTCGCAGATCACGCCTGCCGGCGTTAAACCCGCCAGCCGGGCCAAATCGACAGAGCCCTCGGTTTGGCCAGCCCGTTCCAGCACGCCGCCGGTGCGGGCCCGCAAGGGAAACACATGCCCAGGCCGGACCAAATCTTCCGGCTTGGTCTTGGGGTTGACCGCGGTCAGGATGGTATTGGCCCGATCGGCGGCGGAAATGCCGGTGGTCACACCGCGTCGTGCTTCAATGGAGACCATAAACGCCGTGCCGAAATACGACGTGTTCTCGAAATCTTCGACCATGGGAGGAATCTGCAACTCGGCCAGGCGTTCCGACGTGAGTGACAGGCAGATCAAGCCCCGACCATATCTGGCCATGAAGTTGATCGCCTCCGGGGTGACCTTTTCGGCAGCCATGGTCAGATCCCCCTCGTTTTCACGATCCTCATCGTCCACAAGGATGACCATCTTACCCTGTCGGATGTCGTCGAGGGCCTCCTCGATTGTATGGAATGGCCTACTCATGACGCCTCCTCATCTTCCGCCCGATGGTTCGCACCACGCTGGGCACTTAGCGTGCCAGATACGCCTCGAATACCACATCATCACCTAAGCGCTGGGTCGTTATGTCCCGCAGCCTGATCACCTGCGCCATTGTCTCGATCCCGCAGGAGCCAACGGCACTGAGCCCGTCACCGCCGATAATCTTCGGCGCCACGAAGAACAGCACCTTATCCACCAGTCGCCGTTGCAGGAGGGTGGCGCTCAGCGTGGCCCCGCCTTCCACCAGGAGACTGGCAATGCCGCGCTCTCCCAGAGTGCGACACAAGGCGTCGAGGTCCACGCGACCATCATCATACGCTGGCAAGCGCACAACCTCAACTCCACGGGCCTGTAATTGTGCGACGGCCTCCGTCGCCGCCCGAGCCGTGGTGGCAATGAGCGTGCGCCGCTCGGGCGCGACATCGACCACGTGGGCGTGCAGCGGCACCTGCAGCGTACTATCGACGATCACACGCAGTGGATTGACGCTGGGCTGATCCGGCAGACGTGCGGTCAGCTGCGGATTGTCGTGCAGTACCGTCCCGAGGCCGACGAGGATGGCATCCATCGCGTGGCGCAGACGATGGCCGGCCTGACGCGCAGGCTCTCCAGTAATCCACTGCGAGGCGCCCGTACGGGTGGCAATTTTGCCGTCGAGCGTGATGGCGCTTTTCAGGGTCACGAAGGGCCGACCGGTCGTGATATGTCTGATAAAGGCTTCGTTGAGCTTCCGGGCGTCCTCCTCGCATACGCCGACCGTCACCGCAATGCCGGCAGCCGCCACCCGCGCCAGCCCCTGCCCGGCCACCAGTGGATTGGGATCGCGCATGGCGGCTACAACGCGGCTGAGGCCAGCGGCAATGACCGCATCGGCACACGGTGGGGTTTTGCCCGTGTGGCTGCACGGTTCCAGCGTCACATACAACACGGCCCCACGGGCGCTGGGGCCAGCGTCACGTAAGGCGTGCACTTCCGCATGGGGACCACCAAAACGCTGGTGGAAGCCACGGCCGACGATGGTGCCGTTGTTGACGATCACACAGCCGACGAGCGGATTGGGGCTGACGTGGCCCTCGCCTTGGCGCGCCAGATCAAGGGCTTGTTGCATGTAGGGGATATCGCTAGCCGTCTGGTTCGGCATCGTCATAGGGAACGCCTCGTGCGAGTCTTGTGTTGTAGGAAAGGGGTGGGGCTCACTCCAGGGCTCCGCCAGAGGTCCACACCGCTGTGGTGCATGCGTCACGGTCTCTCTCGCGTGCTGCCACCTGGAGCCTCACGTGCGCCTGCGCCTCAAGAGTGGCACGCATGGCATGGCCATGAGAACCCTGCCACGGGGACTGCCTGCTTGTCCCCCAATCTCCCTTGTGCTAGCATATCTTTAGCAAATACACGTGCTTCAAAGTACACTACGTGCCATGAACCGGGACAAGGTCCAGCGCGTGGCAGCAAGGCAGCCGGCGTGTACGGACGCCGTGCGTGTGCACCTCGGCACCGCCTACGTGTTGTCCAAGCCCAGGGTCTCCAGTGTGCATGCTGCGCGCCATCTCGCTACCAAAGGGGTAGGCTCCTCGGGCGTGGGCACCGTGACTGCTCCCCTGCACGGGGGGAGTGTTGTCGAGGCATAGACAACATGGTAACCGTCATCTACGCTCAGCTCTGCTGAGATACTCCGGTGTTCACAACCGCCTGCTTGAGCTGGCGGAGGATGTCACGGCCGACCACGAAGAGCCCATCATAGCACAGCTATGGAGGAGAGGGGGCAAGCGATGTTGTGGGTGCAGGGGGCCCTTTGGGCCATCATACTGCTTGGGCTCACGCCGCAGGTGGGGAGCGCCGCAGAGGCCCTGCCCTATGCACAGCGCCTGGGACCGGCTCTGGGGTTGATGCAGCAGGGGGCCTGGCAACAGGCCGTGGACACGCTCGGGACACTGGCCGATGGCCCGATGACCCCAGCGTTGGCCCGCTTGTGGTTTCTCCGCGGCACGCTGGCCCACAAGCTGCTGGACCCGGAGACCGCCCGGCAGGCGTTTACGCGGGTGTGGCAGGGGTATGCGCCGCTCGCCGATTATGCCGCGTGGGAACTCGTGCAAGCCGATGCCGCGCAGGATCTGTTACCCTCCCTGCAGAAAACTGTGGCAACGCTGACAGAGCGGTACCCGTTCAGTCGTCTCCTGCCAGAGAGCCAACTGGTGCTGGCGCGCACGCAGCATCGCCTGGGACAGTCCGCGCCAGCACACGCGATGCTCGAACGGGTGCTCCGCGATGCCCCAGAGCACCCCATTATCCCTGCAGTGCTCGCCTCCCTCGCGTACATCCAGGAAGAGCGTGGCGCCTTCGACCTTGCCATCCAGACCTTACGCCGCTTGGGGGAAACCTATCCACGCGATAAACAAGCGGCGCTGGCCTTGCGGCACAGTCGGGAATTGGCCGCACGCCTGCCGGAGACGCAGCGTCCTACCTATGAGCCCGCAGCCCTTCTCGCCAGCGTGGACCGTTTAGCCGAGGGGCAACTCTGGCAGGAAATTGATGCGCGCTTCCAGACCTTGGACACCTTGCCGCTTGAGGAGTCCCTGCAGATCGCTCGACTCCTCAAGCGCGGGATGGTGGACAGCCGCCGCGGACGCTTGACCGAAGCCAGCACGACGCTGCAAGCCGTACTGCAACGCGCCCCGCAAGGGACGCATCTGCCGGAAACCGCCTACTGGCTGGGCACGGTGTCCCAACGCCAAAAGCAGGAAGTGCAGAGTAGCCAGGCCTATGAGATGGGCTTGAGCCACCCCGCCGTGCTGCCGTGGACACCGAAAATTCTCTGGGCCCTGGCCCGCCTGCTGGAAGAGCGTCAGGAGTTCGCCCGCGCTATCGAGCTGTACCAACGGTTGGGGCAGGAGTTCCCCACCTCGGAGCAGGCGGAAGCCAGTTTGTGGCAGGCCGGCTGGCTGGAGTATCGTCAGCGTCACTATCAGGCTGCGGCCACACTCTTGCACGGCTTTGAGCAGCGCTTTCCGCGTTCGACCCTGCTGCCACAGGTGTTCTACTGGCAGGCCCGAGCCGCCCAGCAGAGTGGACAACAGGAGCAGGCCGTGCGGCTGTATCAGCGGATTCTTGGGGATTACGCCTCACACTATTACAGCACGCAGGCGGCGGCCAGCTTGCAGGCGGCGGGCGGGCGGGCCGCACCAGGCGCGACGTCGACGCTCCCCGTGACCAGCGTGTCTCTTACCGATGCCGGCTTCTTCGCCACCGCCGCGCTTGAGAAGCCCAGCAAGGCGCAGTTTCATATAATGCGCGCCCAGGAATTGCAACACTTGCAGATGTACCAACTGGCAGGGCAGGAAATCCGTGCTCTCGCGGCGGTCGTGCCTGCGACGCCAGCGGCGCAGCATGCGCTCGCCACGCTGCATGTGGACAATCAGCAACGCCCGGCAGCTTTCAAGGTGCTCAATGGGGTGGTCGAGACGTTGAGCCCACCGGAAGTGCGTGGGTTACCACGCGACTTCTGGACTGCGCTCTACCCACAGCTCTTCTGGCCAGAGATTACCCAGCAGGCCAGCGTGACCAATCTCAACCCGTATCTGGTGTTGAGTATCATTCGGCAAGAAAGTGCCTTTAATCCGGTGGCGACGTCTTCGGCGGGGGCGCGCGGTCTCATGCAACTCATGCCAGCCACGGCCCAGGAAGTATTGACCAAATTGAAACGCCCGCAGGAACCCCCAACGCGTTTGCACGATCCGCAACTCAGCGTCATCCTCGGCACAACCTATTTCTCTGGCCTCATGCAGCGCTATCAGGGCAACGTGATGCTGGCGCTCGCCGGGTATAATGCTGGCCCAGGACGCGCCTCACGCTGGCGCGAGCAATGGGCTGGTATCCCGCTGGATGAGTGTATTGAACGCATTCCGCTGGATGAAACGCGGGGGTATGTGAAGCTGATCCTGCGCAACCTGATGATGTATGAGCGACTGTATAAACACTAGTCCTCCTGCCAGGTCGCGGCGATGAGGTCAAAATGTCTCGCACACCAGCGTACCGTATCCGGCTGAAAACACGCACGTGCCGACAGCGCGACGTGCTCACCCACGATGTTGAATGTGGTACCAAGATGGGCGACGCTACAGAGCGCCGCTTTGGACTCTCCCACCCCTCAACGTTGACCGTAGGCCGTGTGGGATGACCGCTCCGTGTCGACTGCCAGCCGGCGGCTGGTGGCGCCACGTGGAGATGCCTGCCACCGACGCGCCGCAGATTGGTGGGACATGGAGCGCGGTGGAGAGCTGACGACTGTTCACAACCGCCGTCAGCCGAGGCACATGGCGCGGACGTCCTGGCGCCATCCGAGCAGGGGCCTTAATCCGCCTGCGCCTCCACCTCATAGGCTGGCAACGGCGTGTGGTGCCGTGCTCGGAAGAGTCGCTTCAACAGTATGCCAATATCATCAAAGATGGAATACGCCACCGGAGTGACCAGCAGCGTCAGCAGCAGGGACAGGGTTTGCCCTCCAATGACGACGACCGCAATCGCCCGCCGCTCCTCCGCCCCAGGGCCGGTGCCAATGGCCAGCGGCAGCATCCCAGCCACCAGGGCCAGGGTGGTCATGAGAATCGGGCGCAGACGGTCCCGGTTGGCGGTCATGATGGCGTCCAGGCGCTCAAACCCCTGGCGCCGCAGGTTGTTGGTGTGATCGACCTGCAAGATGGCGTTCTTCTTGACGACACCGAAGAGCACCAGCATGCCAAGGGCAGAGTACAGATTCAGCTTATCGCCGGTATACCACAGAGAGAGCAGGGCAAAGGGTACCGACAGCGGCAGGGACAGCAGGATGGTCAGCGGGTGCACCAGGCTCTCAAACTGTGAGGCGAGAATCATGTACATGAAAATCAGCGACAGGAGGAAGGCCCAGATAAACTCGTGAAAGGTCTTTTCGAGTTCCTTGCCACGTCCAGAGATACGGGTGCTGTAGGTGGACGGCATCTTCAGTTCGTCGGTGGCGACTTTTAAGGCTTCCAGGCGATCCGCCAGGGCATAGCCGGTGAGCTTATCGGTATTGGGGTGGACGGTGGCAATGCCGGAACGCAGGCTGACGGTGCGTTGCCGATCCAGGCGGTCAATGCGTGAGGGGCTCTTGGCGGACACCAGCTTCACCAAGTTGTCCAGGCGCACCGGCGCGCCACCCTGGCGCGGCACGTAGAGGCGCGAGATGGTATCGGGGTCGTTGCGGTCCCCGTCACGCAGGCGCAGTTGGACGTCGTAATCCTCGTTGAGCGCCGGGTCGCGGAAGCGCGAGACTTTGTCTTCGCCACCGACCATCAGGCGCAAGGCGCGGGCAATGTCTTCCGTCTCCACGCCCATATCGGCGGCCCGAGCGCGATCGATTTCGACGCGCAGCTCGGGTTTGTTGAGGCGCAAGGTGGTATCGGCATCGACTAAGCCCAGCTCTTGTGAGCGTGAGCGCAACTTCTCGGCATACTCGGACAGGGCGTGCAGCTCGGGACCGCGGATGGCAAAGTCAATTTCAAAGTTCCCGGCGCCAATGTTGAACGAGGGGAAATTGCGCGCCATGCTGCGCACCTCACGGAATTTACGCAGGCGCTTACGGACTTCCTGAATCACATCGCGCTGGGTGTAGTTCCCGCGCCAGGCGACCTTGGGGTCACCGGCCAGCAGACCATGCCACAGGCGGGTGAAGGTGAAGGTGCGCTCTTCGTGCGGGGCAATGCGCACATAGGCATTACCCGTATTGACCGTGCCTAAAAAACTACCGCCGGCAGCGGTCATCACCAGCGTCACGCCTTTCACGGCGCGCAGCTCCTTGCCCACCGCTTGCATGACCTCATCCATGGCCTTCACGCTGGTGCCTTCCGGGGCCGTGACCGCGACTTCAAACTCAGCTTCGTCCACATCGGTGGGGATGTACTCCTGCTTCAGAACCTGATAGAGCGGCACCGACGAGGCAATGACCGCAATGGCCAGCAACGCCACCAGATAGCGCAGCTTCATGGACCATTTGAGCATCCAGGTGTACACCAGATCAATCAAGCCATAGAAACCGCGCCGTGACCCGGCTCTGTCATGCCCACCGCTATCTTCGGCACGCAGCAGCCGCGCGCTCATCATTGGCGTCAGCGTGAACGACACCAGGAGGCTGACCATGACCGCCACCGCGGCGGTGATGCCGAACTGATAGAGGAAGCGTCCCGAGATGCTGGACATGAAGGACACCGGCACGAAGATAACCACGAGGCTGAGCGTGGTGGCCATCACCGCTAAGCCGATCTCGGCGGTGGCGTCCCGCGCCGCCTCCATGGGGCGCATCTTTTTCTCTTCGACAAAGCGGAAGATGTTTTCCAGCACCACGATGGC
>SXND01000224.1 GCA_005777235.1 Pseudomonadota bacterium
GCTGATTACAAATCAGCTGCTCTACCTTTGAGCTACATCGGCGGAGCTACATTAGGCAGTGCAGACGTTTCCACATGCTGATAGACAAAATGAATAGCTGTGGATCGTAAAAAAGAAAAAGCTTTTTGTCAATGAGAAAATGGTTTAGCGAGCTCTTTCCTCGTGCAGCGTCTGTGCACTTATCGATACTGTGCGGCAATCCCAGCAATAGGCCAAAATAATCGCTCCTGCCGTCGCAACATTCAATGAGTTCATCGCTGCGTGCATAGGAATCCGGATAAAACCGTCGCAATACTGCCGGACAAGACGACGGATACCACGACCTTCCGCCCCCAACACCAAGACGAGGCGTTCTGGCCAATCCATCTGTGCGACAGCTGTCGTACCCTGTGTATCCGCACCATACACCCAAAAACCGTCTTGTTTCAATGCCTCAAGGGCTTGGACCAGATTCCCTACCCGCACGATCCCCATGCGCTCAAGCGCGCCAGCTGAACGTTTTGCGACAGTAGCAGTCACTGAGACGGCTTCGTGACGTGGGAGGAGAATCGTCTGTACCCCAAAAGCCGCAGCTGAACGAATCAACGCAGCAAAATTTCCCACGTCGGTTACATTGTCGAGACATAATACTGTCTGTGGTCCTAGAGTGGTTTTAAGCGAGGCCAGCACCTCAGACCACGATGGGGAGGGAAGCGGTTTGACCAAGGCCACTACACCTTGGTGCGTGCCATTGCCTGACAGCTGCTGCAGCTGCGCACGGTCGACTTCGACGACGGGAATACTACGCTGTGCAGCGAGACCGAGCAGACGTTGGACACTAGGGTCACGCCGTTGTCGACTTACAAAAATCCTCGAGATAGACCGTCGCTCTTCCTGTAACGCTTCAAGGACCGGATGGATTCCATAGAGCTTTTCGTCAGCCATCTTGACCATCCGTCTGGTGATCGACGCAGAGACAAACGGCATAGGCGGCGATGCCAGCACCAGTACCAGTAAAACCTAATCCATCTGTAGTCGTAGCCTTGACGCTTATCTGTGAGGGCGTGACACCAATGGTCGTCGCCAGCGTCTGTACCATATGGCTTATATAAGAGGCCAAACGCGGGCGCTGGGCCACGACCGTGATATCCGCATTGCCTAGCGTATAATGCCGGGCAGATAACAACCCTACGACATGCTGCAAGAGACGCAAACTCGATACCCCACGCCAACGCTCATCTGTGCTGGGGAAGTGTTGCCCCAGATCGCCGAGTGCGAGTGCCCCAAGCATAGCATCACATAACGCGTGGACCACTACATCCGCATCAGAATGGCCGTCGAGTCCAAAATCATAGGGAATGGCTACTCCACCAAGCACCAAAGGGCGGCCAACAACTAACGCGTGGACATCATATCCGATACCAATACGCATACGGTCTTTCACCTTAGCACGCGTGATAGCGTAGGAAGGTTTCGCACCATACAAGATCATCTTTGGTTGTTACTTTGATATTATGCTCAAAACTCTCTACAATTTTTACTGGATGCCCTAGCGCTTCCAGTAAACCCGCCTCATCTGTCGCTTCAACGCCGTGGTGCCAGGCATGCTGGAAGGCAGCTCGTAAGAGACCATGTTGAAAAGCTTGAGGGGTCTGAATGCGCCACAAACTATCACGGGGCACAGTCATTTCGACTTCCCCCCCCGCTGAGACGCGTTTGAGCGTATCTTTCAGCGGGACTGCGGCGATGGCAGAACCGTCTTGTGCGGCACGCTCGAGTATCTGACAGATGAGTAACTCAGTCACAAAAGGTCGGACTCCATCATGTACGATAACCAGCTCAACATCCTCTGACACGTGCTGCAACCCACGCCAAACGGATGCCTGACGTGTAGGGCCTCCGGCCACAACACCGCGAATTTTCTGCAATCCATACCGTTCAACAATTGTTTTTTGGCACTCCGCCGTATACTCCGTCGCCACGATAACCCAGACCTCACTAATGGCGTCACACGATTCAAACACGGCAAGAGTACGGGCCAAAATCTCTCGGTCGCCAATCCGCAAAAATTGCTTCGGCGTCGTACTGCCCATGCGGCGCCCTGCACCAGCCGCAGGAATGAGGGCTGCCACACGACCATACGGCAATCTCGTGTCCACAGACTTCCTTTCACCGACAGCCTCGTGTCTTCACATCGCAATCGAGGAGTGCGGGTACGTCATCCCTATGGGATATTTCTTTCTAGATGCGAGACATCTACGATCTCACTCAAGCTCTCTACAAGACAGGAAGACCATATCGCTAGGGAGAAAGATATAAGAGACAACTGTGACAAACCTTGAGTCATCCGTCAAGCAGGGTTGCAGTCGGGCTCTTTGCATACACCATGCCTACGGGCGGTGCTAGCGCTTGTTTGTCACCGTCTCGATGTGGCGTAGAGGATGCTGTCCAGAAATGAAGGCTTGAATTCTGTGGTCTCTTTTCGCTAGGATAAGGCGAGATCAAGCCTCGAAGGCAATGCAGGCCGCAGCGCCTTTTGGGCACCCCGAGCGAGTCGCTCTTGCTTTGCCCCAGCTGTCTTTGTCAGAGGGGTGCGCCATGCTATTGCTGCATAAGACCCTGGAAACTGTCGCAGACTTTTTTAGCCATGGAGGGCTCTGGATTCTGGTGTGGATTCTGGTACTACTGAGCTTCTGCTTCTTTCTGTCTCGGATGAAGAGCACGTCGCACAAATCCCGCCCCTGGATTGTGCGCAAAGGGGAATGTCCTTTCTGTGGGCATGAGTTATTCGGCACCACACGGAATTATCAACGTCTCTACCTGCTTGAGACCTTGTCTCCGGAAAGTAAATATCTCTGTATGCATTGTGACCGTGACAAGGTTGCCGATCTCCTCAGCAAATATCGCTTGGGGTTCGCCGATGAGTAAGGCGATTGTCGCCCCGAAAAGCGTGCGCTTACGTGCGGAAGGATCTCCCAGATGACTACGTCTCCTTTTTCCCTCGAAGGGAAAACCATTATTGTCACCGGTGGAGGCATCGGCATTGGGAAAAGCATTTCGTTGGAATGTGCCCGTGCTGGTGCGGACATCATGTTGTGCAGCCGCCGGCTGGAGCACCTCGAAGCCACTGCCGAGGCCATTCGCAGTCTTGGGAAGCGTGCATTAGCTCTGCCCGTGGACGTTCGCGACCCCGCACAGGTCAACAGCGTCGTACAGCGAACGTTAGAAGAGTTTGGCAAGGTTGATGTCCTCGTGAACAATCATGGCGCGAGCTTTCGTGCCCCGGTAGAAAACATCAGTCTCAATGGCTGGAACACCGTCGTCAGTATCAATTTGCATGGTGTCTTTCTCTTCTGCCAAGCGGTAGGAAAAGCCATGATTGAACGCCAGGCAGGAGGCGTCATCGTCAACATCGCTTCCATGGCAGGTGTGCGTGGTTCCCAGATGATGTCCCACTACGGTGCCTCAAAAGCCGCTGTGATCAATTTTACGACGACATTGGCTCTGGAATGGGCGCCCCATAACATTCGGGTGAACTGTATTGCCCCAGGCCCTGTTGAGACAGAGGGGTATCTGGAAGTCCTCCATCGGACGAATCCTAACGCAGAGGAAGTCTATCGTAATGTTGCCTCGCGTATCGCGCTAGGCCGATGGGGTCGCGTCGAAGAAATTGCGTATCCCACGATTTTTCTCGCGTCCGAGGCATCGAGCTTCATGACGGGGACGACCATCCACATTGACGGAGGTCCACCACGTCGCGAGATGGAATAGCCAGGTCTCCCAGGTCTGAGGACGTCTATGCAGACAAAACCGATCGAGAAATACTTGCAGTTAGAACACGTGAAGTTGCATGCCCTTGACTACGGTGGTCCAGGGCCGCACACGTTGGTGTGCATTCATGGGGGTGGCGCGAACGCGCACTGGTTCGATTTCATCGGACCGGCTCTAGCGCGTGATTGTCACGTGCTCGCTGTAGATTTGCGTGGGCATGGTGATAGCAGTTGGGCGGAGCCGCCCATCTACACTTTTGAAGCCCATATACAGGATCTCCGGGCGTTTTGCCGCGCTGAACAGATCACCGCGCCAGTCTTGGTGGGCCATTCGATGGGAGGAATACTCCTCACCCAATACACCGGGACATGGCCGGAAGATGTTGGGGCACTTATCGTCTGTGACTCACGGCCTGTGTATTCTGAGGAAGCGGCCGATGTCTTACAGCAACTGGGACGCCGTCCAAGCCGGGAGTATCCCACCTTGGAGGAATATATCGCCCATTTTCGTATTCGTCCTGAAGGCATACGCGCATCGCAAGCCATCCATGCCTACATCGCGCGCTCAGCCGCCCGCCAATTACCCCATGGCACCTGGAGTCATAAGATTGATCGTCGCGTGTATGCGCAACGCACGTCGAGTGATACGTGGCCGTTCTGGCAGAGGATTACCTGCCCAGCCTTCGTGCTACGGGCTGAGCATAGCCCACGCCTCACGCCTGAGCTCTTACAAGACATCCAGGGAAGATGCCCACAGATGGAGTGGGCTGCAGTGCCTGAGGCTGGGCATCATCTGATGCTGGATCAGCCCCAGCACACTGTGGACCTGATCCGGGCATTTCTACAGCGCCATCATTTCATCCAGGCTTGAGGCCCGCTCCTCAGCTTCTTACGTTTCTGCGGTCATTTCGAGGCTAATATCGACCGCTGGTGCCGAGTGCGTGAGTGCTCCAACGGAGATGAGATCGACCCCGGCTTCAGCGTAAGAGCGGACTGTTTGGAGAGTAATGCCCCCGGAGGATTCGAGTAAGATCTCGTCTCCTCTTGGCCTAGAACGTACAAGATGCACGGCTTCCCGTGTCTGCTCGGGACTCATATTATCTAACAAGATAGCATCTGCCCCGGCTGTAAGCGCAGCATGCAGTTGGGCGAAGTCTTCCACCTCAATCTCGATTTTTTGCAAGTGCGATACGGCGTGGCGGGCCTGTTGAATGGCTGTCGCGACACCACCGGCAATGGCAATGTGATTATCTTTAATCAGCACACCATCCCCCAAGCCGAAGCGATGATTGTGCCCTCCCCCAACACGCACGGCATATTTTTCGAGTAGACGGAGTCCTGGGGTGGTTTTCCGCGTGTCGACAATACGGGCCTTCGTATGCTGCACAGCATCTACATAGCGCTGGGTCACAGTCGCCACGCCTGAAAGACGCTGGAGTAAATTCAGGGCGACACGCTCTGCAGTGAGGAGTGCACAGGCAGATCCACGCACCTGAGCCAACACACCGCCAGGATTCAGATGCGCACCATCCGACACCATAGGGGCAAATTCTATCGTGCTATCGACGAGGTGAAAGACCTCCTTGGCCACGGCAAGCCCGGCCAGCACGAGGGGTTCCTTGGCGAAGATCTGCCCATGTGCACGGGCCTGGGGCGGGACGATAGCCAGGGTGGTAATATCGCCATATCCCACATCTTCTTCGAGTAGACGCGACACCAGTTCTCGGATAGCCATGGGGGAATAAAACATAGATTTCCTCCAGGGAGTACGACCAGAGGGCGCATCCCTAGCACATACTCCTCTTTATGTGTTATATTCACAGGTTGCGCAACGTTATTGCCACTACGGCAGTCGTCCTGTGCCACAAGGTTGTCAGCGTCAGGAGGCCGAACCTTGACTACCCAGCACGCGTTCCTTGATGCCGCTATTAAGAAAATCGGTAATCGCTATCTTGCCACTATGCTGATTGCGAAACGTATTCGCCAGCTATATCATGGTGCACCGGCGCTCGTGGCACATGATGAAGAAGAGAGTCACTTCACCATCACGGTTCGTGAAATCGCCGAGGGCCATCTCACTATCGAATTGGCTACGGGAAGCCTCCTCATTATTCCACCGCCCCCGACCTATCATAGGAATGGGGGCACGCCTGAGGTCGCCTCAGCCTCAGAGGCCAGCGACATTCCATAGAGACCAAGACCTAGGGTAAGGATGCTGGAAATTTGCCGTATCCTCCAAGCCTTGCCATGGTAGCATCTTTGACGATGGCAAGGCAAATCGGACGAGCATGAGCTGACGACTTGGTTGTGAGGGACAAAGGGTGAAAAGCTACACTGCCTTGACACAGAATATGTTCAAACATCTCGCGCACGGCGAGGAGGTGCAATACGGGGCCTTTCGCGTCAAAACGCTGGAGGATAAGATTATCGTCCGTGGGGTCTTACAGGATGGTCGTGAGATGGAATTGCATTATCGGCTACGTCCAGGCAAAGACGCAGGTTTCTCGAAAGAACAATTGAAGAATATCTTCGCTTTCAGGGAAAAACCCTTGTTTAGTATCAACATACGATCACGCAGAACTACGCAGCCAGCACGAACCTAATGCACTCGTCGCGGGAAGGTTCGCGGTCTCCGTGCGACCTTCCCGTGTGTATCGCCCAAGCTAGGCGGCAGAAGAAGAGGACGTCGTGGAACTGGAGCTTGCGTCGGGACTCGCCGATGGCGCACTGGCAGATTCTGTGCTTGACGATCCTTCACCTTTGTCTGAGCTTTTCGTATCACCGGTGCTGGTATCGGCATCATTTTTGCCCGCTGTTTGCTCATTTTTGCCACCGTTGCGTCCATAATCAGTGACATACCAGCCGCTACCTTTAAGATGAAAAGCCGAGCGCGAGATCAACTTCTGTACGGTCCCAGCGCAGGACGTGCACGTCTCCGCTGGCGGATCCGAAAACTTTTGCATCAGTTCAAACTGATGACCACAAGCGAGGCAGCGATACTCATAAATTGGCATACGTAGCTCTCCTCCTCCGTCTCTCGTGCATCTGAGTCGGGTACACCACCGTTAGCACTCGACTCCCATGAGTGCTAACGGAAATGTAATATGGCCTAGATGACTTGTCAAGCGTCGAATAGCGCTGCGCCACCACCTTGGCAGTTCACGTGTGCTGCTGCTCCTGGCATGCATCATGGCTATACTGTGACGCGTTGCACGTTCCCTGTCTACCGTGTGATTTGACTGGAGTGTTCTATGACGACTATCGCCTCGCCGCGCCAAATGATGTATGCCCAAATTGTCAGCCAACCTGCGTTGCTGCTTGAGGTCTTCGAGACCACCGAACGCGCAGTCCAGGAGGCGTTTGCCCGTTTACAGCCCCAGCGCTGGCAAGCGATCTACACCGCGGGCTGTGGGGATTCGTTTTACGCTGGTCTCGCGTGTGAGATGGCCTTCGCCCGCTTTTGTCGCCTGCCGGTGAAAGCCCTGTCGGCGATGCAATTCGCCCGGTATGAGGCAGATAGATTATCACCACAGGCGGTCGTGTTTGGCATCTCGAACTCGGGCCGAGTGTCACGTTCCATCGAAGCAGTGCACTTGGCGCGTGCTGCCGGGGCGGAGACGATTGCGATCACTGGGAACGCCAGCAGTGGCATCGCCCAAGCTGCCGCCGCTGCCGTGGCCGTGCCAATCCCAGAGATGGGACGTTCACCAGGGATTCGTTCGTATACGGTGCAGTTACTGAGTCTGTTCTTGAGTGCCTTGCATTTGGGGGAAGTGCGCCAGGTCATCTCGGCAGCAGAAGCGCAGGCGTGGCGGCAGCAGTTACGCGAGGTCGCCGCCTGTATGGATGCGACGATCCAGGCAAACGATGCATATGCCAAGCACGTGGCGGAACGCTTTGGTGGGGCAGAGAATTGGGTCTTTATGGGTTCTGGCCCCAGTTATGCGACCGCCTTATTTATTGCCGCGAAGCTGGTGGAGAGCTGTGGAGCCAATGCCTGGGCGCAGGATATTGAGGAGTGGGCCCATATTCAGTTCTTCAACCAGCAAGAGCAGACACCGACATGTGTCATCATGCCCCCTGGCCGCAGCCTAGATCGCGCCTTAGAACTGCTGCCGTATGCCAAAGGTATTGGTCGCCCAACGCTGGCGGTGGCGAGTGGGACGCAGTCATTGAGCGCGGAACAAGCCGATATTATCCTGCCGGTGCCGCAGGCTGTCCCTGAGGTGTTTTCGCCCCTGGTGTACTGCCTGGCCGGCGAACTGCTGGCTTACTACCTTGCTGAGGTACAAGGCGCAGAGTTTTTCCAGGCCACGCGGACATTTCGCGGCAGCGGGGATCGCCTGCGAGGTAGCCACACCTTGGCGCATCCAGAGGCGTTCGCCCGCCTAGACGACGCGACGGCCGACTAACGCCACGCCACTGTGTGCCTTAGTCGCCGACCTCTTCCCGCTCAGCCAACAGCTCGATATCGTCTCTGGCAGCGGTTGAGCAGGTGGGCTGGCGCCGTCCCCAGCGCGGGAGGGATGCCTCGATATCGACCCACAGTGAGAACACCACAGGCACCAGCAGCAGGCTAAACAGGGTAGACAACGCCAGCCCCCCAAGTTCAACCGCTGCCATGCCGCGATACAATTCCGAGCCCGCGCCGCTCGCCACCACAAGCGGTAAGAAGCCAAACACATTGCTGGCCGTCATAAAAATGGGGCGCAACCGATTGCGGGCACTTTCCAGAATCGCCTCTTGCGGGGGCATGCCTTCACTCATGTGCTGCATCGCCTGCCCCACCAGCAAAATGGCCGCCTTGACCACAATGCCGGCGGTCATAATGAAGCCAATCATGGCGAGTACGTCCATCTTCACGGTGGGATCGCCCTGGATCAACTGCACGCCAAAGACATGCAAGCCACTGTTGACAATGCGCAGGCACAGCACCCCCCCGACCATGGCGGGGGGAATGCTCAGGAGAATCAACAGCGGATACGCAAATGATTCATAGAGCGCGCACATGAGCAGGTAAATAATGATCAAGGCGAGCAAAAATGACCATTTGAGCGTTTCCCAGGTCTTGTACAGGTCTTTGGCTTGTCCGCTGACATTGAGGCTGTACCCTGCAGGCAGATCGCGGCGCATGGGCTTAACGACTTGCGTATTGATGGCGTTGAGCGCCGTCTGCAAAGGGACGGCGTCTTTGATATTCACTGTCAGCTTAATGGCCCGGTCGCGGTCAATGTGCTCGATCTTGGTGGGGCCTTCCGCCTCACGAATCTGCGCCATGTCCGCCAGACGGATGGGTTGCCCTTTGGGGGGGCGCAGGGTCACGCTGTCCAGCGCTTGCGTCCGCACGGCGCCGCGTGTGGTGCCGACCAGGGTAATGTCGCGCTCTTTCCCATTCTCACGAAAATTGCCAGCTTTGGTCCCGGCAATAAAGGTCTCGACCATATAGCCAATTTCGCTGGCCGACAGCCCCAATTCCGCCGCTTTGGCACGATCCACACGCACCTGGAGTTCTGGGTTCCCCCACTCAAAGCTGGAGTTGACAAAGTTCACCCCATCAAGCGGACGGACCTGCTGTTCGATCTTCGCGGCCAGGTCACGCACCTCGCCCAAGCCGTGGCCTTTGACGTCAATCTCAATGTTGGTGCCACCGAGCAACTGTCCACTGCGGCGGAAGAGTGACATCTGGGTGACAAAGACGTTGCGTGTACCCGGAATGCCCACGGAGCGCTTTTGCATCTCTCCCACAATGCGCTGCATGGTTTTAATGTCGGCAGACTCGGGATGCACAATGACGCCGAGCAGAGGGTTCTCCGTGCGTGACACTGAAAACAGGTGGCGGATCTCCGGCATCTGACGATAGCGCTCTGCCAACTCGCCGAGAATGCCCTCAATATGCTCTAAGTTCAGCCCTGGTGGCAGTTTGACAATCGCGATGATGAGGTTACGGTTGCCTTTCGGGAGGTAATCAATCGGCGGCAGCCAGTACCAGCTCAGGCCCAATGAACCGCCAATCAACACCAGCGCCACGACCACGCGCCGCACGACGCCGTAGCGTAGCCAGGAGAGCAGACCGAGTAAACCGTTACTAAACAGGTCGCCGAGCCAACGGCAGAAGAGGATGTCGAGGAAGCGCGCTAGACGTGGGTAGCGCGGTCCCCCCACGCGCAGCCGCAGGACATGGGCGGACATCATGGGGACCACCGTGACAGCGACGACGAGCGATACGGCGGTTGAAATCGAGGTGGCAATGGCAATGTCACGGAACAATTGTCCGACCTCGTCTTTGACAAAAATCAGCGGGAGGAACACCGCCAGATCGTTCAAAGTTGTCGCCAGAATAGCGCCCCAAACCTCCTTGGCACCATCCAGCGTGGCTTGGAGCCGCGATTTGCCCATTTCACGATGGCGCACAATGTTTTCCAAGACGACGATCGAGTCGTCGAGTACACTCCCCACCGCAAAGGCTAGGGCCGCCAGCATGACGATGTTGAGCGAGCGCCCGAGGAGGTCAATGATGATAAAGGTGGTAATCACCGAGATCGGGATGGCCAATCCAATGACAAAGATGCTGCTGAGGCTGCGTAAGAACAGCAGGAGCACGCCCACGGTGAGGAGCGTCGCTTCATACAGATTCTCCGTCACCAAGTGGACGGCGTCATAAATGTAATCCGTCTCATCGTAGACAGCTTCCAGGCGGATATCTTTCTGAGCGTAGATGGTGTTGAGATGAGCCAGCTCCTGCTTGACGCCCCGGATGACCTCCACCGTGTTCCCGCCGGTGCGGCGCAAGATACCAAAACCCAGCGTGGGATTGCCAAAGTACCGAAAGGAGCGCTCCTGTTCTTTGAGACCAAAGCGCACTGTGGCAATGTCACGCACAAACACCGTCACGCCGTTCTGCGTGGTAATGATGACGTCCTCGATCTGCTTCAGATCGGTAAACTGCCCCACCGTGCGGATCAAGTAGCGGCGTTTTCCTTCATCAATCGTCCCAGCTTTGGTGTTGCGATTTTCACGCAGGATGGCATCGCGCACTTGCCCAATCGTCAGCCCGCGGGCCGTGAGGGCCGCGTAATCGAGCCCGACGTGCACTTCACGCTCCTGGCCGCCAAACATCCACACGGCGCCCACGCCCTCGATCCGTTCCAAGCGCGGTTTGATGATGTCCTCGCCTTCCTGCCGTACTTCATTAATATCGCGCTTGGTATGCACGATCAGCCAGGCAATAGGCGTTTCTTCATCGGAACTCACCGCGCGGATGATCGGACGCTCGGCATCGAGCGGGGCATCCTGCACCAGATCCAGCTTCTGCGCCACTTCCAGGCGGGCGACGTCTTTCTGCACTCCCCAGTCAAAGCGCAGCGTGATCACACCACGCCCTTCTGAGGACGTGGAGACCATCTCGCGCAGATTCTGCACGGCATTGAGTTTTTCTTCCTGGCGGTCGACGATTTCATTTTCCGCTTCTTCGGGAGCGGCCCCGCGGTACACGGTCTCGACCGATACCTCGGGACGGTCAACCGTGGGCGTCATTTGCAGAGGAAGACGGGTCAGAGAAATGACCCCGAAGAGCAGCGCCAGGATGACACCAACGAGGACGGAGATGGGATAACGCACGCAGAAGTCAATGAGTTGCATGGCTGTCTCCTTCGCCTGGGGAGGGATGGCGCCGGGGTGTAAGGACTACGGATACACCCTAACACCTAGGGCCATCGGGATCAAGGCGAGCAAACAGCCATCCCCTGCGGATCCAGAGCAATGTCTGTTTCGTCTTGGTGAGTCATCTGGTCGTCCTCATCTATTCTAGACTGATGACCAGCGCCGCTTGATGTTGACACCAGGTAATCGGAATCACAAAGGAACGAATGTTTTTGGGCAGCTGGATCCGCTCCGGCTCTCCGGCTATCACCACCGGCACCGAGATCATAAAATCTTTGCCAAACATCTTCCGGGCATTCCCGGAAATGGTATTCGCCACTTCCCCCACCAGGTCACAGTGGTATGCTGTGCTGATCTCGGTTTCCCCCAGACTCGTCAGCAGATGCGTCAGCATGGTGGTGGGGGCTGAAAAATAGACGCAGCCTTTGCGCCGGCCAGCCACCCCAATGATGCCTGTGAAGTCATAGCAGAGCGATGTGCTCGTATCGAGCAAGTACGGTGTGCCGACCGTTGCCTTCTCTTGCGAGGTCTGCTGAAAGTAATGCGTCGTACCGTCGATAAAAACCTGTAAATCACCTTCGTGCATAGGGATTTCCTTCCAAGAGTTCGTTGAGTGCTTCGTTTAATTCCTCTTCGGTAAATGGCTTACAGAGAAAGCCATGGGCTCCCTTTTTCAGGGCTTCAATGGCCGTGGCCTTGTCTGCCAGAGCCGAGACTACCAGAATGAGGACATCGGTTTTGATCACGACTAGTTGTTCGATGCAGGCAATCCCATCCATGTGTGGCATGGTCAGATCCATCGTCACGACATCAGGCAAGGTTTGCTGAAAAAGCTTGACAGCTTCCACGCCATCAGCAGCCGTGCCGACCACATGCAGATTATCGACATGGGCCGAACGCTCGATCTTACGGCGGATGATGTTTGAATCATCAACGATCAGTAACTTCATAGAATTCCCTGGGCTTTAGCCCCTGGAAACCACGCCGTTTCAACGGCAGTGGAGGAATGGCTCCCAGGCTTTAGCCATAGTTTTTTATTGACAATGGGCAAAAAACATCCGACCTTGAGGGCATGAAACTGACCTTGCAGCTTAAACTGGTTCCGACTGCTGAGCAACATACGGCGTTGCTGGAGACGATGCATGCCTTCAATGCGGCGGCGTCGTATGCGGCACAGGTGGGCTTTGAGGCGCATGTTTTTAGCCAACAAGCCATCCACGTGCGTTGCTATCAGGCGTTGCGTGAGCGTTGTGGGTTGTCCTCGCAGATGGCCGTCAGGGCGATCGGGAAAGTGGTCGAGACGTTCAGGCGTGACAAGAAAACCTGTCCCGTCTTTCGGTCTGACGGTGCCATGACCTATGATGAACGCTTGCTCGGCTGGAAAGGGCCAGCGCATGTGAGCCTGTTGACGCTGCAAGGCAGACAGGTTGTTGCCATGCTCTACGGGGAATATCACGCCGGGTTCCTGCCACGGCTCAAAGGGCAAGTGGACCTGGTCTTGAGGGATGGCGTATTCTACCTGTATGCCACTATCGACGTGCCTGAAGATACCCCGATTGAGCCAACACACTTCCTTGGTGTGGATCTGGGGATTGTAGAAATTGCCACCGATTCCGATGGTCACAGCTATACGGGAGCAGAGATTGAAGCCGTGCGACACCGTGCGGCCACCGCACGGCAAACCTACCAGGCCACGGGTACAAAATCTGCCAAACGGCGGCTCAAGAAGATGGCAGGAAGGCAGTCCGGGTTTCAACGGCTGGCGAATCATACGATCAGTAAGCGCCTTGTTGCGTATGCCACAGACACAAAGGCTGCCCTGGTGTTGGAGGAGTTGACCCACATCAGGCGTCGGATGACGGTTCGTAAGGGGCAACGGAGCAAGCAGCATAACTGGAGTTTTCGGCAACTGCGGTCTTTTATCAGCTACAAGGCCCAACGAGCAGGCATACCTCTGGTGTGTGTGGACCCGCGCAACACCAGCCGGACCTGTGCACAGTGTGGGCATGTCGATAAGCGCAACCGCCGTACTCAAGCCGTCTTCTCCTGTCTGCGGTGTGGTCACACGGCGAACGCAGACCATAACGCGGCCAGAAACCTGGCCACTAGGGGCGAAGTAGGCCGACCTAATTTAGTCGCACTAGTCAAGACCGGCTGGCCTTGACTGGTAGTGGCAAAGCTGCGGCACTTCAGTGCCAGCAGTTGCTTACAGACCTCTTTCACTTTATGCACGTATTGGGGACATGACAGCCACCTTGGGTAGCACGACGCGAAATTCGCAATACTGGTCGGGCACCGTGGACATCTCGACGTGGCCATCGATCTCCTCCACAGTTTCCGTGACAAGATCCATGCCTACGCCCCGACCGGCATCCTGCGTTGCTGCCGAAGCGGTGGAAAAACCTGGGGCAAAGATGAGGGACATCAGGCGTTCGTGGTTCCAGGATTTGATCTCCTCGGTCTCACCCATGCCTTGTTCGAGCGCCTTGACACGCAGACGCTCCGCATCAATGCCGCGGCCATCGTCCCGCACAATCAGGATATAGCCGTCTTCGTGCTGCTCAAAGCGCACATCGACACGCCCCGCAGCGCTCTTGTGATGCGTCAGACGTTCTGCGGGTCGTTCGATCCCATGTGTCACCGCATTACGCAGAAGCTGGATGGCAATGTCTTGTAACGGTTTCTAATACTCGTGCGGGATCATCGCGGTCTCCAGGCCCTCCGTATGCAGAGCGACCCGTTTCCCCTCGGTTTCCGCAATGCGCTGTATCAGGTGGTGGAGATGGTTCCACGGAGCGGGCTCGGCCGCGGCCGGCGCGGTGGCTTCTAGCGCCGGCAGCGCATGGAAGCGTTGCACCAAGGACTGCACCGCGGCCTGATGCTGCATTAACTCGTCCAACTTGACGGTCAACGGCAGAAAATGGTTGCCCGAGATGCCCGCCTGTTCCCGCAGAGCCGTCAGCACGTCTTCAAACGCATGCGCCCGGGTTTCGAAGGAAGGCAGCCCTAAGGCCGCAGCCTCCCCTTTCACCTGGTGAATGATGCGAAAGATCGCATCAATGTAGCGACGCGCGTTGCTCGCATCGATCCGGTTCTGGCGAAAGATGTCGTTGATGTTATGCAGTGCCGCGGCCGTATCCGTGAGGAACTGCCCCATGGTCCGCCGCTCCACATGGAGAATATTGAGCAGCATATTGAGTTGGTCTTGTGAGTTTTCCCTGGCTTCTTCGAGGGCTTTTTGCAGTTGCACGCGTTCGCTCACGTCATGCACCGTCACTAAGAGGTGGGAGAGTTTCTGGTCAATCATGACGCGGTTAAAGTTGAAGGCGAAATGCTTGATATCAAAATGCCCATCGCGCTGATCGACGTTGACTGCGACTTGACTGAGGGGATTGATATTGCGCACCAGTTTCTCATTTACCCGACCGCCAAAGAGCAGGCTGACGTAATCTGTGGTGAGCTGCATATCCTTTGCGGTGACCATGCCACCTAAGAGATCCTGTAACGTGGTGCCTTCGAGAGCCGCTTTGGCAAAAAGCGCGCGGGTGGCGGCGGAAAACTGCGAGCCAATGCGTAAATCTGGATTGAGCAGAAAGAGCCCTTCTTGCACAGTATGGACAATGTCGTGCGTTTCCTGACGGGCTTGCTCAGCCATGGCGTCACTGTGCCGTAATTGCCGCACGAAACGGAACAAGATGACGAAGAAGTACAACAGGGCAAGAGTAATGGCCGCGACCTGCATATATTGCAACCGATTGACTTTGCTGATCATGCCCTGTTCCAGCTCGGTAGTGAGGTCGTTCATCAATTTGAACAGGCTCAAGTTGTGCTCTCGACCATACGTAATGCTCTCTGCCAGTTGTTGTAACCAGGTGGCCTCCGGTGCACCGGTAAAGATATTGTTGAGCAGCGATGTATAGGGCGCCCAGAGACGCACCGCGGTCGCGAGTGCCTGCTGGCTTGCGGGTGACGCGTCGAGACCGGGTGCGACCAGCTGGTCATCGCTCTCTTTGATGGGCTCCCCCGCCTGCAAGGCAGTGAGCGTCGTATCAAACAACGTGACGATGTGCTGCAGGGCCTTGAGATGCCCACTAATATCACCGCCGGTAATGGCTGTCTCTTTCAAGGTGAGGAGATCCTTGGCAATGCGCTGAGACAACATGCCTTGCTGGCTCACCAAGCGCCCACCAGAGGCCCCTACGGTCGTCTGCATGCCGGTGGCCAGCGTATGCATCAGCTCCAACAGCGCGACATTGTTGCGCTGGCTATAGTCTGTGGCCTTGGCGAGGTTCATAAACCAGGCGTCCTTTGGCTTGTCGGTCACAATGGCGTTGAGCAAATTTTGATAAGGCAACCACAATTTAAAGGCCTCTTCCAGCATAAGACGCCCTGTCGTGGCTTCGACTTTTTCCAGCGTCACCGGACGCCCGTCGCTCCCCGTTGTCATGCCCCCATCCCTCAGGGCCTGGAGGGTGATGCCAAAGAGCTGCGTTGTCTTGGTAAGTTCGCTCAGTGGATAGTCGATAGGCCCGCCGTCTCTGGCAGTATTTTGGACGTCCAAAAGGTTTTTGACCGTACGTTGGGAGAGCGCACGCTGGCGGCCTGCGACATTAATCTGCACCGCATCCTTGGCAAGCTGTGAGGAGATGAACACGTTGAGTACCATCACCCCAGCGATGAGGAGGACAAAGGCGCCGATGGAGAGAACGATGGCGCGATATTTCCCAAAATTGAACAGCTTCATTACACGAGCCTCCATTAGGATTTGTCATGCAGCAGTGCTTCAAGACTTGGAATCTGCTTGTACTGACCGTCCTTAATGACCGTCAGATACACCGTATCCAAACCTTGATGATCGGTGGGGCTAAAGCCAACCGACACTCCGCCGAAGTGGGCATACGACATAGTGTCTAGGCCTTTGAGCAACGCCTCGCGCGTCAAGGACAGGCCAACGTCACGGAGAGCTTGCACCAGAACACGGGCATCCAGGTAGCCTTCGAGTGACCCGAAGCCGAAGGCGGTATCTGGCATGTATTGGCGCATGTGGCGCTGATATTCCGCGACCAGCGGAGTGGAGGTATCCCAGGGCAGTGGCACCACCTGGGTCACGATTACCCCATCGCCGTCTGCGCCAAGTGCCTGGGCCAGCGGCATACTGCCTACGAAGGAGACATTAAGGAAGAGCGCATCGCTCATGCCAGCCGCTTTCGCCTGCTTAATGAAGGCCGCACAGGCTTTGTAGGCCCCGATCATGATGACGGCATCCGGGTTGGCTTCCCTGATGCTGCCAAGCGCAGGTTGCACCTGGGTGGTATTCCGTTCATAGGTTCCCTCGGCGCTGATTTTCATGCCACGTTTCTCTACGGCCCGTAGCACGCCGGCTAAGCCGGCTTTGCCGTAACTATCATCCTGATAGAACACTGCGATGTTCTTTTTCCGCAAAATATCAACGAGTTGATGGACCTGCTCTTCGGTTTCCTGGTAGTAGCTCGCCCGCACGTTATAGACGTTCGGCTTCACAGGATTGCGCAGAAACTCTGCACCGGTAAATGGCCCGAAGAACGGCACGCCAGCTTTCTCACTCATTGGCACTGCGACTGTCGAGGTCGGGGTGCCCACATAGCCAAACAGCATGAACACCTTTTCCTCCTCGATCAGTTTCTTCGTCGCTACGGTCGTCTTGTCAGGCTCGTAACCATCGTCGAGCGTCACCAGACGGATGCGCCGGCCGTAAATGCCTCCCTGATTGTTAATCGACTCAAAATAGGCGAGCGCGCCCGCTTGCATCTCCTGCCCCAGGCTTTGAGCCGGTCCCGTGAGCGCGGCAGCCTGGCCCAGGACGATTTCCTTAGCCGTGACGCCAATCGTCGGCGCGTTGTTCTCACTCCCTTGGCATGACAGAAGGCTGCCCAATAACATACAGCATAGTACAATACGTATCTTCGATGTCTGCTTCCGCATCCTTTGCTCCTTACCTCGTGAAACGGTTTTGCACATGATAGCTTCCAGCCGCGACCACCTGAGGATGGCATTTCTAGAAAGGACTGAGATATCTAAGGCATGCAAGAGAATCATGCCATAGCGCTGCTCAGCCATGTATAGAGGCCTCTCCCTGCACCCATCGCACCCCCAGATACGCTGCCAGCACATGATTGAGTCCCGACTCGTTGACAAACTGCGCGCCAATCGTGCTCCCATCAACGGAACGCACCATGATAGATCCACTAATGAGCGTGCTGGCGCTATCATCCAGGGTAAAACTGAGGAGCAATATTTCCTCAGGAGTGATGACATGCTCAGAGAGATTCTGCAGCGTGACCCCGCCTAATGAGAGCTCTTCTACCACGGTCTCTCCAATGCGCTGCACATCCCGTTCACACCAATAGACCCCCGGAAGATGGACAGGATGACGTGGATAGAGACGTTGATCCACAGTCACGGGCTGAAACAGCACCCCGCAGGGACAGGAGAAGTAGGGTAATGTCTCCAGACGGCCCGGGGTGCTCTCAGGGCAGGGGACAACCTGACCACACCGCGTACAGGTCAGGGAATGTGGCAGTGGCATGCCACTCAAGAAGCGCTGCACATGCGGGAGCAGTGCGAGCAACTGGTCACGGCACTTCTTGAGAGCCTCCTCTGCAAGCGTTTCCGAGGCGTTGAGCACTTGTACGGGTGCATCAGGGGCCGTGAGCGAGATGTCAACGCTGTGTTGCCGTAAAAGATGCTGCATTTGTAGGAGTAATTGCATAGACTGTCGTGAGAAATGCACAAGTCGCAGCCTAGGTAGGTTTTGTAGCATTGGAAGATTTTTCTCATCGGATATAAATTAACAAGAACTCATAATCCCTAACGCCTATGGCCGATATCGTGTGTCTACAACGTGCCGGAAACCGCCACCTGAGAGCGCTCGCCCCAGTCATGCGGTCTCAGACTGTCTGCCTATATTGGTATCGGCAGTAGCCAGCTCAAGATTGTGCTGGCTACTGCCTTAGCGTACTACGATGCATGGGAGTCGCAGGAGGAGATCGTGCGTCAGGCCACAGGAGAGGTGGCACTCGGCCCTACTCTGCACTCTCAGCGATTATGCCGGGACATGATGTGCGAGAAGAAAAGGCCGGTGTAGATTATGGAAACCGTGCGATGGATCGAGGAGCCCGTATGCCACTTCCTCCAGTGAGCCAGTTTCAATTGACGCCTGATATGCGTATCTGCCGTCTCTTAAATGGGATGTGGCAGGTCTCCGGAGCCCATGGACGCATTGACCCCCTCGCGGCGCTGCAGAATATGTTTGCGTATCTGGATGCCGGTTTCACGACGTGGGATCTCGCCGATCACTACGGCCCGGCAGAAGATTTTATTGGAGAGTTTCGGCGACAGCTCGCGGCAACACGCGGGCCAGAGGCGCTCCGCGCCATGCAGGCCTTCACCAAATGGGTGCCTCAACCAGGCCCCATGACGCGGCCCGTGGTCGAACGGAACGTCGATATTTCCCGGCGCCGTATGGGGATGGATACCCTCGACCTGTTGCAATTTCATTGGTGGGATTATGAGGATACGGCGTATCTCGATGCCTTAACCCATCTGGCACAGCTGCGTGATGACGGGAAACTGGCCCATCTCGCTCTGACGAATTTTGACACCACACATCTGCAAACGATTACGGAGCACGGCATCCGCATCGTGTCCAACCAGGTGCAGTATTCGCTCATTGATCTGCGCCCAGAAGTACGGATGGTGCCTTTTTGCCAGGATCACGACATCACTCTGCTGACCTATGGCACCCTGTGCGGCGGGCTATTATCGGATGCCTATCTGGGCCAACCCGAGCCGCGTAGCGCGGTGCTCAATACCGCGAGCCTGCGTAAATACAAACAGATGGTCGATGCCTGGGGCGGTTGGGCCTTGTTCCAGGAACTCCTCATGACCCTGCGCCGCATTGCCGATCAGTATGGGGTCAGTATCGCCAATGTGGCGGTGCGCTACGTGCTGGATCGTCCTGCGGTGGCCGGTGTCATCGTCGGGGTCCGTCTAGGGGTGGCCGACCATCATGGGGAGAACGCGTGGGTGTTTACGTTGCGCTTGACGGATGACGATCATGAGGCCATCCAGGCCGTGCTCGTGCAGTCACGGAACCTGTACGAGCACATCGGTGATTGTGGCGATGAATACCGCCGCTGAGGAGTTGCTGCGATGCGCACTGTGTTCACGGCTCTAGCTTTTGTGATCATCCTCTGGGCGGTCATTCCGGCCATCAAACGCTCTTTGTGACGGGAAGTCATGCTATGCCACACGCACTATTGACCCCGACGGACCAGCAGGATCTGGCAGCTCGTGGACAATCTGCCGAGGCGGTGCTCGCTCAGCTCGCCATGTTTCAACGGGGCATGTTGTCCACGCAACTCCAACGGCCGTGCACCGTGGGGGACGGGATTGTCGTCTTGCAGGCTCACGAGATCCCAGCGCTGGCCGCACGCTATGCCCAAGCCGTGGCGGACGGTCGCGTCACGAAGTTTGTCCCCGCCTCAGGAGCCGCCACGCGCATGTTTCACACCCTGCTCGCCGCCTATGAGCCGGCGGGCGTGACCCCGTCCACCCGCACGCCCGAGCTGCAACACTTTCTCGATCATGTGCCGCAGTTTGCTTTTCATGCCGCACTCCAGGACTGTCTGCGCGCCCAGGGCCGTGACCTGGCGACCGGCCTGGCGACCGGCCAAGACCGGGAGCTGTTAGCCGCCCTGCTGACGCCACAGGGGTTAAACTACGCCAATCTTCCCAAAGCCCTGTTACATTTTCATCGCTATAAGGATCACTGTCGCACGCCCCTGGCTGAGCATTGTGTGGAAGCGGCGACGTACGCCCAGGATCGTCGGCACATCGCTCGTCTCCATGTGACCGTCACCGCGCAGCATAGGGAGGCAGTCCAGGCCCACATTGCGTCCCTGGCACAGCAGGCGCGAGACACCGGAACCCAGTACGAGGTTACCGTGTCGATCCAACGCCCAGAGACGGACACTCTCGCCGTGACCCCCGACAATCAGCCTTTCCGAGACGAAGGCGGGCACCTGCTGTTTCGTCCGGGTGGGCACGGCGCCTTACTGCACAATCTCCAGGCGCTCCAGGCCGACATCGTGTTTCTCAAGAATGTGGATAATGTCGTCCCAGATCATCTCAAAGCTCCGACGTATGACTATAAACGAGCTCTCGGCGGCTATCTGGTCACGATCCAACAGCGGCTCTTTACCTATCTTGAACGCCTAGCGGCAGGGCAATTGCACGACGCGCTTCTCGTCGATATCGCGACGTTTGCGCAGCAGGATTTGGCGCTGCAGTTACCCATAGATCTGCCACAGCGGCCCCGCCCTGAGCAGCTCCGCGTGTTGATGGAGCGCCTTAATAGACCCATACGCGTCTGCGGCATGGTGCGGAATAACGGTGAACCAGGCGGCGGACCGTTCTGGGTGGAGCATCTGGACGGTGCGCTCTCACGCCAGATTGTCGAGACATCCCAGGTCGATGTCGCCGTACCTGAGCAGCAGGCCATCCTGGCGTCCTCCACGCATTTCAATCCGGTGGATCTGGTGTGTGGACTGCGTGACTTTCGGGGTCAACCCTTTGATCTGCAACAGTTCGTTGACCCCACGACAGGCTTTATCGCGCACAAAACCTACGCGGGGCGCCCCCTCAAAGCCCTCGAATGGCCGGGGTTATGGAACGGCGCGATGGCCGCGTGGCATACGGTGTTTGTCGAAGTACCGCTGGAAACGTTTAGCCCCGTGAAAACCGTGTTCGATCTCCTACGCCCGGAGCATCAACCGGCAGAGGGCTGAAGCAGCCCTTGCAACGCTTCAACCTGCGCCCGACTCGGGAGGGAGGGTTGCGCCCCGCGTTGGGTGCACGTGAGTCCACCCGCAGCGTTCGCAAAACGGATCGCTGCGGCGTCCGTCTGCCCTTCCGCCAGCGCCACCGCCAACGCCCCAGTAAAAGCATCGCCAGCGGCGGTCGTATCGACCACCGCGACGGGTAGCGCCGGGATATGCTGCGCCTCATCACGGGTACTGATGAAGGCTCCCTGCTCCCCAAGCGTCAGGATGACCACGCGCGGCCCGCGGGCGACCAAGGCTTGCGCCACTGCGGTGGCGTTCTCTAGGGTGACGCACGGGACACCAGCCGCCTGGGCCGCTTCGATTTCGTTGGGTGTCAGGTAGTCCACCAGTGGCCAGATGGCAGGCGGGAGGGGCTGCGCCGGAGCCGGGTTGAGCACCGTGATCGCCCCATGCTGGCGTGCCGTCTGCAACGTCCACAGCACAGTGTCCAGTGGCACTTCAAGCTGACAGACCACGACCTGAGCCCAGGCAAACGCTGCCGAGAACCGCGCGATCCAGTCGACCGTCAGGTGCATGTTTGCCCCGGAGGCGACCGCAATCTGATTGCGCCCGGCACGGTCCACGACAATGAGCCCGGTGCCGGAATTGATCCCTGGAATCGTCGCGAGACCCTCCACAGTAATACCTTCATTGGCCATGGCCTGTCGGAGTGGTGCACCGAAGGTGTCATCACCGATACAACCGATAAAGCGGACCTCGGCCCCGAGGCGCCGCGCCGCTACCGCCTGATTGGCCCCTTTCCCGCCGTGATTGATCAACAAGGTTCCCCCTGTGACCGTTTCGCCTGGGGCTGGTAAACACTCGGTCAGCGCCACGATGTCGATATTGATCGAGCCAACGACAAGAATGCGTGGTGTCGCCACAGCTACATGTCCTCCTGATTCCGTACCGCTGCATGATATGATGCGTGTCTGGCTCTGCGACCTTTTTCCTTCTATAATCATTCACAACAGTCATGAGGCCATCCCGAAACTAGAGAGAAAGGGATCACTATGTCTGACACGGCAACCTTCCTGGAGAAGGTGCGCTCCTCCCTGGAAAAACTGGTGACCCTCGACATCCAGACGGTGGTCGGGCATCTCACCCCGGAGAGTCTCCAGAGCGCCTCCCTCACGTATGCTCCCGAGAGCAAAATCCTCCTGACGCGCGTCAATTTGCTGGCAGGGGATAGCGTGACGGTGTTCCCCCCGGAGTTTTTAACCGACGAGTACACCGCCCTGCGTACCTTTCACATGGACCAGGTAAAGGACGGCCATGCCATTATTCAGGGCAATATCGCAGCGCTGGAAAAACTTCTGGCCCTGGTCCAAACGCGCCTCCAATAATGGCGTAGCGACGTCGGACGAGGCACAGCCAGCTCACACCGCTCGGGAACACCTGCGCAAGCTGACGTCAGATCTCCTACATCTGGAGATTACGACGATTGTGCAACCGAGAATTGTGAGCACGAAAATGACTAATGCGCGCTGCGCCTTGCTGGATCTGGCCAACACGTATCGTCAGGAACTCGCCCGCCAACAGATTCCCGCGCCGCCTGGCCTCAATCTGCTGGGAGGCCAAGAGGCATTTCAGCAGATTCATGCATGGGCGCAACACGGCATTGCGCTCCGCACGTCGCAGTCGCAGGAGCTGACGGCAGTGGCGCAGGCCGACATCTCGCGCTTATATGAAATGCAAGATAAAGCGCTCCATCTTGTGGGTATTTTTCGCGCCTTGCAACAGCGCCAAGCCGAATTCTGGGACAATACCTATAGCCGCGCAGAGATTGATGACACCGCACGCCCCTTCCCCCTAACGCCAGATGAAATGATGCTGATCCGTAAATTCTGGGAACTGGGCCTCGAAGAGATTGCTATGCAAACGGTTATTCAGGTGGATGGCGACGTGATCACACGCATTCAGCCCGCTGCGCTGCTGGCGTCCGCGCAGCCACTCCGTGACCTCCACAAGGAGGGCTTGCAGATTAGCGTGGCGTTCTGGCATGAGCTAGTCGGTATTGTGGAAACGCTCGTCGGTCTGATCACCAGGCGTGTGAGCCGATGATCCGCCTCATGCGGCTCCTCCATGGGCTCTCGACCCAGCATGCGTGCGTGATTAGCACGCCCTATGGGCCGGACATCGGCTTACAGACCGTGATTCAGCTCGACGGCGATGTGATCGTGCGTCTTATTCCCGCCGTGCTGCACCAACCGGCGCTCTGGCGCACGCATCACGAGCAGGTAGCACGGGTGCTGACGTCACTCCGGCGGCTGCGTCAAGGGCTCGCCTGGGGCACGACCATCGTGGCGACGCTGGGCACCGTGCCGCTGGGCGTGGTATTGTGGTGGCAGACGCAGACGCCCTGGTGGCTCTCCTCGGCTGGTGTGGCCCTGGGCACGTTCCTGGGGCACAGGCTGCTGGCCCGTCTCCTCGGTGCCTATATCCGGCACAAGTTGCAAGGCGGGCTGCGGTGACAGGGACGAGAAAAGCATGCGTACAAGCACTGCGGGGTGCGGCCTGGGAGTGCCACGCTCCAGCGCGGCTCTCAGAGCCGCGCGAGAGCCCAGCGGGCCCTGGGGGACTGGCGCAGGACTGACGACATGGACATCGAGACTGCGGGGAGTGGCTGAGAGCACGAGCCAGCGTGGCATGGAGCGCCACGAGGCACGCGAGCATGATGCGCCAGACGCTCTACTGGCAGCCCAGATCATGAGGCAACACGCTATGGTTATCACCCCATCTGGTTATGCGGTTGGCACCGACATCTTCACCCCGGCCGACATCCACGCGATGCAGACGGGCCTCACGGAGACCATCAACCGTCTGGCACGCGGCTTCCTGACGCCGTATGCCACGAGTTGCCCGGAAGCACCGTTTGCGGAACGCCTGGAACGTATCGTCCAGCAGGATCGCGCCTACGCCGTGGCGCTCATTCATGGCATCTTTGCCGATGCCCATCACGACCCGCGTATTGCCGCCTTGGCCGAGCATCCGCGGCTGATGGCGGCAGTCACGCGCATGGTTGGCCCGTGGCAGCTCACCGGACAGATCATCCGCGTACGCGTGAATATCCCGAGTTTCCCGCAGACCCGCAGCCCGTGGCATCAGGATGCCACCAATCCGCAGAGCCCGATTGTCATGGCCTGCTGGATTCCACTGGTCGATGCCACGGAGGCCAATGGCACGCTGGAAGTGTTACCCGGGGTGTATGAAGAGCCGTACCCACACCAGCAGACCGCTGACGGGAAGTTTTATCTGGCGCCGGAGGTGCTGCCAGACGTACCGCCGCGCCCGCTGCCCTGCCCGGCAGGGGATGTGCTGTTTCTCGATCGCTTTTTGCCGCATCGCACCTTGCCCAATCAGACCGCCGAGGTGCGCTGGAGCCTGGTGATGTGGCTGAAAGGGCAGCCGCTGTAGGTGGGGCGACCAGCCGGTCGCCCCTACTGGACTCTTAGGCCGTGAGGGTAAATTTTTGGAACGTATGGCAGTCCGCCGGGGCGCGGCCACGGCTGATGGCAAACGTCCAGGTGACTTCACTGACGTACACGGCGCACTTGGAGTCGACGGCCAGACCGTGCGGTGCGGCAAAACTCCCGGCGGCGGTGGCGTCCGGCGTGCCCCAGCGGGCCAGCACAGCACCGTGCTGGTCGAAGACGCTCACCCGGCCATGGCGTGCCTGGGTAATAGGACCGAGGGTGTGGGAGACATCCCCCGGATGCCACCATAGTTCAGAGACGTAGGCGCGGCCTTGCGCGTCAAAGACAATGTGGGTGGGGCGCTGGACGTCCGTCCATTCGCTGAGATATTCGCCATCCGGGCTAAAAATTTGGACGCGGTCGCTCTCCCGGTCGCAGACAAAGACACGCCCATCCGTCGCCACGGCAATACCGTGTGGCAGGTAGAACTGCCCAGGACCGCGCCCCGGTGCGCCCCACGAACGCTTAAGCTGCCCGCTGGGGGAAAACTGATGCACGCGACAGTTGCCGTAGCCATCCGACACGTACAGGTCGCCTTTCGGGCCTACGGCAATGTTCGTGGGGCGGTTAAAGGGACCGGCCCCACGCGTGACCGTCATGAGATCCTTCCCGTCATAGCCACTGTCCGACGGCGTATTCATGACGCCCATGGTCATGAGCAGCTTGCCCTCCGGCGTGAACTGCCGGACCGTGTGGTTGCCGTCATCCGTACAGAAGATCGTCCCGTTGGGGCCTACTGAGATGCCGTGGGTGCGGGCGGAAAACTCCCCTTCCCCCCACGAGCGCAGGAAATGGCCCTGCTGATCGTACACCATCACCGGGTGATCCCCACGACAGATGAGGTACACGCGGTCCTCGCCATCGACCGCCACCCCTGCCACGTCCCGATGCACGTAGCCCGTGGGCAGTTGCTCCCAGCCTTCGACCACTGCATACGTGGTACTTGCCTGTGCCATGTCGTTCCCTTCGTTGTCTCTCGGTTCCCGATATGCGAGGTGCTGCACTCCGCAGCCCGACCATTGTACGCCAAGTGCCTGCGCCTGTCCCGGCTCACACGGCGCCTACACGCCCAGCGGCGCAGCCTGTAAGCTGACCTCCGGCCGGTCGTCCCCGCACTGCCAGACTGCCACGCCACGGTGGCAGCGAGTGCGCCTGGCCCAGCGTGGGGCGCCAGCGCAGCCGGTCGCAGCGCGACGCACGCCATGGACCTGGGTGTAGAGCCTCTACCACGCTGTGGCCAAAGCTGGACGCTGCTGGCGGCTGGGGGACACGGCTTCGTAGCCATGCGCCACCTGGAAGAGCAGGTCTTCGGCAAACGGACGCCCAATCAGTTGCAGCCCAATCGGCAACCCGGCGGGCGTGAAACCACAGGGGATGGACATGGCCGGGAGGCCCGTGGCGTTACTGGGACTGGTGCAGCGCGCCGTCACCCCCGAACCTGGGCCACGTACAGGGTAGGTCTCGCCGCCGACCACGAGGTGATCCTGGTCAATACGCCAGGCCGCGACGGGGGCCGACGGCGTGACCAGGAAATCGACTTCCTGCAGCACGCGGGCGTAGTCTTCCTTGATGAGACGCTGCACTTTCAGGGCCTTGGCGTAATCCCGCCCCAACACAAATTGTCCGGCCAAGGTGCGATACAGCACGGTCGGCCCATAGTCCTGGCGTTGCGTGGTGAGATAGGGCTCGTGCACCACCAAGCCGTCGGCCATAGCGGCGATGCGCAGGGCGCCGGCGTATTGCATGCTGGGGAGCGTCACCTCGCGCAGCTCGACGCCGAGGTCTTGCAGGGCGGCAATCGCCTGCTGGACGGCGGCTTCGACCTCGGGGCTCAGGAGGTCAAAGTAGTAATTGCTCGGTATGCCCATGGTCAAGCCATGCAGATCCTGGCCCAGCCGGGCCGAGAAGTCTGGCACCGGTACCGGCACCGTGCTCGGGTCCAGCGGATCGTAGCCAGCGATGACCTGCAACATGAGGGCGCTATCCCGCACTGAACGGGTGATGGGGCCAATGTGATCACCGTTAAAGCTGGTGATCATTAGCCCGCGCTGGCTCACGCGCCCATAGGTCTGTTTCAGGCCCACCACGCCGCAGAAATTCGCCGGACCGCGTACAGAGCCGCCGAGGTCAGTGCCCAGCGAGGCAAAGGTGACGCAGGCCGCTACATTGGCCCCGCCGCCACCGCTGGAACCGCCGGGGATGTGCGCGAGGTTCCAGGGATTGTGCACCGCGCCGTAGTGCAGGTTGTTGGACGTGGAGCCAGCGGCAAACTCTTCCAAATTTTCTTTGCCGAGCATGATGGCGCCAGCGGCCTTGCAGCGGCTGACGACGTAGGCATCTTCGCTGGGCACATGGTCGCGTAACACTTTCGAGCCGACGGTGCTGCGGATACCGGCAGTGGCAATGTTGTCTTTGATGCCAATGGGAATGCCGTGCAGCGGGCCACGATAGTCGCCACGCATCAAGGCGGCTTCCTGCTCCCTGGCCTGTTGCCGCGCTTGCTCGGGCAGGAGGCTGATAAAGCTATTCAGCAGCGGCTGCAAACGCTCGGCCTGCGCCAGGGCCGCTTCAGTGAGTTCGACTGGCGAGATGGCCCTGGCTTTGATCTTGGGGGCGAGTTCGGCAATGCTCATGGTAACGAGTGACATATCGGTCATCAGGCTTCTCCCCCTTCCTGGGCGCGCAGCAGACGGCCGGAGAGCACGTCTGCGAGGTCCAGAGTACGTAGTTGTGCGGCTTCTTTGAGGTAATTGTCCAACTCAGGACGTACCAGCTCGATTTCAGCGTCAGTGAGTGGAAAGCCGTCGTAGGCCTGAATTATGGCCTGCAAGGTGGCGTTGGGAATCGACATGCTGTGGACCTCCTGCCAGGCGGGCCTGGCATGTGATGGTTACATGGTCCCCCGCTGCGGGAGACGGGCAGGGTCACATGGATACCTCGGACATCTTCTGCATGGGCACGTCTGTGTCGACACGCACCCGATACTGCGGCTGGCTACTTGTGGCCATGGTCTCCTCCTGGGCAATAGGGAGATACGGCTAAACGCTCCCATAAAAGACGGTCGCCTAGGCCACACAGCATACTACAGCGCCGAGCGTGAGGGAAGGAGCCGTGCCTCCCAGGCGCATCCTGTATGCTACACTCGCGGGCGGTGGGAGCCGGGGTAAGCTGCGAGGCATCAGGGCAGAAAGTGAGGACACACGTGCAGCGTCTTTTCTATGGCTGGTGGGTCACGGGGGCGTGTTCTCTCCTCGTAGGGGCACGGCGCGGGAGCGAAACCGCGTACGGCGTCTTGCTGGTCATGTGGGCCAGCACGTTTGGCTGGGAACGCGCCACCATTACCGGCGCGTTGTCATTGGCCATGGTCCTGGGGGGGCTACTCACCCCGCTGGCAGGCCGCATGTTGGATCGTCATGACCCGCGCTGGCCGTTCGGCATTGGCGTCGTGGCCTTGGGCGGCGCAATGCTCACCCTGACGCAGGTCCAGCACCTCTGGCAGCTGTATGCCATCATGGCAACCCTCTATGCTGTGGCGCTTGCCACCCTGGAACTCGGCATGCTATCGGCCTATCTTGCCCGCTGGTTTGTACGGCGGCGCGCCTTGGCGTTTGGGCTGTCGCAAGCGGGCCAGGGGGTGGGCATCTTTCTCCTGACTCCGCTGGCGACGTGGCTGCTGACCCAGTATGGCTGGCGCCTGGGCTATGGCCTGTTAGGCGGCGCGTTGCTGCTGGTGCTGCTGCCGGTCACGGTGCTGGTGCTGCGCCGCAGTCCCGAAAGCCTGGGGCTTACCCCGGATGGCCTTCCAGCCACGGCGCTTGGGCGCGGGGCGGCACGCCGCCCAGGAGCCACTGCGTCTGGGCCCTGGACCCTCGCCCAGGCGCGCCGCACGCGGGTGTTCTGGGCTATCCTGCTATGTTTTTACTTTTTTCCAGCGGCCAATCAAGTCTTCCATATCCATCTGGTCGCCTACCTGACGGATTGTGGCCTGAGCACACTGGCCGCAGCCTGGGGCTTGTCGATCGCCGGGCTGATGAGCGTCCTCGGGCGGTTGCTGTTTGGCGTGTTGACGGATCGCTATGGGGGCATCATCGCCACGCAAGTGAGTTTTGGCTTTTCGATTGCTGGCGTCCTCCTCGTCTTGTTGCCCAGCATCACCACCCCAGCCATGCTGTACCTCTTCGCCGTGGTCTTTGGCCTCTCGCTCGGGAGCCGTGGTGTCACCCTCGGGGCGTTCACCGCTGACGCCTTTCCGGGGCGTGAATTTGGGGCTATTTACGGCTGGATTACCTCCGGCCAACTCCTCGGTGGCGCCCTCGGGCCGTGGCTCGGCGGGCTGATCTTCGACTTCACGGGCAGTTATCGCGTCGCCTTCTATGGCTGTCTGGTGGGCTTTCTCATGTCCATGGCGCTCGTGTGGGTGGCCTCCTGGGGACGCCGGATCACCCCAGTCGTACACGCTGCGACCCGGTAGAGTTCAGCAAGCGCTGGAGAGCCCTGCACAGCCAGAGCCGTCATCCCCGCAGCGCTCGGGCTGGCGCGTTTCCTGGATGGAGAGGACGCCTTCATGCGCTCAGCCCCCCACGCGAGCCGCCTCCAAGGCACGGCGCCTCGATGCGCCCCCCAGTCACCTCCCCGTGCTGAGCCCTTTGTAGGAGCGGGCCTTGCCCGCGATCCCCCCTTGCTATCCTTCGCAGGTTCATACGTCTCAGGCAGCTCATCGCGCTGACGTTGCGCGTAGTAGCTCATGGCCAGTGTAGCGGGCCGTGTATTCCCGCTAGGCGGACGTAACAGAGCCAGCTGTGGGAGATCGTCTGGGAAGCTGCACAGCCGCTGCCAGAGTGCCCGTGCTTCTGCGGTGTCACTCGTGGTCAGGAGCGTCAGCAAGTCAAGCATCAGGCGACGTGCTTCCAGGAGCACAGGACGATTGAGGCGACACAGGGCAATCTGCATAGCCCCGAGTGGTGTCAAAGCGTGTACTGCGCCATCGCTTTGGACCTCAAGGTGCGCCCCAAAAGCCTCGCGACAGGGATCGAGCACTGGCGCGGCGTGCTGTTTGAGGGCATTGCGCTGGCAGCAGGCATACACCAGGTTTTCGTAGTCATAGAGTCCGGCTGGATGCGTGGTGCGTGGCACGAGATGATCGACGCTAAAGGCCTGTGCCCCATCGGCACACCAACGCTCACGCCACAGGCAGTAGATGCAACGAAAAGTAAACTCATCACGCAACCACGGTTTGTAGGCTTCAACCGTCTGGTAGCCGCGTGGTCCGTGCCGACGGGTATGGGGGACGTGTGGATAGGCAAATGCCACGGATCCCCCCTCAGCGCGGTGCTGGATCAACGAGGCGTTGCACCTGCTGATGCAGCTGCGTGACGTGATCAAGCATGCGTTGATCGAGGCGAGCGAGGTGTTGGTCGGCTTGCTCCTGCAGCTGGGCTAATTCGCTGGCTTCCTCATGGCTTAGTGTCGCCGCATATTGCTGCTGTATGAGCGCAATACGGCGCTGATTCAGGGCCTGCCAGGTCGTATCATTAGCGTAGACAGGGCCGGGCTGGGCGAGCAGCAGGCGCAGTTCGGTGGCGTCGTCGTAATCCAGGCGCGGGTCGTTGGCCAGGGCCGGGTCGCGGGCCCCGGCGAGCACGGCCTGCAAGGCGGCGAGGACGGGTGGGACATAGTCCGGCAGGTCGGGGCGCTGGGCGAGCTCAGCCAGTTGCGTGGCAGCGTCAGCAGTCTGGGCCGGGCTGCGGGCCTGGGCCACCAGGGTGTACAGCTTGGCCAGGGGGCTGTGGCTCGCGCCACCGGCGCGACGGTAGGCCAGGTAGGCGTCCACGGCCTGCTGGCGGGCGGCCGTGGCGGCGGCGGTGGCGCCCACGGCGCGTTCCAGGTCGCTGAGGATGGCGAAGGTCTTCCACGGTTCGGCGGCGTGCCCAAAGGGTGCTTTACAGGCGATGGCGCGCTGCAGTTCGCGGCGCGCCGCGTCGTAGCGGTGCAGGGCGATGAGGCTGTCGGCGGCGTTGCTGCGGGCGCGGCCTTCGGCGGCCAGATCGTGCAGCGTGGTGGAGATCTCGGCAGCCTGGAGGAGGAAACGCACCGCATCTTCCAGGCGGCCCAGGGCATGGTAGAGAAGCCCGAGCTGGCCGAGAGTGCTGGCCTGGCCGGCGGTGTTGCTGAGCTGCACCTCGATCCGTAATGACTCCTTATAGGCCTGCTCCGCTGCCTCGTACTGCCTGGCTGCCTGGTGCACCCGGCCAATCTGGTGCCAGGCAACGGCAACAGACGCGGGCTCGTTGAGCTGCGCGAAGGTCTCACGGGCTTCAGTCCAGGCCGCCAGGGCCGCCTGGTAGTCACCTTGCAACAGGCGGACGGTGCCGAGCTGGCCTTTGCCGGTGGCGACCTGCCTGGCATTGTGCTGCTGCTCGGCCAGCGCGATGGCGCTCTCGTACGCCGTGGCGGCCGGCTCCAGGCGACCGAGAGCACCTAGACAGTCGCCGGATTCGCTCAGACAGACCGACGCCATACGCGCGGCCTGGGTACCGCCAGCCTCAGCCAGGGCGGTGAAAGCGCTGCGCGCCTCAGTCAGCACGGGCAGGGCGGCTTCGGCGTCACCGCTCATCTTGAGCACACGGCCAAGCCCGAAATACGCCCTCGCCAGGTCATACGCGGTGCCAGGATAGGCATCAGGTCCAGCGCTCTGGGTCTGCTGCAATAGCGTGCGTGCTGCGGCGACCGCTTCGACCAGACGACCGGCGTTCTGCAGCCGCTCGATAGCAGCGAGTTCGGCTTCAAAGCGCGTGTGGCTCCACGTCCCCAGGTGCTCAGCCGCCTGGGCCCGCAGACGGGCCACCGTGGCCAGGGCCAGCGGGCGTCCGAGGTGTTGCAACAGGCCCTCCAGGCGGGTTGCCATGGCCACCACTGCCTCCCAGGTCGGGGCCGCGGTGGCCTGGGGTGTGTCGGCCGCGGCGGTCTCCGGTCCCGCTTGTGCCGCCTCCACCTGCCAGGCCAGGGCCGCCAGCAGGTTGGGCAGCTCCAGCAGGGTCAGACGCGCCGCGAGCTGTGGGTCTTTGAACTGCTGATCGTACAAAAAATCCACCAACTGCCGCATGGCCTCGGCCCAGGCCGCCCGGGCCGTGCGGCGCGGCGCCTCGGGCAGGGCGCCCCACAGGGCCGCAGCTAGGGCCGGGTTCAGGCGCAGGTAGGTCATGTTCGGCCCCACCGGCAGCAGCGTGCCCAGGCCGACGGCTTCGAGCTGGCGGCCCAGGGTGATCTCTTCGTCCTGCTGGTAGTCCAACCCCAGCACCTGGGCAATCACTGCGAGATTCCCGCCAGCGTGGAACGCCCCCAGTGGCCCGAGTTTGGCGCGCACCTCCACGGGCAAACGGCGCAGCGACAGCTCCACGCTGGCCAGCAGCGAGCGCTGGCGGTCGTTGGGGTAGCGGCGTTGCAACGTCGCCATCAGCTCGTGCAGCCGCCGCGTCGCCTCGCGCACCCCGGCGCGGCCCACTTCGCGGGCCAGTAGCACCAGGCTGCGGGCGTGGCAGCCCACGGCGTCCACCAGATCAGCAATGGCCTGCTCGTTCTCCTCGGCCTGGCCATGGCGCGACCCCAGCTCCGGCTGCTCGGCCAGTACCTGGGCCACCAGGGTGATGGCATCGGCGCGGTCCAACCGATCCAGCGCGATATGCTGGCGTGGAAACGGCTGCGGCAGGGCCTCGCGGCTGGTGAACAGCAGGCGCGTCTCACCCAGGGCATTGAGGCGCTGCGCCAGGGCCAGGATGTTGGCCAGCACCTCAGGCTCAAACGCCGCCGCATCGGCGGAGCCGACGGCCAGGGCCGCGTCAGTCGGCGGCGGCAGCACCGACTCCATGTTATCGAACACCAGCAGCACGGCCTCGTGGCGCAACACGCGCGCCAGCAGTTGCTCGCCAATGGCCGAATCGCTGCCGCCCTGGGCCACGTAATCCGGCAGCAGTTGCTCGCCGAGGCGAAAACGCACCGCCTCCACATCGCGCTGCTCCTCCAGACTGACAAAGGCCGTGCGCTGAAAGCGGCGGCTGTGCACCAGCCAGCGCGCCAGCTCCACGGCCAGGGCGGTTTTGCCCTCACCGCCCTCGCCGCGCAGCACCACATAGCGCGCCGGGCTTGACGCGGCGCTGCCTCCAGGCTGGGGATGGGTCGGGGCGCACAACAGGCGCTCGGCGGCGAGTAATTCGCGGCTGCGACCGACAAAGCGGTGCTCTAGCGTTGGCAAATCGCCTAGGGCCGCCTGTTGTTGCTGCGCCAGCACCTCGCGCAGACGGGCATCCGGCACGGCGCTGAGCAACACCGGGTCAGCCTCTTCCTGCAACAGCACCGGCACAAACCAGTCCTGCAAACGCAGCTCGTGCTGCAGCACTGTGCCGCGCGCCGGGTCCTGATGCAGGTCGCGCTGTCCGGCCAGCATGGCCTCGCCAATGCGGGCGCCGCGCAGCAGCTCGTGATAAAAGCGCGCCACAAAGCGCCGCGCCGTTTCCACCAGCACGCTGTGGCTCATGGCCACCACCGAGGCCACGCCCTGGTGCAGCAGACGCGCCGCTACCGAGGCGGTGGGCGTTTCCTCAGCGTGCGCTGTCTGGCAGGCCTCTAAAAACACCAGCGGCACGCGATGCTGGCGTAGCACACTGGCCAGTTCGTCGGCGTGTACCAACTGTGAGCGCCGTTGTGTGAGCTGGCCGACATCCGCCGGATCCTCAAAGCACAGCGCCCCCAGGCCGAGCTGCCGGTCGTAGATGCCGTGGCCGTCAAAGTGCACCACGTGGTAGGGGGCGCGCTGGTCGTGGGCGCGCTGTAAGGCTTCCTGCATGGCGCCAAAGGTCGGGGGGTTGAGCAGCGTGTAGCTGGCGAGTTCGCCCAGGGCGTTGAGGGCCTCGACCACCGGCTGGGCACTGACGCGGTGATCCAGATAGGCGGCGCGGGCGTCCTCGGGTCGCGGGCTGATGAGCAGCACGCGCAGCGGCGGGTCAGTGGCCAGCGGCGGCCAGTCGCGCTGCCCCGGCAACTGCCGCCGCACGCGCACCCCACGGGCGCCCTGAAATAAAAAAACCCTCGCCATCGTGCAACAGCTCCCACGGCAGGGCCAGCCATTGCGTTGCCGCCTGGCGTGCCTGGCGCTGTGTGGCCTCGTCAGCGCCTGCCAGATCAGGCTCGTGCAGCAGGATGGACAGCCGTGGTTGGCGGCGTGCGTGTGGCCCAGCGTCGTGACGCCAAGCGTGCAATACCTCGGCAGCCTGGGGCGAGGTTTTTAATAAGGCATACAAGTCCTGACCCCAACGCGGCAGGGCGCTTTCCACCTCCTGAGCGCGGCGCTGAAACGGCTGGCTCGGCCACATGACGTAGCGCTCCAGATACCAGGACAGCTCGCCGGCCTCAAGCGGCCCGAGCGGGGCGGTGACGTGATACGGCGCCCCAGGTGGCACCGGGACAGTGGGGGCGAGCAGCGGGCGGAGGGTCAGCCAACGGCGCCACCTGGGGATGGGCGGCGCGGTGGGGAGCGTGTGCAGCGGCAGATAGCGCAGCTCGGCCAGCGCTGTAGCGCGGTACGTGCCCTCGTGTTCGACCATAGTTGGCTGGCTGAGGCACAGGGTCAGCTCGGCCAGTGGGGCGCTCTCCAGCACGGTCGGTCGTCTGGGATCATCCGGCTGCGCCAGTCCCAGGGCCGCCAGCAGTGCGGGCACGGCCTCGGCCACAGCGTTCGGGCCGGTGCTCAGCGGCACGCAGGTGAGCGGCTCACCGCACAGCTCCTTTAACGCCTCGTTGCTGACGTCAGCATAGCGCACCGGAATGACCTTGTAGCCCACCCCGCGCTGCCGCTTCACCGCCTGGGCGATGCGCACTTCCTCCCGCACCCAGGGGCGCGTCAGGGCCTGCTGGCTCACCAGCACCACGCCATGCTGCGCCGCCTGAATGGCCTCCCGGATGCGCTGTGGAAAAGGCTCCCCGCCACGGAGGCGCTGTGAATCGGCCCAGACCGAGACCTCGTACGGCGCCAGGGCTGCGCGCAGCCCTGGCGCCGTCTCGTCGTCGTGGGTCGCATGCGATAGGAAGATCGTTAGGGGCATAGCGTCTCCTCATGCACACCGCTCTGACTGCTCAGGCCTAGTCTGTGCTTATGACAGTGTAACCGCTGGCGGCATGACGGGCAATGTCTGCGGCCTGGCGCCATCATGGCGCCTCTTGCGGAGTCCCCGAGGCCGCACACATCCCCCAGGGCCTGGAGGCAGGCGGGCAGGCCTCCGGCCGCGTGCGTCTGGCGCCCTCGACCAGAGTGCGGTATGCTCAGGGCAGGATCGGCAGGCAAGGGATGGACTGAGACGGCGCGGCAGAGGAGAGACCATGACGCAGGAGCCTGGGGGTCTGTATAGCGCGGCGCAGCTTGCCGCCCTGTTCCAGGCTGAGCCTGCGGAGGTGGTTGAGGCACGCTTTGTGGCTGATCTGGCCCAGGTCTTGCGCCACGCCCACCCCACGCAGGTGCCGCTATCCATGGTGCGCTGCCTGGCCCAAGCGGTGCTCACCTCCGTAGACCCAGCACGGGCCATGCAGCACTGGCTGCGCTACTTGGACACCATCACCGACCATGGGGCCTTCTGGCGCCTGGTCGGCGGTGCGGTCGAGGCTTTTAGCGCTATCCTGCGCCTGTTTGCCAGCTCCCAGTTCCTCAGCAGTCTCCTCTGGCGGCGTCCGCCGCTCCTGGACTGGCTGCTGGCTGGCGCTCTGGAAGGACCGTCGCCAACGCCGCGAGCGTTGCAGGACGAGTTGGCGCAGCATCTGGCCACTGTGACGGACGACAGCCATGCTGGGGCGGTCATCCGTGCTTTCACCCAGCAGCACTTGCTGCGGATCGGGGCGCGTGATCTCAGTGGTCTGGCAGACGTGGCGCTGACCACGGCGGATCTCTCCGCCGTGGCCGATAGCGTCTTACAGGCGGCCCTCGACGTCTGCCACCGCTGGCTCATGGCCCGGCACGGGGCCCCGACGTATCACGATGCTGACGGCGTGCTACGGCCCTGTGGCTTCTGCGTCATTGGCATGGGCAAACTGGGGGGGTATGAACTCAATTTCTCTTCCGATATTGACCTGATGTATGTGTACACCTCCTACGAAGGCCACACCAGCGGCCGCACGCCCGAGGGCCAGCCCGTGGAGCCCATTTCTAATCACGAGTATTGTGTCACCCTGGCGCGACGGCTGACCACGCTCATCGGTGGTCAGGGGCCAGAGGGGCACGCCTTTCGGGTGGATTTGCGCCTCCGACCGGAAGGCACGCAAGGGCAGTTGGCCCTGTCGCTGCCTTCCTACGAGGCCTACTACGCCCGCCTGGCGCAGCCCTGGGAACGCATGGCGCTGATCAAAGCCCGCACCGTGGCGGGCGACCGCGACCTAGGGGAGGCGTTTGCCATGCTGGTGCGTCCCTTTGTGTATCAACGCCATCTCGATGCCGAGGGCTTGCGGCACATCCGCGCCATGAAACACCAGATCGACGTGCAACTGGCCGATCGGGCGCAATCACGCACGCATGTCAAACTCGGGCTGGGCGGCATTCGTGAAATTGAATTTCTCATCCAATTACCACAACTGTTGTACGGTGGACGCCAGGCGGCCCTGCAGGAGCCGCACTCGTTACGGGCGCTTCCTAAACTCCGTGAGGCGGGCCTCTTGTCGGCAGAGGTCGAGGGAACCTTGCGGGACACCTACTGTTACTTGCGGCGTCTGGAACACTATCTGCAGATGGAACAGGGTGCGCAAACGCATACCTTGCCACGCCAGGCAGCCCAACAAATCCGGGTGGCACGCCATTGTGGCCATCGCACCTGGGAGGCTTTTTATCAGGAATATCTGGAGCGCACGGCCACGGTCCATCGCATCTTCCTGGCACTCTTCCAGGAGGACGAGACCACCCACGCCTGAACGCGACTATCGTCAGCACGCTGGGAGAGGGGACGTATGCCACCAACCGCTAGCCTCCGTCACGAGGTCGGACAGCAATGTCCTGACCTCCTACCCCAGGTGCTCGACGAGATCTTTGGCCAGCTCGATGCGGCGTATTTTGGCTGTTTCACGGCGGCGCAGATTGCCGTGCATATGCGCCTGCTGGCGGCTGTGGAGCCAGCGCATCCCGTGCAGGTGCAGATCTTGCCAGGTGAGGGACGTCGGGTCACAGTGCTGGTGGCGGCGTATGATCTCTTTGGCGTGTTTTCCATCATTACCGGCCTGCTCGCCGCTTATGGCCTGAATATCATCGACGGGCAGGTGTTTAGCTCACCCCGTGGCGCCACGGACCGCGTCGAGGCCACCAATGGGCGCATTATGGACGTCTTTACGGTAGAGGCCATACCCGGACAAGCATTTGGCCCGGCGGCCCAGGCCGCCTTTAGCGCCCAATTGCACGCACTGATCTCCCTGCTACGTCAGGGGCAATGGCCCAAGGCGCGCACCAGCCTGCACTATCAGATTATTGATACCATGCGGACCGCCTCCCAGGCCTGGGTGGCACATATGTTCCCGGTAGAGATTACGTTTGACAACACGACCGCGGCAGACTGGACGCTCATCAACATCCACGCCGACGATACGCCCGCCTTTCTGTACAGTCTCTCCAACGCCCTGGCCATGCGCGATCTGTCTATCTACCGTGTCCACATCTCCAGCACCCTGGGCAAAGTGCACGACCAACTCTTTGTCGGGCGGCGCCACGGGGGCAAAATTACCGCCGCGGCCAGCCTGCGTGAACTGCACTTTATGGTGTTGCTCATCAAACAATTTACGCACTTTTTAACCATGGCGCCGGACCCCGTGATGGCGCTGCAACACTTCGAACGCCTGGTGGATCGCCTGGCCAGTGATGTCGCAGGCGGCGCGGAGGTGCCATGGCTGTGGGACGAGCACACGCTGACCGTGCTGGCCACCGTGCTCGGGAGTAGCCAGTTTCTCTGGGAGGACTTCCTGCGCTTACACTACGAGACCTTACTGCCGGTGCTGCAAGACCTGCGGACCGCCGAGCAGCGTCTCAGCCAGGACGACTTACTGGCACGCCTCCAGCAGGCACTGCACGGCGCCACAACACCCGCAGTGCGCAAACAGGCCTTGAATGCGCTGAAGGACCGCGAGCTGTTTCGTATTAATATGCGCCATCTCCTGCATCAGGAACTGCCCTTTGGCGTGTTTTCCGACGAACTGGCAGACCTCGCGGACGTACTGCTCATGGGCTCCTTGACCCTGGCCCAGGAGGTGCTCCAGGCGCGCTACGGCGACCCCGTGCTGAGCGATGGACACCCCTGTACGTTCGCGCTGTGTGGCCTTGGCAAGCTGGGTGGCCGCGAACTCGGCTACGCCTCCGACCTCGAACTGCTCTGTGTGTATAGTGGCCAGGGCCAGACCACCGGCCCGAGTCAGATTGCCCTGAGCCAATACGCCGAACTCCTGGTGCAGCAGCTGTTGGAGGGGTTGGTGACGCGCCGCGCTGGGACGTTTGCCATGGACTGGCGTTTACGACCGTTTGGCTCCAAAGGACCACTGGCCAGCAGTCTGGCGGCTTTTCAGGAGTACTATAGCGCGTCTGGACAGGCGGTCGCGTTTGAACGCCAAGCCCTGATCAAGCTGCGCTGGGTAGCCGGCGATCCGGCCCTCGGCGCCACGGTGACGGCGTGGCGCGATGCTTTTGTCTATAGCCCAGAGCCGTTTGATCTGGTGGCGGCCCGGCAACTACGTCAGCGGCAACTGCGGGAACTGGTGGCTCATGGGACGGTCGATGTCAAATATAGCCGCGGTGGGCTGGTGGATATTGAATACACCGTGCAGTATCTGCAACTGCGTTACGGCGCGCTGTACCCCAGTCTGCGCACGCCGCAGACGCTCGCCGCCTTAGAGGCGCTGCGCCACGCGGGTCTGGTACCGGCTGCACACGCCACGGCCTTGCGTGACGCCTATGTGTTGCTGCGGCGTGTCATTGATGCGCTGCGTCTTGCCAGCGGGCAGGCGCATGACGTGGTCCTGCCGGCGCGTGACACCGACGCCTTTGTCTTTTTAGCACGCCGCCTGGGCTACTGGGAGGCGCCCGGCACGCCCGCGCAACTGGCAGAGCTGCTGACCCACCACATGCGGCAGGTCGCGCAGATCGCTGACGGGCTGGACGTGGGCTGAGGAGGGGTGCCGAATGCCCACACCGCACGACACGTCCTGAGATGCGTGCTGGCGCGACTCCTGCTACAATGACACTGCACGTGCTTGTACTAGCGCCAGGACAGCGCGTGCTCCCTCTGCGCGTGGGAGAGCGCCCACGCGAGCCACCCCAGGGTATGCGCTGAGACCGTAACAGACCTTAACTCGCTCCCCAATGGAGAGGGCGCTGGGAGGACCGAGGACTATGCTACGCACATCTCTCACAGATATCTTGCTTGGCAGCGCCACGTTGACCCCGGAACAGGTGCAGCGCGCCACAGAACTCAGTGTCCAGAAGGGCGTACGCCTCGAAGAGGTGCTCGTACAGCAGCACTTCGTCAGCGAGGACGATCTGTTGCAAGCGCAAGGGCGGCAACTGGGCATGCCCTATCAGAAAGAGCTCCCGGAAAGTGAGTTCGACGTCGCCCTGATGATGCAGATCCCTCTGACCTTTGCCCGCCAACACAAGCTGGTGCCCATCTGCAAGCACGATGGGGTCGTGCTGGTGGCCATGTGCCAGGCGCTGGAACTGCAAGCCCTGGATGACGTGAGCCTGCTCCTCAAAATGCCCGTCGAGCCGGTCTTGAGCCCCGAGCGGGAAATCCTCGGGGCGCTGAATCGCCTGTACGATACGGGCTCGCAGAGCGCCGCGAAAGTCATCCAAGACCTCGATGCCCAGACCCTGGGACGCCTGGCGCACGATTTAGAAGGCCCGCAGGACATTCTCGATCACGACGCCGAGGCGCCGATCATCCAACTGGTCAATCTCATTCTCTCGCAGGCAGCGCGCGACCGCGCCAGTGACATCCACATTGAGCCCTTCGAGCGCTCGCTGACCGTGCGCTACCGTATCGACGGCGTGCTCCATGAAGTGCTCAGTCCTCCCAAAGCGCTGCAGCCGCGGATTATCTCGCGTCTGAAAGTCATGGCGGATCTCAACATTGCCGAAACGCGCTTGCCACAAGATGGCCGCATTGCCATTCGGGTGCGCAACCGCGAAATTGACATTCGCGTCTCGGTCGTGCCCACCGCCTTTGGGGAACGCCTCGTCCTGCGCTTACTCGATAAGTCCGGCGGCATGCTCAGTCTGCAAGACATTGGCTTTTCGCCGGAGTTGTTCCCTGTGTACACGCGTCTCACGCATCGTTCCCATGGCATTATTCTGGTCACCGGCCCGACCGGCAGCGGCAAAACGACCACCCTGTACGCCACCTTGCAGCGCCTGAACTCCACCGAACTCAACATCATTACGGTCGAGGATCCCATCGAATACCAGCTCAGTGGGATCGGGCAAATCCAGGTGAATCCCCGCATTGATCTGACCTTTGCCAATGGGCTGCGTTCCATCCTGCGTCAGGATCCAGACATTATCATGGTCGGAGAAATCCGCGACCGCGAAACCGCGGAAATTGCCATCCAGGCCTCACTCACCGGACATCTCGTGTTCAGTACCTTACACACCAACGATGCCGCCAGTGCCGTGACGCGTTTGATCGATATGGGTATTGAGCCCTTTCTCATTTCCTCCTCCGTGCTCGCTATGCTGGCGCAGCGCCTGGTCCGTCTCGTGTGCCAGCACTGCGGCGAAGCTTTTACGCCGGAGGCTGAGACGCTGCGCGAGCTGGGCTTGACGGCCGCGGACCTGGCCGCTAGCGGTGGTCAATTTATGCGCGGACGCGGCTGTGAGGCGTGTCGCCAGACCGGCTACCGTGGCCGGACGGGTATCTATGAAATGCTCGTGCTAGATGACCCCGTGCGCAGTCTCATCATGCAACGCGCCAATTCCGGCATGATCAAGAGTGCCGCCATGCAACGGGGCATGACGCCCCTGCTCTATAACGGGGCACGCAGGGTGTTGGCGGGACTGACCACCGCGGAAGAAGTGTTGCGCGTCACCCAGGAAGGTGACTAGCCATGCCCGTCTACACGTACAGTGCTCTCAACGCCCGGGGCAAAGAAACCAAGGGCGTGGTGAATGCCGACAGCGCCCGGGCCGCGCGCCTCAAATTGCGCCAGTCCGGCTTATTTACCAAAGTGTTGGAAGAGACGGAAGACACCGAGGCCCCCGACCGCAATCGGCGCGTGGATCTGCTGCAAACCCTGCGGCGCGTCCGTCCGCAGGATGTGACGGTCATGACACGCCAACTCGCCACCCTGCTCTCCGCCAATCTCACCGTGGTGGATGCCCTCACCGCGCTCGTCGAGCAGTCGGAAAGCCGCGCCTTACAACGCACCCTCATCCAGGTGCGCGAAAGCGTCCTAGAGGGGACGAGTCTCGGGGCCGCGCTGGCGCAGCATCGCCGCGTGTTTGCCCCGCTCTTCGTGAACATGGTGCGGGCGGGGGAAGCCAGCGGGGCCTTGCCGTTGGTGATGATGCGTCTGGCGGATTTTAGCGAACGCCAGCTCAATACGCGCAAGAAAATCACCGCCAAGATGTATTACCCCATGTTCATGATCGCGGTCGGTGGCCTCATTTTGTTCGCGCTCCTCACCTATGTTGTCCCAACCGTGACCACGCTGTTCACCAATATGCGCCGGACGTTGCCCTGGCCAACGGTCGTCCTCATCAGTGTCAGCAATTTTCTCCAAGCCTATTGGTGGCTCTTAGCACTGGGGATGCTGGGTATCCTCCTGGCCTTGCGGCAGTATGGCCGGACCACGCGTGGTCAACGGCGCTTTGATACCTGGAAGATTCGTGCCCCCATGGTCGGCAAACTGACGCTCAAGGTTGCCATGTCACGTTTTACCCGCACACTGGGAATTTTGCTACACAGCGGTATTCCCCTGCTTGATGCGCTCGACATTGCCCGCGCCGTGGTCAACAACTCGGTGCTGGCCGCGGCCATCAACGTGGCGCGGGATGCCATCCGCGAAGGGGCCGACATTGCCAGCCCGCTGAAAGCCAGCGGCTGTTTCCCCCCCCTGGTGTCGCATATGATTTCTATCGGTGAAAAAAGCGGCCAGCTGGAAGACATGCTCTTACGGGTGTCGGAATCCTACGATAACGAAGTCGAAACCAGCATCGAAGGCCTCACGTCACTGGTCGAGCCAATCATCATCGTGGTCATGGCTTTGGTAGTTTTTGGTATCATGCTGGCGGTATTACTGCCCATTTTCGAACTGAATACGATGGTACGCTGAAGGGACGGTGGTATGCCGAAACAGATCCTTGGTCTCGCGTTGGAGGCCACGAGCCTCACACTCGTACGGCTGTCTGGCAGCCTCAAGTCGTATGAAGTCACGCTCGCCACGCACCACGCTTTACCCCAACATGACGATCCCCAGGAGCAAGTTACCCTGCAACAGGAGGCCGTCCACGCGATCCTTGCGCCGTTGCAGGCGCACGGGGACACGGTGCTGGTGGCCTTGCCGGCGTCGCACGCGGTGCTGCGCAATCTGGTGTTCCCCTTTAAGGAGCCACGGCGGATCTACCAGGTTCTGGCGAACTCGCTCGACGAGCACATGCCGTTTGACCCCGAAGATGTGGTGGTCGATTTTCAGGCCCTGCCGTCTGTGAAGGCGACAGACACACGGGTACTGGTCGCTGGGATGCCCGAGGCGGTGATCGCCTCTGCCCTGGCGCTGTGCCAAGGCGAGGGTCTCGAGCCCACCGTGCTCGATCTCGACGTGTGTGGCCTGGCGAATGCCGTCCTCCTGGGCGGCCCACCACTCCCCACGCGCACGGTGTTGATTGATGTGCATCATGAGCGCGTCTTATTGACGCTGTTGGACCACGGCACACCAGTCTTTGCCCGCAGCCTGGCGTATGGGCTGGATCCCGAGGCCGAGGATATCGCGGGGTATGTTGGGCGCCTGAGTAAACACCTGCAACAAACGTTCTATGCCTGTGACAATGTATTGGGGCACTCGTATGAGCCCGAGCTCTTGGTGGTCTCCGGCGGGTATGGCGTCCAGGCCATGCAGGTGGCTTACGCACTGCAAGAGGCGCTGGAGATTCCCGCGAATGTGTGGCGTGTCGCGGCGCCCGCCTTGAAGGTTGGCTCAGGGCGTGGCGCCGTCCCCGAGTTAGGACGCTACGCCGTGGCGTTTGGGATGGCACTGCGTGGCTTGCAACGGCGAGCTTTTGGGATGAATTTCCGCCGCGAACGCTTTGCCCTGTACAAAGACCGGCAGGAGCTGCGTGGGCCGTTCATTGTGCTGTGGTGCATCCTGGCTGTGGCGCTTGGGCTGGGCATCACCACGCTCTCTCTCTCCACGCACTACAAAGCGCAACGCTATGCCCGCTTGCAGGAGGACATCAGCCAGGCCTTTCGCGACACGTTGCCTGGAACGCGCCTGGTGCAGCCCACCGTGCAACTCCGCGAAAAACTCCGGGAACTGGAGGAACGCCTCAAAGCCTTTGGTGGCATGTCGGGCGCCCAATTGTCGGGCTTGCAGATCTTACACGAAATCAGTGTCCGTACACCGCCGGCATTGACCCTCAATGTGGATACCATCGCCATTACGACGGGGACAACGGATTTTGGCGGAAGTACCGATTCGTACGATGATGTGGTCAAACTGAAAAATGCTCTGGAAGCCTCGCCGTTTTTCCCAGTAGTGAAGATTACCAATACCAAAACGGACGTCGGCGATAAGATTTCCTTCAAGATGACCATTAATACGTCGAAAACCCCAGGAGGCAGCTCATGAACTTTTGGCGTACTATGCAACTCCGCGAGCGCATCCTCGTCATCGGGGGTGGAGTGGCTGTGGTGCTCTTTCTCCTTTTTACGCTGGCCCTTGATCCGCTCCTCAAACACTCTGCAGACCTCGATCGCCAGATTGTCGCGACGCGACGGCAGCTCACCGAGTTTCGCACCATACAACAAGACTATCTGCGCCAAAAGGGCGTGGTGGATAGCATCAACGCCCAGCTCAAGAAACAGCAGAATTTCGCCATCTTTTCCCGGCTGGAAGAACTGGCGGGTCAGACGGGTATTCGCAGCAAGATCCTGCACATGAAACCGACCGTGAGTACCCCGAGTGAGGTGTACAACGAGGAGTCGGTGGAAGTGAAAATGGAAGGGGTCACGCTGGAACAGCTCGTGAGCTATCTCCACCAGGTAGAGAGTTCACCACAGCTGCTCAAAATCAAACGGCTCGAAATTCGACCGCGTTTCGACAATCGCCAGATTCTGGCCGCAACGTTTCGCGTGTCGTCCTTTACCCTGAAAGAGGGCATCAGCTAACTATGCGCATCGAAATCATCTGCACAGGCGACGAAGTGCTCACGGGCAAAATCGTCAACACCAATTTTAGTTACATGAGTCAAAAGCTCGAAGACGTCGGACTGGCGGTGCAATGGGAGACGACCGTCGGTGACGACCGCGTCGAACTGTTGCGGGCCTTTCAGCTGGCTGGACAGCGCGCCGATGCGGTGATTGTCAACGGCGGCCTCGGTCCCACCGTGGATGACTTATCGCAGGAAGTGGCTGCCCAGGCTGCCGGCGTCGAGCTGGTCTTGCATGAGGCATGGCTGGCGCGCATGGAAGAGATGTTTCAGCGCCGCAGTCGGATCATGCCGCCGAATAATCGCAAACAGGCCATGCTCCCAGCCAGCGCCGAGATGATCGACAACCCGGTGGGAACGGCCTGCGGTTTTGCTATCGATATTGGTCAAGCCCGGTTTTTCTTCACGCCTGGCGTGCCGCGGGAGTTACGGCGCATGCTCGAAGAGCAAATTATCCCGCGCTTGCTGGCGCGGAGTGGCCCGCAAACCGCTATCTATCTCAAGCGCTTTCATTCCTACGGCCTGGGGGAGTCACATGTCGATTCCCTGCTCAAAGGCGTCGAAGATCTCGTCCCAGATGGCAGCGTCAAACTGGGCTTTCGGGCGCATTATCCACAGCTCGAAACCAAGCTAACGGTCCGTGGAACGGATATGAGCGATGTGCGGGCCAAGCTCGCACCCGTGGAGCAGGCGGTGCGCCAGCGTATGGGCAATTTTATCCTGGCCGAAGATGAGGCCACCCTGGAAGGCACCATCCTCACGCATTTGACCGCCTTACATGCCTCCCTCACCATCGTTGAAACGTTTACGAGCGGTCAGATTGCCGCCCGCATCGCCCCGCTGCCTGGCGCGGAAGCGGTGTTTCGACGTGGGATCATTGCGCGCCAAGTCGCCGACATTACGGCCGCGGTCGGTCTGGATCCGGCGTCCACGCCTGGGGAGATCACCACCGACTTGGCGGAAGTCGTCGCCCGCACCGCGCGCGCGCAGACGCACGCGACGCATGCCCTGGCGGTGCTGGTGGAGCTTGATGACGGTGCAGACCGCATGGACTTTGGCGGCACGATCTGTCTGGCGATTGCCACCGAGCAGCAGGTGGTGGTGCGCCGTAGCCGTATTGTCGGCGGGCGGGAATGGGTGCGCTTGGGCGCTGTGGAAATGGGGCTGGATTGCTTGCGGCGCTATCTCCAGGGCCTGCCGGTGCAGGAACGTATCAATTTTGAGAAGATCGACGAGAAGGCCTAGTGCATATCCAATGAGCCTTGGAGGTTTTCCTGGGAGCGCGGGCGTCTCGCCCGCCTTTGGAGCGGGTAAGATGCCTGCGCTCCCAGGGACAGCCAAAGCCGCATACCTTCCTTGCGCGTGCACTAGGGGACAGGGACACCCAGCACGCCAGGTCACGATGGTGTGCCGGCAGGAGGGCGCTGTGCAACGTCCCATTATCGGTTATCATCTTGACGCCGAGCAGCATTGGGTGGCGGACCTCGAGTGCGGCCATGCCCAGCACGTACGGCATGACCCGCCATGGGTCAATCGTCCCTGGGTGCTGGAGCCGGCAGGACGGCGGGCTCATCTTGGCCTACTCCTGCACTGCAAGCTCTGTGACACTCCACCCGCGGAGGGCGCGGCGTGCGTCAGCACGGGACACATCAACCAACTTGCCCACGGAAGGTGAGACAGCATGCTTAGAGAACACACGGGATCCGCCCACGGCCCCCAGGCGGCGGTCCTTGAAAACGTCCTACAGCAGTATGCCGCTGACCCAACAGCGAGCTGGGGCCTCGGCACCTTTGGCGCTGTTGCCGAGTTCCATCGCACCGCGGAGGAACCCGTCCATATTGATACCAGGGATGGGATTCTCCAAGTGGTCACACAGCGTGGCGCCCTCCGTCTCAAGGCAACCGAGGAACTCCGTGCCTTCGCCTATGAACTCCCAGGTGGAGCGGCGGGCAGCTGGCACCACGCCGTGGCGCTGTGTCTCCCCGTCGCGCAGACGCCCATGCACCGCCGCGAGACCCTCACCGAGTGTGGCCCGGATCAGGACGCCCTGCGGGCTGAGGATCGCACCGCGGTGTTGTTCGATATGGGCTTTGGTACGGCACATGTCGATGTGTGCGTACGCACGGCAGATCCACAGGCACTGGCCGCGTTACGCACCGCCGTGGGCTTGGCGCCGCTCGCTCCGGGCAATCCCCTGATGCCGCGCATGCCACAGCTCAGCCCCCACCGCGTGTTCATCTGCCGCTTTGGGCGGATTGAGGTCTACCAGCGCATTCCAGGCCCAGGGGAAGAGCCGCCGATCGGCCCGCATACCCACGTACTCCCCACTCTCCTGCGTCATCAGCGCTCGCATGCCGCCACCGTGCCCATCCCCGAGGGGTGGGTACCCTGTGTGCATTTCTACCCTGCCAGCCCTCTCGTCGACGCCCTTGGCAAGCCACGGCCCTTCGACCGCACGGCCTATGAGGCCTTTCAGGGGCTGCTACGTGACTTTGGCGATCCTGCACTGCGGGGCCTAAAAGCCCAGGTGACTGACGCGGTGCGCCTTGGACAAGAGCCGGAGGGTTTTACGCTGCCAGCCTCACGTGCCGAACGGGCCACTGTCCGCGTCGCGCTGCGGCAGTTGACGTATACGGACGGCGCGACGCCTCTCCTGCTGGCCTGGTGTCAGGCGTTTGATCGGAGCGAACCAGGCGAGGAGACTGACGAGAACGCGTAGTGTGCCCCCGAGGAGCGTGCGCGTCGGCGTCGACGCTCCTCAGCATGGATACGACGAGGAGGGCTGATATGCAGCGTACACAAAGAGGCTCGAGCCATTGGTTACTGGGCGGCATGCTCTTACTCGGTATCACAGGCGCCTTGAGCGCCTGCCGTGCGGATAATCCGCCAGCTACGGTGGTTGAGCCTGTGGCTTACTTATCCCCTCTGGAAAAAGACGTGGTCCAGGAAATGAACCTCGCTCGGACCCAACCAAAGGCCTATGCCGCCTTTATCGAAAAGTTGCGTCCCAACTATGTGCGTGGCCAGGGGCAGGCTGGCGGCGGACATACGACCAGTGTCACCGCAGGTGGGCGCAGCACCATCGTGACCGCAGAAGGCCCCAAAGGCCTTGATGAGGCCGTGGCTTTTCTGCGCACGACCGCGCCGCTCCCAGCGCTGGTCGTCTCACGGGGCATGTCACGTGCCGCCAAGGAGCACGCTCTGGAGCAGGCGCAAACCGGCACCATGAGTCATCAGGGGCGCAATGGCAGTCAGCCGTGGGAGCGGGCCGATCGCCACGGGCGCTGGCGCGACACTTTCAGCGAAAACATTGTCTCTGGTCATGCCAGTGCCCGTGACATGACCATGGCTTTGATTATTGACGATGGCCTGCCAGAACGGGGCCATCGCAAGAATATTTTCAATGGGCAGGCCCGTATGCTCGGGGTCGGTTGTGGGCCAGACAAAGCCAAACCCTTGTGCGTCACGACCTTTGCCGGGAGTTACGATGAAGGGGTGCAGTAGCCACACCGGCCTGGGCCAGGGAGACACAGCGCCAGGCTCCCTGACGTTGCCGCGGCGGATATACTCCTGTGCGTCATCCCAGGGCCCCCTCTGCACGGGCCGCTGGAGATCGCCGGTGCAACGACTCGGGTTGCTGCCTATGATCGTCTGCCATTGCCCTGGCGTCACGGGGCAGAGCACAAGGTAAAACGCCTGACTGAAGCGCACATACACCACGCGCTTGGGCAGAGACTCACGCTCGCAGGGCAACCGCACCAGCAGCTTGCCGACCTGGGACAACGGCATGCCTACGGCGCGTGCGTGGCGCGGTTGCGCCAGGGCACAGGCGCTGCTAAGGTTAGGAAGTCGTAGCCTAAGCGCAACGTGGATGAGAGCCTACTCGGAGGTGCCCAATGCAAGTCACGCCCCATACGTATGTCATGCACATTGACGACGATTCCCCGCATCACCCCGGCGGCAGCAACAATTACTTTGTGGGCGATCCTGGCGAGGCCATGGTGCTCGTCGACACCGGCGACCAGCAACGCGAGTGGACACGCAGTATCCTGGCATACTATGAGCAGCTGGGACGACCGCCTATTGCGGCAATCCTCTTGACGCACAGCCATCAGGATCACATTGGTGGCCTGGACCGCATCTACGATGTCATCCAGGCACCGGTGCGCTGCCATCCAAAACTCGTCAAAAAATTAACGAGTATGGTCGGGCCTGAGGCGGTAACGCCCTTGAAATCACGCGAGATGGTCAAGACCGGCGGTGGCGTGGCGCTGCAGGCGGTGTTTACGCCTGGGCATGAAGTGGATCACGTGGCCTTTCATCTGCCCGAGGAGCGGGTGCTGTTTACCGGCGACTGTGTCCTGGGCGCGTCCTCGACGACGGTGCGGGATCTGACCAGTTACATGAAATCGCTGCACCTGCTGACCACCTATCCGCATGATACGATCTGTCCAGGCCACGGGCCAGTCGCCTTGCCGCCGCGTGGGGGAGAACTGGTGCGTTGGTACATGCACCACCGTGAGGAACGCGAGGAGCAAATTCTGGCGGCGTTGGCCCAGGGAGCGACGGGGGTAAAAGAGATCGCCCATAAAGTGTATCCGCGCAATCTGAAGAAGGGTTTATGGGCCAGCGCGGAGCGGAATGTGGTGACGCATTTGGAGAAGCTGGTGCAGGAAGGGCGCGTGACGCAGACGCCCTCCCACTATGTGTTGCAGCCGGCGTCGTAGCGCAGCGCCTGGAAGCGCGGCCCTCCCCTGTGGGGAGGGTTGGGCAGGCTCCGACTGCGGTAACGCAGCATGGCGCTGTCCTTCCACTCCATCGTGTGGATACCGGTGCTGATGGTGAATCCCACTTTGAGGACGTGCCCCCTGAGCCATGTGCGGCCATCGTCAACCGCCTAGGCGAGGGACCGATCCAGCTGAATCGCCGCTCTTCCCCATCCTTCTCTGACTAGCACCAGGTCCCCAGTCAGCAGTATATGATCCATCTGGCAGGAGTGGCGGAATTTGAGACGGCGGACAGCACCAAGCAACGGCTGTACCCTGGCGACATCCTGGTGGCCGAGGATCTGACAGGCCACGGACACATCGCCCGGAGCATTGGCGAAGAGTTTCGTCTCTCGCTGGCCATTCCTCTGCCTGGTCAGTAACCCGTAGGAGCACGCCAGGGCTGGGAACCAGTGCCTGGCGCCCGCTGGGGGCCGGGATGCCGCATGGTCACTCCAGGCCTCCCGGCAGCCAAGTCTCCCGGCCCCCAGCGCACCCTTAGGCCATCCCACTGTACATTCTGGGCCGCGCTTGAGAAGCTGGGCGTGCCGACATAGTCTTTGACTTGCGCGCCTGCGGCGCACTACAATGCCCCGCCATGATCCGCCCTGACGCTGTGTTTTTCGAGGAGGACATTCATGCCGAGCAGTAACACCATAACGCCACAGATCGAGCAATGCGTCCACGACAACCCGCAGGGTGTGCTCACCTCGTTCCGGAAGAACGGCATGCCACAAATGAGCATTGTCACCGTGTACCCGCGTGATCGATATCATGTATGCATTGCCCAGCAGCACCCCAGTGCATATGTGGGTGAGCGCCACCACCGGGCTCTCGACCGGGAATCAGACCTGATTGTGCGGCACCGAGGGCACGATTCATGTGGACCAAAAACAGAACATTTTTGCGAGACGGCGCAGTGATACCCAACTGAGCGCAGTCCCCAACCCGCCAGCCGAGCAGGCCGCCTATCGCGTCGAGGAAGAGTTCACCAACGCCATGCGTGGCCGGGAAGAGATCACCATGGTGCCCTTTAGCTCTGGGGTGCATGACATGGAATGGACGGAAGCGGTCGTGCGCAGCGCCCACACTGGTCAGGCGATAACGCTGCCCTTGTAGCGCGCCTGCGGTCTGCACGGTGTGCAGCCACTCACCTCAGATGGATGGGAGTCCGCATGGAGTACGGCATCACCTTCTCACGTACGGATGCGGTCGAGCACCCCTCGCCCTTGCACTCCCTCACACATTGCGACAGCTGGTTGGAGGGCGAACAGATGTTCGGCCCGCCAGGGGCCTTAGAGCGCCTGGGCCATGCCGGTCGCCCCCGTGATGTCCTCACCACCTGCCAGAGTGTGCGGTTCATCTGAGACTCACTGAGGCCGGTCGGGGCGGGGCGTCTGGAGAGGATTCCGATCATGTGTGGAGAGGTAGCAGGGTGCGCAACGCCTGGATACATAATGCCTAACGCTCCGCGTGGAAACATTCGGATGGTTTTTGTGTCTCTCCATGTCCAGATTTTGGTGCGGTGTACGCCATGTAGAGTATACGGTGGCACTCGATATCGAGACCAAGTGGCCGATACCGTGTGCAATGAAATGGGCTGCCAAATGGCACTGAGGAGGGAAGCAAATGCAAGAGACCCCACTCGCAGCGCAGCAACGGTTGGACTGATCGCCAAGTAAAAAGCCATAGAGAGGAAAGAACAGATGAGTAATAATCTAAGAAAGACAGAACGTCCCAGTGCAAAGCGTCGTTTCGTTCTTACGGCAATCACCGTGGTCATCCTTAGCCTTGGCCATGCGGCCTTGGCAGACGTCACTCTGCCTATTACTGCAGTCAGTTTCCCCAAAGAAGTGATACCAGTCGGGGCCGGGAAGATTGATTTTTGGGCAAAATTGAGTGACGTTTCGGGGGCGATCGATGTTGGCGGCCGTGAACCGTATTTTTTTCAGATCCACGATGGAACGAGTACGTTCCATGCGGGGTTTAATGCAAACGACGGTTCGGGGAACGGAGGGCTTACAGGGCTTGCGGGGCGCAGTTTTACCGGCACGGGTGGCGACGGCGGCTGGACCTACGAGAACATCTTCGGCGCCGGCCACGTTGACGAGTGGCATCATTATGTCTTCCAATGGAACAAAGATGGGATCCCTGGCGTCGCGAATGGCCAGCAGAAAGTGGCGCTCTTTGTGGATGGCGTCCTCAATTCGGGGAGTTGGTTTGAGCGCGGCCCGTTTGTGCCGCTCACTGGCGGGACAGTGAATTTGATCACGACGGGAAACCCTCCCCCGCTCCCAGGGGAGGTCGCCATTGATGAACTGAAGATCTATGACAGGAACAACAACTTGATCCTGTGGAATACGCTGGGGTCTGCCGAGGAGATTGCGCACAGCGCCATTGGGCTCGATGGATTCTTCCATGGCGGTGGGGGCGCACATTTTGTCCCAGGGATATCGGGCAATGCGGTCATGGCGAGGCCGGTGTTTGCCATCGGTCCTGCCCCAGCTTCCTTCCTCTTGACGGTGACGAAGGCGGGCACCGGCACGGGGACCGTCACCAGCACGCCGCCCGGCATCACCTGTGGCGCCGACTGTACGCAAGCCTACGCCCCCGGCACGGTGGTCACGCTCACCGCCCCGGCGGCGGCAGGCTCGACGTTTACGGGCTGGAGTGGCCCCGCCGATTGCTCTGATGGCGCGGTGCGCATGAACGCCGCCAAGACCTGTACCGCCACTTTTACCCTCACGGCCACCCTCAAGACCCTGACGGTGACGAAGGCGGGCACCGGCACGGGGACCGTCACCAGCACCCCACCCGGCATCACCTGTGGCGCCGACTGTACGCAAGGCTACGCCCCTGGTACGGTGGTCACCCTGACGGCTACGCCGGCGGTGGGTTCGCGGTTGAGTGGTTGGAGTGGTGCCGTCGATTGTGGCGAGGGCGTCGTGCGCATGAACGCCGCCAAGACCTGTACCGCCACCTTCACCCCGGCCGCGCCGCAGACGTTGACAGTCACGAAGGCC
>SXND01000225.1 GCA_005777235.1 Pseudomonadota bacterium
AGACCCCAGGCGCCCAGAGCCGGACTCTCCCAATTGTCCTCGACAAACCGGATGTCGTGCTGACGCGGGTCAATGCCGATGGCTTCCAGGCTCTGTAAATACAGCTCTTGCGGGTTGCCAGGGTCGGGCTTGAGGATGACCTGCAACTGGTGGTGCATCTGCATGCGATTAGGATTGTCACCAAAGCGGCCATCGTCGGGGCGGATACTGGGCTCAATATACACCACGTGCCACGGCTCTGGTCCCAGCACGCGCAAGGCGGTGGCCGGATTCATGGTGCCAGCGCCCACTTGGACGTTGTGGGGATATTGGACCAGGCATCCTTGCTCCTGCCAGTAGGCTAGCAGGCGCCTAATAATGTCTTGAAAACTCCGCGTCGTGCTCATGTGCATCCTTTTGTATGTCCTTCATGAAAGCCGAGGCCAGGTGCCCCGACAGGCCCGCTGCACGCGTGAATGATACGCGCGGCGCTGGCGCTTTGCACTGCGCCAGCGCGTTTCTCCTTTGCCTTTTCGTGCTGGCCTTCGCATAATAGAGCGCATGACTATACGCTTTGACCCGCCCACGAAAACTTTATGGTTGAGTATTCGTGATCTCATCGATACCACGGCCTTCCCAGGTAGCGTGGTCCTGACGCCGATGCTGCGCACGCGTGCCGCCATGGGACGCGAGACCCATGCCGCGCACCAGGCCGCGCAGCACGAGGCGCTACCCGCCTATCAGGCGGAGGTGACGATCCGCCAGGACTGGCAGGTTGATGGCTACACGGTACATATTCACGGGCGTCTCGACGGCCTGTATGAAGAGGCCGATGCGCTCATTGTCGAAGAAATCAAAAGCCTTCTCGTGTCCCCCGAACAGTTTGCCGAGATCGCGCTGGGGCAGTACCCTGCCTATGAGCAGCAACTGACGCTCTATATCCAGCTCCTCCAGCACCAAAATGCCATGCCATCAGTGCGGGGGCATCTTGTGCTCATCAATCTCGCCGACCAGGCCAGCAAAACCCTGGTGCTGGCCCCGAAGGCCGACGAGAGCACGGCGTTCATTCTGCAGCACATACGCCGCATCTTGGCGCGGTACACGGCCCGGGCCCAACGCGCCGTGCAGCGTCGTACGAGTCTACAGGCGTTGCAATTTCCTTTTCAGACCTTACGCCCGCAGCAAGATGCTATGATGGAGCAGGTTCGCACGGCGCTGCGCGATGAACGTTGCGTGCTGCTGTCGGCCCCCACCGGCATTGGCAAAACGGTGGCGGCGCTCTATCCCGCTGTCGAACACGCGCTGCGGCATGGTCTACGCGTGTTCTATCTGACGGCGAAAACCACGCAACAGGCCCTGGCCGTGGAGACCTTGCAACAGCTGGCGCGGCAAGGGGTGAAGTTCACCGCCGTGCATCTGCGGGCCAAGGAAAAGAGCTGTATTAACGAGGTGTACTATTGCCACGAAAACGTCTGCGAGTTCGCCAAGGATTATGGCCGAAAGCTGGAGCGCGCCCATCTCGTGGACCGGCTCCTCGAACTCCCGGTGTTGTCCCCAGCCGTCTCTGGTGAGATGGGGCAGCAGTATCGCGTCTGCCCCTTTGAGCTGTCGTTAGACGTCGCCGTCGAGGCCGATGTCCTCATTGGCGATTACAATTACGTGTTTGATCCGAGTTCCTACTTGCGGCGCTTTTTTCAAGATACGCCGTATAACGATTGTGTGCTCATTATTGACGAAGCCCACAACCTGTACACCCGTGGCCGTGACTACTACTCCCCGGTGCTGCGGCAGCGGCGTGTGCGTCAGCTCCTGGAGTATTGTGCCGGGGAAGCCGCCAAGGTGTTCCACGAGTTTGAAGCGTTTTTTGCCGATCTCGATACGCTCTTTCCCCTCCTAGAGGCGGATATCGAGCGCCTCCCACAGGTGGGGGAACAGGTGCTGGTCACCCCGCCCTGGGATTTTATTGCCGCCTTGCGCGCCCGGCTCGAACGTCTCATGGCCGATTACCTCCTCTATCGCAACTCCCGGCAGCACGCGGGCTACCTGCCCAGCGGCGACTCGCTGCAAAATTTTTATTACGACTGGCAGCGGCTGTGCGATGTGCTCGCCCTAGAGGGCGACGAGTTTGCGTATGTGTACCACTACACGCCGGGGGACAGCCAGTTCAAAGTGCTGTGTAAAGACGCCTCGCGCTTTCTGCGCGAACGTCTGCAAGGTTTCCACAGTGTCGTGGCCATGTCTGCGACGCTCACACCGTTTGCGTTTTATCAAGATGTCCTGGGTTTTCCGCCCGAGCGCACCTTGACCGCCGAGTTTCCCTCACCCTTTCCCGTAGCGAATCGTAAAATCCTGGTCATCCCGGATATCTCGACCGCCTACCGCGACCGCGAGCGTGACGCCCCCGCCACGGCGCAGATCATTGATACCCTCGTGGCCCAGCGCTCTGGGAACTATGGGGTCTTTTTCCCCAGTTTCGCCTATATGCAGCAAGTACGCTCCTGGATTCGGGCCCCTCAGCATAGTGTCATCGCACAGACGCCGAGCATGTCGGAACCCGACCGTGAGGCGGTGTTAGAACGTTTGCAGAACCTGGGGACAGACCCCATCCTGCTGCTCGCCGTCCAAGGCGGCATTTTTGCCGAGGGGGTGGACTATCGGGGGGACATGCTCATCGGGGTGGTCATCGTTGGCCCCGGCTTACCCCGCATGGATTTTGAGCAAGAGCTGATTCGGGCGCACTATGAAGAGAAATATCACCGTGGTTTTACCTACGCCTATCTCTATCCGGGGATGAATCGCGTCGTGCAATCCGCCGGGCGTCTGATCCGCTCGGAGACCGATATTGGCGTGATCGCGTTGCTCGACAAGCGTTTTGCCTACGCCAACTACGCCGCGCTGTTGCCCACGCATTGGTATACACGCGCCCCAAGCGAGCTGATTACCCGCCAGTACGAGCAGGAAGTGGTCCGCTTTTGGGCCACGCATCGGAAGCGCTAGGCCCGCGTGTGGGCACGCGGGGAATAGAGTTGCCTGGGACAAGCGACTCATGCGACACTAGCACTCTACAAGACAGCATGTACGTAGGGAGGAAAGGATATTATGCAGCTTGATCCACAGATTGCCGAAAAACAGTCCATTTATAAACTGCTCATTGGGTGCGTTGTGCCACGGCCCATTGCCTGGGTCTCCAGCCTCAGCGACGACGGCATTGCCAACGTCGCCCCGTTTAGCTTCTTTATGGCGGTGTGTAATGATCCGCCGACGTTGGCCTTCTCCTCCGGGCGTCGGGCGGGCAGCCACAAGGACACGGTGCGCAATATCGAGTACACGCAGGATTTTGTGGTCAACATCGTCGACGATGCGCTGGCCGAGCAGATGAACCTGACCTCCGGCGAATATCCCCCAGAGGTGGATGAGTTTGCCCTGACGGGGCTGACCGCGGCTCCAGGGGTCAAAGTGCGCGCCCCCCGTGTGGCGGAAGCCCCGATCAGTATGGAATGCCGGGTGACCCAGATTCTGCCTGTCGGCCATGGCCCGCACAGCCTCGTGCTGGGGGAAATTGTGCATTTCCACATTCGTGACGACTTGTATAACGTCAGTACGGGCCGCATCGACATGCACCGGCTGCATCCCGTGGGCCGTCTGGCGGGGAATTTGTACACGCATGTGCATGACATTTTCGAAATGAAACGTCCAAACGAAAATTATGTCGGTTAATGAATAAAGGAGACAGGCGTGGCCGCCATCACGTCCATTCAGAGTTTACTGCCGGCGGTGGAGGAAGCGGGACAGCTAGCCCGGCAGTATTATCGCGGGGGCGCACGGTTGGGCACACGGCTCAAAGCGGATCGCACGGTAGTCACGGAGGCCGATACGGCGGTCGAAGCGCTGTTGCGCCAGGCCATTACGGCGCAGTTCCCTGGCGTCAACATCCTGGGTGAAGAGGGGGGCGTGGAGTATGATCCCGCCCGCCCTTATACCTTTGTGCTGGATCCTATTGATGGCACGCTGGCCTTTACCTGTGGCACGCCGGGCTGGGCGGTGTGCGTGGGTGTCTTAGATCAAGCGCTGCAGCCGGTTGCTGGGATTATCAATGCACCGAGTTGGGACAGTCTGTTTATCGCCGACATGGATCCACAGAGTCCTGCCACCTGCAATGGTCGTCCACTGCCAGTCGCCACGGGTACCGAACCCATCGACAATAACACCAGCGTGCTCTTCGATTCGCGTTTCCTGCAGATGTACCACATACGAACCTTTCCGGGGAAATGCCGCAGCTTTGGTAGCACCGCGCTGCATATGTGCCTGGTGGCGGAACAGAGCGGCTTTGTCATGGCGCACTCGGCGCCGGTGCATGTCTGGGATATCGCCGCCTCGCATGCCATTGCTGCCCGTGCCGGTCTCACGGTGCGCTACCTGGACGGTCAAGCCTTAGACTATGCCCCGCTCATGGCCGGACAATCGACCACGGGGCACCTACTCACCGGCCATTCAGCCACGCTTGAGGCATTACGCCCGACGATTATGCCACTGGCGGGCTGAGCGCAGGCTGCGGTACCGGGCGCGGCAGGGTAAACCAGAAGCGTGCCCCGCCCGTCGGCCGGGGGGTATAGCCGATGCTGCCACCCCAGCCTTCGACCATAATGCGACAAAAATACAGCCCCAAGCCGGCCTTCCCTGTCGAGGACTGCCCTTGCGAGAATTTGTCAAATATGGTTGGGACCATTTCCAGTGAGACCCCAGGACCGGCATCCTCGACTGTCGTGAGCACGCGGTCTTCCTGCCCCTCGATACTGAGCGTGATGGTGGACGCGGGAGGGCTATACCTGGTGGCATTTTCGAGCAGATTAAAAAGAACCCGTTCTAGCTTCGAGGTCTCGCCGACCACCTGCCACGAGGCCGTGGGCTCCAGATCGGGGATGAACTGGAGTGTGAGGTGGTTCTGCACACACGATGGCTGCACCGCTTCCATAACCGTGTGGCAGCAGGCGCGCAGATCAGTCACACACGCAGAAGACGAATGGCGCGTCGCAGAAGCACCCGCTTCAAACGCAAACACATCGAGGATTTCCTGAATCAACGCGTGCTGCCGCTGGGCCTGTGTCAGACACAGGGCGATCAGCTCTTGACTGCTCGGCGGCAACTCGTCCGCCTCCAGCAGGGAGAGTCCCAGCATGATCGAGGTTAAGGGACCAGTCAGATCATGGACGATGCAGTGGAGCAGCACATCTTTCTGCTGCAGCTCTTTATGGAAACGATGATAGGACAGACTGTTATTACGAGCTTTTTGGATCAGTTCATATTTCTCTTCATATTTCGTCTTGGGAAATGAGAGCAATAGGATGTGCGCCGTCTCGAGACATACGGCGATGGCTTCGAGATGATACTCTCGACCGAGAGGAGTTACCTCCTGCCACGGGCCGGAGTGCAGGCGTCCGGCACTGTTGGCCTGCCAAAAGTGTTCCGCATCGACGAGGAAATGCCCCAGAAACAGGAACATCTCCCCGAGACGTCGCTCCGTCTCGCCCTCGGCAAGCGCCGGGTAGAAATCGTGCAGCCAGGGAGGGACAGGATTGGCAAGACAAAACCGTCCTGCGGATATTCTCTCAAATACTGCGATATCTAAAGCACTATAGAGCGTGGCAAACACCTCTCCTGACATTTGGGGCCTCCTCCCGGACAGCGGTGCTGTGGACAACGAGCGAGACACGAGAGGCTCGGCGCTCGCTTGATGTTGCACGGACTGGGGAGCGGCGCGTCCCACGTCCGGGCAGGTCAGGCATAAGATGTGATGCTGCGCCAGGCAGAAGGCCACCGCTTCGACATCATAGACCTGACCTGCCGCATCGGTTTCTCGCCAGGGGGCAGACCGCAGTTGCCCTGAGCGCTGCGCCTGCCAGAAGGCTTCAGCTTCAACGCAGAAATGCTCCAGACGAGGGGACGCGTCTGCGGGCCGTATCCCCCCAGGGTGTTCCGCGACTGTCATGTATGCCTGTAAAAACCATGGTGGCATAGCATTGAGTAACTGGAACGTCCCGTCGACTAGGCGTTCCATGACCACGGTATCCATGGCGTGTAAGAGCTGCCCTAACATGGCGGCACTCTGCATCACGCCACGCACGGTGCGGGGAAAACTCTGCGTGGCCTCTTGTGCCCCCTGCTGCTGAAACAGCTGCCGGTAGTCTTCTTCGAGCAACGTCATCTCGTGGGCCTTTTGCTGCATCCGATGTCGTTGCTCGACTTCTGCCGTGGCGTCCAGAAACAGCACCCACACCCCTGCTTCGGCGGGAAAGAGATGGAGATCGGCAAACAGTCCCGGCGCCGTTTCCACGCTGGGTATCTGGAGGGCCGCCTCTTCGAGCGGTAGGAGCCCCAGCAGCGCGGGGAGCTGCTCCTCGACAGGGACGTCTGCCTGCACGTCAGCCAGGCCGTAGCGGGCGCAGTCTCCGCCCCAGGTGAGCAGACGTCCATCGTGGTGCACCAGCATATAGGCTGGCGTACGCGACGCGAGCAGGTGCGTCTGCACATACGCGTGTACAGGAGGCGGGAGCTCTGACATTTAGCGCTCCTGTATGCTGTCCAGCAGCGTCCGAAAAGCTTCCTCGACCCCTAGCCCCGTTTTGGCGCTGGCTTTGAGCCATACCCAACCCGCCTCGGTGAGCGGGGCCATGGTGTGCTCCCCCATGTCCCACTCGCTGGCTAAATCGGCCTTGTTAAACAAGATCACAAACGGAATGTCCCCCAGGGCATCAACGATGCGCTGGCGAATGCCCAAGGCGGTCTCCAGTGTCGCCCGACGTGTCCCGTCCACCACTAAGAGGTAGCCAGCGGAGCCACGTAGATACGAGGTCCGCACTTGCAGGAACTCATCTTCACCTGCCAAGTCCCAGAGCAGCAGCTGCCAGTGCTCGTCACGATATTGCAGCACTTTTTTCGAGATTTTCACCCCGACGGTCGTCTGGTATTTTTCGGAAAAAATACTCTCGACAAAACGTGCCACTAAACTGGTTTTTCCTACGGCGAAGGCTCCAACCATACAGATCTTTTTCTGAATCATGAAGCGTGGCCCTATTCCTTCTCTGTGGCCCTGTCCGTCACGATGACCCGGAGCGACACCCGGCGATTCAACGCCCGATCCTCCGCCGTCATCTCTCCTTGCCCGGTGTGCCGCCAGCCCGCCCCCACCGTCGTCATCACGATGTCCGCGAGCCCCTGAGCCCGTAAGGCCCCCAGGACGTAGGCGGCGCGTCCCTCGGCCAGCTTCAGATTCTCTTCTGCCGAGCCGGTTCGATCTGTATGTCCTACGATCTCAATCCGCACCTGTTGCCCTGCCTCCTGGGCCACCGCTACCAGACTGGTCAGCCCTGTGGCCATTTTCAGGATGGTCGATGCTGCGGTGTCCTCTGGTTGCAGCGTGCCTTTACTAAAATGGATACTGTAGGCCTCCGTCTCCGCTTTCAGGATCTGCAATGTGTGCAGGGTACTGTCCGCGAACTGCTCCTCACGCCAGTGGTGCACGCCCGCAAGACGCAGTGCCTGTTGGCGTGCCGTGGTAATCCACGCATGCGGCGCCGTCCCAGAGGCCGTGAGTACGCCATGCTCGAAGCGCAACGTCACCGTGGCCGGTGGCGCCAACACCGTGCGCGCGTGGACCAAGACCGTCTCTGGATGATCTGGGACCGTCAAGGTGGCCATCTGCACCTGGGTCACTCCCGCAATGAGCCGCGCCAGCCGCTGGGCTTCCAGCGTCCACGCATAGGGCGCTTCTCCCGTCACATGCAGCACGCCGTGCGCCTCGAGACGCAGCGTTGCCGTCGGGGGAGGGGCAAGGATGTGCTGCGCCCGCGCCGCCACCAGCGTGGGATGCAGCGCATGATACGCATGCCACTGACCGTGGACCGTGAGGCCGGTGCACAGGCGGGCCACGTCCGGCACCGTGAGTGGGTCTGGCACGAGTGGATCCAGGAGCCCTGTCACCGTAGAGACCCCGCGCTGCTGTGCGGCATCGAGCACCACGAGGCCGATATGCCCCTGTATCGCCTGCAGACACGCCCTCCAACGCTGCTGGGCGCGGAACTGGTTCACACCCCACCAGCCCAGTCCGAGCAGGAGGAGTGCGGCGCAAAGCCACAGACGCCACCAGGAGCCGGAACCTTCCGCCGTTGGTAACTGCTGTTGCCGCAGGCAGGTGTCGAGATGTGGGCGTATGGCCTCAAACGGCGCCGCATCCCCCTGGAAGGCGGGGAGCGCCTCGCGCATCTCGAGATGAATACTTTCCAGCGCTTCCTGGAACACGATCTTCAGTTCGTGTGAAGCTAAGCCGCGGACTACCCCCGCCAGGAGGGCAAACGGCCCCGGCTCGATCAACAACGTCCAATCGCCATATTCGACCGTGCCCAGCGTCCCCTCGGTGTCGCCCGCAAAGGAATCGTGCATAAAATCTTGAATGGCGGTCAACATCCCAGACACCATTGCCCCATCCTGCGCTGAAACGTCCGTCGCCACGCCATGCTGCAGCAGTAACCCGGTCTCTCTGTGAATGAGTAAGACCTGCTCTACGCGGTAGCGCAGCGTATGCAGCATCACGACTTCGGCAAACGCTTTGCCTGTGCGCCGTGCTTCCAGACGCCACCGCAGTCCACGCAGGGAGAAACTCATGTCGAGACTACGGTTGAGGGACTCCACCATACTACTCAAGGCCGCCATGATGGCCTTGCGGATCGAGGGGCCAAGCAGGGGAAAGAAGATGTCCGTGAGGATGCGCGGGTTGCGGGTGACCGAGACTTGCAGCGCTGTTTCTACGGTAGGGAGTAGCGCGTTGGTAAGTTGCTTATCTCGGCTCAGGCGCAGATGGACGGCCTCTGCCAGCACCTGACTGACTTCTTCAGCCCCGACGTGAAACGTATCGACACGTTCCTGCAAAAACTCAAGCTGGGTCGCTTCTGGTCCCATCAGGAGACTACGGAGTTCCCCCCAGGCGTCTCCCTCCGGGCTGTGAGGCACCTGGGCCGCGGTAGGCATACCGTTGGTTGGCGTGTCATCCATACTCGACAAACCCCTTGCGTCTGACTTTCCGGGGCTCTGGTGGCCTCACTCACTCATTGCCTGGGAGGAGATACTCATTGCCCAGGCGCATGGCCAGTTCTGTCAACAGCACGGCCAGTGTACCCCGGTCCGTCTTCTCAGCTTGGAGCTCTTGGATACTGCGGTCCATCGTCTCGGAGAGTTCCCGATAGCGGTTCCAAAACTCATCACGCAGCGTGCGTGACTGGTCCAGAATGTGCTGACGGAGCTCGCGCTGCGTCTTGACGATGTGCTCTTCAGCTTGATTGGTGCGCTGCTCAAAGGCTTTCGCCGTCTCTTTCAATTCTTGCGCCAATTCCTGCATGGCGTGCTGACGCGTCGCCTGCTCGGTGCGCAACTGGTCCGTGAGCCCTTCGAGTTCTTTGCGAAAAAAATCTTCCAGGGAGGCAAAACGTCCCCGCGTTTCTTCTTTCAGTTCCGTCAAATCCTTCTGGAGACGCTCTTCAATGCGCGCAAAGTGTTTGTCCACGTCCCGCATTTGCGACCCGAAGAGCAAATCGCGCACTTTGTCCAGATTGCCCCCTCCTCCGAGGTCTCCAGGGGCAATCTGCGGACGGGTACTTGGGCGTCTCACACTACTAGGTGGCATGGGGAGATGAGCTTCCACATTGCCCTCGGTGGTATCCATAGGTGGCCTCCTACACGCTCAGGGGGGACATCTCGGGACGACTTGTCAACACACACGACAGCTCGCGGCGAAAGAATAGGAGACGATTGTGCCAGAGGTTGGGATGGAGAGCAAGGCCCACCCCTGAGATAGCGTTGTGCTGGTTCCCGGCCTGGAGTCCTCTTCTGGCGCTACATTCTTAATGATATTTGATACACGGTTGCGCTATCGTACACCATGCCGGTCATCAGGCCAGTTGACACGCCATGCGGTATGCAAGCCCAAGTCGTGCCCAACCTCAGCCGTCAACTTGATGAGGTCAAAGGCGGACAAGCATGCTCTAGAGACCTCATGGGACAGAAGAGGCCTGGAGAGTACATCCACGGGAAGGTAGCGTCGCAGGCGCAGCAGGGCTCTGCTGCGCCTGCGGTGTCAGGGAAGAGGCAGGGTGGGAGCCATTGGACGCTCTCAGTAGCGGTAGTGGTCTACTTTATAAGGCCCTGCCTTCTCGACGCCGACGTAACGCGCCTGCGCCTCGGTCAACTCGGTCAACTGCACCCCGAGCCGCGTGAGCTGCAAGCGTGCGACCTTCTCGTCGAGATGTTTTGGCAGGACGTACACTCCAGTGGGATACGCCGTGGGGTTGGTAAACAGCTCAATCTGCGCCAGGGTCTGATTGGCGAACGAGCTGCTCATGACATAGCTCGGATGGCCCGTGCCGCAGCCCAGATTCACCAAGCGACCTTCCGCCAGCAGGATCAGGCGTTTGCCATCGGGGAAGATGATGTGATCGACTTGGGGCTTGATGTTGTCCCAGGGATATTCCCGCAGTGAGGCCACATCAATTTCGTTATCGAAGTGACCAATGTTACAGACAATGGCCTGGTCCTTCATCTGCCGCATGTGTTCGTGGGTAATCACCCCGAGGTTGCCAGTCGCCGTGACAAAGATGTCGGCCTTGTCGCAGGCATACTCCATGGTTACCACACGATAGCCTTCCATGGCCGCCTGCAGGGCACAGATGGGATCGACCTCCGTCACCCACACCTGCGCCGATAGGGCGCGTAGGGCCTGGGCCGAGCCCTTGCCCACATCGCCATAGCCACAGACCACCGCCACTTTGCCGGCGATCCTCACAGCGGGAGCGCGCTTGATGCCGTCCACCAGCGACTCGCGGCAGC
>SXND01000226.1 GCA_005777235.1 Pseudomonadota bacterium
CAACCATTTGAACATTGATCTTGATGCCAAAAATCTTGCTCAAACAGCGAGCGGTTCCACGCAATCCGTTCCCCTCCAACTAGAGAACCAGAGCGGCTTTTCGGATGTTATTTTCGTAAATGCGACGCGCATCACCCGCAACATACTCCTTGCCACAATCTTTGCAGGCCTATCGCTTCTTGCCCTTCGGTTTTCCGTTCTTTCCAAGCCGAGTTGAGCTACAAAATTTGCAAGAATCCATCTAAAAACCTCCATAATGGACAAATTATGGGAGGTAATTTATACTATCTGTGTTTATTTGTCAATGCCCCCGTATTAGTGATCCCATTATCCAGCCAGGTCGTGTGGACGGCGGTGTTGTGCCAGGAGACCGGATTGCGATCCTGGAAAACTTTATCCGCATCAACTTCCCCGGACCCAATCTGGTAGACGCTGCGGTCGCCTGGACCTCCTTCACCTACGTTGATCCGCGCCACGTTACGTATACGCTCAATCCAGCGCCCGTCGTTGCTCGCCTGGGCATGACGATGAAGAAGAATGGCCGTACGACGCAAGCTACCTTGGGAACTATTACCGACCTCAATGTCAACATCGCCATCGGCTATCCCGGCGGAGTTGCCCAGTTCCGCAACCAGATCGGCATCCGTGGGGTGGGCGGGCCGTTCAGCCGTGGGGGAGACTCCGGGTCGCTCATTGTGACGGCGAATACCAACCAGCCGGTCGCCCTCTTGTTCGCCGGGCGTACGGACAACACCATTACCTCCGCCAATCCCATCGCTGCGGTCATCCAGACGCTCGGGATCCGACGGTTTGTGGACCGGCGGTAGCAGCCCCTCACCGCCGTATAGCCCTAGGCATGCCGTGCAGTCTATGAAAAAATAGTTTATGGTATGGCGTAGTATCCCTTCTCCCCTTAAAAGGGTGAAGGGATACTCAGGAAACGGTTGACTGCTCTACGGCGCGATCAGGTACCGACCCTACAGGCACAAGGGGAGCCGTGTTGTAGTCGACCAATAACAGGAGTAACAATCGTGAAGACATACACTGAAGACGCATTGCTCGCCTTGCGTGACCGCCACGAGGCTTGGCTTACGGCCCAGGCGGGGGTAATCGGTACGGGGGTCGGGTTAGACCCCAGCGGACAAGTCGTATTGCGTATCTTCACCAAGGGAATTAAGCAAGCTACGCGGCAGGCCATTGCGGCAAGGCTTGTGGGCGTTCCCGTGGCTTGGGAAGAGGGAGAAGTGGTGGCGTCTTGACTCCCAGAGCCGCCCTTTGTTGCGGCCTCGTCTCATTCCGGCCTAACTACGGCGTTCAGGCGACGCCTTACAGCCTTGTATCTTATTATAAGTGACGTGGGGACTCCCCGGCACTCAGTTCCCGGACGTGATAGACCGGTTGAGCCTTGGTCCGCCGAGACCGGAGCGTAGCGAGGGTCGTCACGTCCTGGACTCCCAGAGCCCGTACAGTTGCTTGGTGCCATTGAGCCCGTATCTGCAAGGTCTGGTGGACAGGAGTGCGCATGAGTGACCTGCCATGTTTTGTAGGGATTGATGTGGCCAAAGCCCAGTTGGACATGGCTCTACGCCCCTCTGGAGAGCGATGGTCCGTGCCGAATGATCCCAACGGAGTGACGATGCTCGTGGAGTGGATGCCGACCCTGCAGCCCACCCTCATCGTGCTGGAAGCCACGGGCGGCCTGGAGCGCCTGGTGACCAGCGCCTTGGCCACGGCGGGCCTGCCCGTCGTCGTGGTCAACCCGCGCCAGGCCCGGGATTGCGCACGCGCCACCGGGCAGTTGGCCAAGACGGATGCCCTGGATGCCCGCGCCCTGGCCCACGTTGCCGACGTGATCCGCCCGACGCCCCGGCCGCTGCCCGACGCCCAGACGCAAGAGCTCCGTGCCCTTTTGGGGCGCCGCCAGCCACTGCTCGTCCTGCGGACCGCGGAGCAGCACCGCCTGGCGGGGACGAGCGAGCGCCTTACGAAGGATATTGTTGCCCATATTCCGTGGCGCAATGCGGCCATCGCCACGCTGGACCACGACCTCGAGACGACGCTCCGGGCCAGCCCCCTGTGGCGGGAAAACGACGAGCTGTTGCAGCGTGCCAAGGGCATGGGGCCCGTGAGTGCCCATACGTTGCGGCTGGCACTCCCCGAGTGGGGGACACTGACGCGGCAGCACATCGCGGCCTTGGTCGGCGTGGCGCCCCTCCCTGGCGACCGCGGGACCTTCCGCGGCCGGCGTCAAATCTGGGGCGGGCGCGCGCAGGTGCGCACGGTGTGCTACCTGGCGCCCCTCGTGGCGACGCGTTACAACCCGCAGATCAAAGCGTTTTACGCGCGGCTCCTCGCCGCGGGAACAGTCAAAAAAGTGGCTCTGACCGCGTGTATGCAGCAGTTCTTGACGATTCTCAACGCCATGCGGAAGCATCGGACGCCCTGGCAACCGCAGGAGGTGCAGAGCTAAAAAATATACAAAGGCCCCCTTGACAATCAAGACAGTTGCTACGCTCGTTCGTCGCTCCGGCTTCCGGCAGCACCTGAAGGCCGGCGTTAGACCTTACGTTAGAAGAACATCCAGGCTTGCGTCCAGATGCAGAAAACGTACGGTTGCTCGTTGGGACGGCAGGCAATCGCAAGGAGGGAAAAAACCACATGTCCACACAAGCAGAACTTGTCACCGTCATCCAGACTGAGTCTGATCGGTTGCGACAGTATCTTGTGCTTTGCCAGCAGACGCCTGGACCACGCCCAGCGCCTGTGCACTCTGGGAAGTCCGTGACGTTGTAGCGCATCTTACTCTGGTGGTTCGTGGGTACACGCTTCGCATCACCCGTGCGCTGCAGGGGAATACCTCTGCCCCTGACGGCGTCACAGCGCCAAGCAACTTCAAGACACTCTCGCCGGAGGAACGCCGGCAGTTGGCGCTACGGCTCGCCCAGCGCCCCATTGCAGACAGAGAGCGTCTTGGCAACGACCTGCCATCTGTGTGCAGCCAAGCCTGGAACCAATTCCGCCATCTTCTTATGACCCTCAACGCGCACGATTGGCACAAACCCTGTTATCATGGCCTGGGCATTATCCCTGTGCACTCCCTGGCACATACGGGAGTTTTTGAACTCGCTATCCATAGTTGGGATATCCGCTCCGCCCTGGAGCCGTCCGCGCCTTTCGCCCCTGACACGCTCGCAGCCATTCTTGATTTCTTCGCCGAATGCCCGCATTAGTTCTTTCTCCCTACCGCGAGGTTATCCACCCCGATCCGGTATCGGTTTGCGTTCCCAGGAGCGCACAGCGGGCAGTGGGATATTGTCGTGGAAGGTGACCAAGCCCACATAGGACCTGCCGCCGATGCCACCCCCGCCCACGTGACGTTTGCTTGTGAGAGAGAGACCTTCGTGTTGATGATGTGTGGGCGCATTGGCTTTGATGCCGCCCTGGGTGACAAACGGCTCATCCCAACGGGGGACATGGCAGTGGCGCAGGAGTTCAAAAAATAGTTTTATAAGATCTAGTAAGACAAGGCCATGGTCTAACAAAGGCGTGCAGGCGACCGCCGATAGCCGGAGCGACGCAGGAGCGTAGCGTAGGCTATCGGCGGCGCCTGACGCCCGGCGTTCGGTGTCAGTCAAAACAAAAGGAGAGCAGTGCATGCAATCCCCTAGTGACGAAACAACAAAGGTGGCCGAAATAAACAGAGAACAGCGCCACTTTGCTTTCGAGAAATTCAAACAATGCCGCGGGCTTCCGCCGTCTGCGAAGATCACAGATAGGCAATGTCAACGGGAAATGAAGATAGGACGAGATCACACTGCAATCCCCTATTTCCTACCATATTACGGTCTAACTTACATCAGTGTCATACCACCATCTCTCATAGAGCGACTCGCTTCTCTGTTTGAAGCATTGCTAAAACTATTGGATATAAATGGATTTAGTAGCCACTTCATCTGTGTGCCGAAGGATACATATCACATTACATTTACAGGTTTAGAGGAAGGACCAAGCTTGGATGTGGACTCGCTGGAGATTGAGTATTACAAAGCCGCATATCCTCTACACGGGAACGATGAGATCCCTTTTGAGGCCACAGTCTTGGAATTCTTCTGCTATACCAACCTGGCCCTGTTTGCCAAGGCACTTCCACAGCAATCGCCAATCTCTTTCAGGATCGGAGAGAAGACGGAGAGGAAAAAGGACTTTCATATAACGATTGCTTACTTCGTTGACTCTGTGTCCGAAGTGGAAACACGCATCCTGAAAGCCTGCTTGGAGGAAGCGTCAGCGTCACTCTTGATGTCGCCGATAACGTTTGAGGTCTCTGACGTACAGATGTTTCGTTTTAAACCGATGGCTGAGTACGAGCTTGTGCCTGGTGCTGGACTGCTGTAGCAGTTTACCTGATCCCAGCACCGAACAAACGCTTGCAGCTGACTGCCTACAGCCCCGCTCCTACGTCGCTGCGGCTATCGGCGGCGCCTGAGGCCCGGCGTTCGGCTCCGAGCAGAGAACACAAGGCAGAGCAGCCGCACGCCTTGACAACTCTGTCTCCGTCATGTGGAATATACGCTGTATCCCATACTTGAGGGCTTGGTCGAGAGGCGATTCGCCTCTCGACTTGTGCAGAGCACGTATCTGAGCCTTACATGTTGTGCGGTAGAGAACACGTACCGTATGCCCATTCCCCACGCCGACCGTGCAGTTGTCGACATACGCAAATTACGTGACTATTGCCTTAACCCGCTGCATGACGAAGGGCAACACAAAGCGCGGCTCTTCGCGGCGGCCTTTGGCATGACCGCTGTTGATGCGGACGACTTACGTACACTCCTGCTCCAAGCTGTCCAAGTCGTCGACGCGCACGTCGGACGACGGGATGCCTATGGGCAACGCTACACGGTAGACTTTCTGCTGGAATGGCGCGACAAGCGGGCGATGGTCCGGAGTGGGTGGATAATCGAACATGGTTCGAATACTCCACGTCTGGCCACCTGCTACCCGCTGTAATGGTGAGAGGTAGGGTATGGTGAATGCAATCAAATTGCTTGATGTGGTGGCACTGACGGTTGATCTTCCGGAATACCATCTCTGGCGGGGGCAAGTCGGGACGGTGGTCGCGATGCTCGAGGGTGATACCGCCTTTGAAGTCGAATTCAGCGATCGGGACGGGCGTACATACGAATCACTCGGGTTACGTCCAGAGCAAATCATGGTGTTACATTACGAGCCTGTTGCAACACAGTCTCAGGCTGAAGCGAACGCATCGGAGTAAGCAACCAAAGTTCGGAAGACAACCACCATTGTAGCATGGCAGGTCAGACCCCGCCGAACCAAGCGCCCAATAGCTTCCGCTCCTGCGTCGCTCCAGCTATCGGGCGCGGCTCACCGTGGGCGTTAGGTGCCCGAGGCACGCGGGTCCCTCCAAGACACAGCGCCACGACCGCCACGGGGCACGACAGCGGCACGGCCAAGACAGGGGAACCCCAAGAGAGGGGAACCCCAAGACAAGGAACTGCTAAGCGGCTGAGGCAGGTGGCGAGCGCAGGCCCCTCACATCGCACTGGAGCCGACCGCGCCACGGGGGCTCTGTGCTGCACGCCCATCACTTGTGGCGCGGCGGCTCACCGCGGGCGTTCGGTGCCACAGTCTATACGGAGTTTTCGGATGGTGCATGCTATGCGTCCGGTTGAGTGTATTGCCTTTCTGCTCCTGCAAGACGGTCAGGTTCTTGCGGAGAAGCGTCAGCGCACCAAACGAGTGGTCCCCGGGGTTATCGCCTTGCCAGGAGGCCATATCGAGGTCCACGAGAGTCCGGAAGGGGCGCTGTCCCGTGAAATGCAGGAGGAACTTGGGATCGTCCCCCGCGAGATGGCCTACGTCTGTACCCTCCTGCATCGGTCGCAAGAATTCCGCAAGCTCCACTATTTTGCTGTGACGCGCTGGGAAGGGGCGATTCGCCCCCAGGAGGCGGAAGCTGTCCTGTGGATGCCGCTCAACGCGTTGGAGACCTTGGACCTTGATGTCGATCGAATCGCCGTGCAGGAATACCGACGTGTCTACCCTTCGTGATGACACGCGGCGTGCGTGCCCGTCATGAGCGGTCAGGCACAGACAGGAGGCCGCGTGATGTCTGCACAGATCACATAGGAGGCACACATGGGCCACACGAGAGGCGCGGAGCATGACTGGACAAAGCCGTACCGGCTGGCCGCAGGCGTCTAGGCCAGGCGCGGCAGCCAGATCCTCATGTTGGAGCGGGCGCGGGGGATGAGGCGCGGGTTCTGGAGGGTGCCGGGTGGGATCGTCGACCCGGGCGAAACCCCGCAAGCAGCCGCCGCCCGCGCACTCTTCGAAGAAGCCGGCATCACACCCACAGGCCCCTTGTGGCTCGTCACTGAGACTCTTAACTTGAGATATTTTGAAGAAAGAAAACCTATGCGAAATCAAGCAGTTATTTTGCCTGGAAAGCTCGCGAATCTATCTTGAGTTAAATGTCTCCGTCACTGCAGTACCGCTGCAGGGATATGGGTTGGACCTGCGCAGCCTGCGCTACGCCTGCCAGGGCAACGCAGGCGACGTGGAGAGCAGCCATGCGCACTCCGACTGGGGTTGGGTGGAGCCCGCGACGTCTCGCGCCACGCACGTGCGTGACGAGGCGGTGGAGCGGTGGCGGCAGTCGAGCCCGGACGACGCGTTCACCGTCTTGAGCAACCGCAACGGGCTCGACGACTTTCTCCGTTGGCACGGCAGTCGCCTGTAGGAACGGGGACCGCAGAGCCCGGGGCATCAACGCTGGCGCTCACCTGACTGCCTCCAGCGTCCGCTCCTGCGTCGCTCCCGCTTCCGGCAGCAGGTGAGCGCCAGCGTTGGGCATACAGGTACGCGCTTGAAGAATCCACAGTCAATACACCTGAGTGCATGGAGACTTCACAATGACTGCGCCGCGTGAACTCCAAACCGATCGCTTGCGGCTTCGGCGGTGGCTCGCAGCCGACCGAGCGCCGTTCGCGGCGCTTAATGCAGACCCGCGAGTCATAGAGTATCTGCCGGGACCGTTATCACGAGAGGAAAGTGACGCCCTCGTTACACGGATAGAAGCACACTTCGACCAGTATGGGTTCGGTCTGTGGGCTGTGGAGATCGGCAACGTCACCGCATTTGCAGGGTTCATTGGGCTCTCGGTGCCTCGTTTTACAGCGCACTTCACACCGTGTGTGGAGATCGGATGGCGCCTCGGTGCGGCGCACTGGGGTCGTGGATACGCGACAGAGGGCGCGCGGGCGGTCCTCGCTTGCGGCTTTGCAGTGCTCGGGCTTGAGGAGATCGTCTCGTTCACCGCGCTAGGCAATGCACGCTCGCGACGGGTAATGGAGCGGATCAGTATGGTGCATAATTTCGAGGACTCTTTCAACCATCCGTTGCTCCCAGATGGGCATGCACTTCGACGCCATGTCCTCTACAGGATTCCTCGCTGAGCGACTGCCAACCACGCAGTGGAGCGGACGGGAAAAAGCTAGCGCTTTTTCCCCGCCGCTCACTGCCAGCGTTCGTCTCTTGTCAATCTTCATCGTACGGTGTAGGGTCACTCTGAAAAAAAAGGAGGAGACATATGCCAGTGAAACCATCTGTTCTCCACAGCGATCCCGACATTTTAGGGGGTACTCCCGTCTTTGTCGGGACGCGTGTGCCGGTGCAAACCTTGCTGGACTATCTGGAAGCTGGTGAGGCACTAGATGTGTTCCTCGACCATTTTCCTAGTGCCCCTTCAAGCCTTAATTTTTGGGTAGAGCCGCTTCAGTTGCACACGAGCATCTCCGATACGGCACTGCCAGTCGACCCCGCGTTGTTTGGCATGCGTTTTGTCGGACCACACTGCAATGGCCGTGTACAGGGCGATCCTTGCACCGCTCCGGCGGTCGCACAGACCTTGGCTGGTCCGGCAACTCCGTGCGCATGCGGCCACCTGCAGCCACCTGCCGTGTTGCGGGGTGTCGCGGAAGTGGATGCGTTGGATGTCCGCGCGCGCACGGTCCGGTGCGAACGCTTCATAAACCGCGCCTTGGGTGTGCGTGTTGCGAGGGTCGCACACGCGTGTCACCTGCGCGCAAGCAGCAGAGCGGGTGTCCAACAGCTG
>SXND01000227.1 GCA_005777235.1 Pseudomonadota bacterium
CACGTTTTCGTAGATCGATTTGGGGAACGGATTGGACTTCTGGAACACCATTCCGACGCGTCGCCGCAACGCGATCACATCGACGTCGGGCGCGTTAATGTCCTCGCCGTCCAACCGGATGCTGCCGTCCAGCCGCACGCCTTCCACTAAGTCATTCATGCGATTGAAGCAACGCAGCAGTGTCGATTTACCGCAACCGGACGGGCCAATGAACGCCGTCACTTGGCGCCGCGGGATAGCCAGCGAGATGTTGCGTAGTGCTTCTTTCCGGCCATAAAACAGGTGCAGGCTGGCGATGTCGAGCACCGGGTCGGTGATTTTGAGGGGTTCAAGGGTTTTGACTGACTCTTCCATAGGCATCCCTCCCGTTAAAAGACTCCCGTCGCATATTTCTTGCGCAACCGATCCCGCAGGTAAATGGCGCCAATGTTCAGCAGCACGATCAGCGTGAGCAGGAACAGCGTGGTGGCAAAGACCATCGGCTGGGCGGCCTCCGCATCAGGAGACTGAAAGCCGAGATCATAAATGTGAAACCCCAGGTGCATGAATTTCCGGTCGAGGTGGAGAAACGGCCACAGCGTATCCAACGGCAGCGTTGGCGCCAACTTCACCACGCCAACGAGCATGAGCGGCGCCACTTCCCCTGCGCCCCGCGCCATGGCGAGGATGAGCCCGGTGAGCATGCCAGGCGCTGCGGCAGGCAGCACCACACGCTGGATCGTCTGCCACTTCGAGGCCCCACAGGCCAGAGAGCCTTCCCGCACCCCACGTGGCACGGCGGCCAGGGCCTCTTCCGTCGACACAATCACCACCGGCACGGTCATCAGCGCCAACGTCAGGGCCGCCCACAACACCCCCCCGGTGCCAAACGTGGGCGTGGGCAGCGCGGTGGCAAAGAACAGCTGGTCAATGGTTCCCCCAACCAGGTAGACAAAAAAGCCCAGCCCAAAGACGCCAAACACAATGGACGGCACCCCGGCCAGATTGTTGACGGCAATCCGCACCAGGCGGACAATGGTCCCCTGTCTGGCGTATTCGCGCAGATAGAGCGCCGCCAGGACACCAAACGGCGTCACCGCCAGGCTCATGAGCAGGGTCATCACAAAGGTGCCAAAAATGGCTGGAAACACCCCGCCTTCGGTATTGGCCTCACGCGGCTCTTCCGAGCAAAAGGCCCAGAGATTGTGCACAAAACCTTGCAGGCGCGCCAGCATGCTGAGTTGATTCGGGAAGGTGTAGCGCACGATCTGGCCCAGGGACAGGCGGCGCTCCTGGCCGGTCAGCAGACGATAGGTCAGCGTGTGGGCCTCCTGCTGGCCGCGCAAGGTGCGAGCCTGCTGGGCTAACACCTCGTACTCAGCCTGCAACGTCTGCATGGCCTGCTGCAGCGGTGCGAGTTGCACCGCCGGTACCGTGGCGCCAGGGGCCTGGGCACGTCCTAGGGCGCGTTGCCGCAGGCGTAACGTCTCCATCCTGGCGTTGATGTGGCCAATGTCAGTCGTCTCAATCCGGCGAATGCGGGCGCGGCGGGCGTTGCTTTCCGCCACCAGGGCCTGCAGGAGCGGGGCAAACTGCGGGTCGGCAAAGGGGATAGCCCCCTCATCCTTGACCTCCAGGGCCAGTGGCACGCCAATGGCTGCACCGTATTCCAGCCGTTCCAGGAGTATCACCTCCGCCGGGTAGCTCACGTGCGCCACCTCGGCGCGGTTCAGATAAAAAAAGCTCAAGCCGTAGGCGTCTTTATTGCCGACCATGAGTTGCCATTCCGTGTGATCGCGTGTGTCGTCCGCAGGCGCGGCCTTCTGCTGGGTTTTGACCAGTTTGCCACCGAGCATGGCCGCGTCTTGAATGCCCGCGGTGCTGCCCGGACGTAGCGCCACCTGCATGAGGCGTTGTGGCCAGAACGCCTGCAGGCCCTCGAACATGATCAGGAGTACGAGACCAAGGACCATGAAGAGGGCCAGCGCCAGGCCCATGGCGGTACCCCACACCAAGGGTTCGCCAACCGTGCCAGGCTGGCGCCGTCGGACTCTCGGGACAAGCTGCACTGGCTGACTCCTCGCTAGATGTCCATTGCATACATACACGACCAGTTCCCTGAGGGTTTCCTGGGAGCGCCACGCTCCAGCGTGGCTTCCGGAGCCGGGCTGGAGCCCGGCGTTCCCAGGAAACCCTGGTGCAGGACTTACGCAATGGACATCTAGACGGTGCGATACCGTTCTCGTAGCCGCTGCCGCACGATCTCTGCCAGGGTATTCATCAGGAACGTCATCAGAAATAAGACCATGCCACCGAGAAACAGCGTGCGATACAGGGTCTCGTGATGCGGGGCTTCGGGCAGCTCCACCGCGATGTTGGCCGACAAGGTGCGCATACCTGAGAAGATGTTGAAGTCCATGATCGGCGTGTTTCCCGTGGCCATGAGCACGATCATGGTTTCGCCGATAGCGCGTCCCAGGCCGATCATCAGGGCCGAAAAAATCCCCGCCGCGGCGGTGGGCAGCACCACGCGGATGGCCGTTTGCCAGCGGCTCGCCCCCAGAGCCAGCGAGCCGGATTTGAGTTCCGCCGGCACACTGGACAGGGCATCCTCGGTAATGGTGAACACAATAGGAATAACGGCAAAGCCCATCATGAACCCGACCACGAGGGAGTTACGCTGCTCAAAGCTCCCACCAGTGGTCTGCGACCACCACAGGCGAAAATCTGCCACTCGTTTGCCGGTTTCTGGGTGTAACACCACGAACGCCAGACGCTCCAGCAGCGGCCCCAGCACCCAGGCAAGCGCACAGGTAAGCACCAGGATAGGCACAAAAGCGAGCCATTCGTAACCGGGCTTGATCCAGGTGCGCGTGCTCGCCGGTAGCGCACTCCAGGCACGGCCACACAACAAGGCCGCTACGGGAATACCCACCAGCATGAGCAGCAACGCGGGCACTCGCGTCTCAAGCAACGGCGCCAGCCATAAGGCGGCGAGAAAGCCGAGAATGACCGAGGGCAGCGAGGCCATGACTTCCACCGTGGGCTTGATCAGCACCCGGCAATGCGGGTCGAGAAACTGCGAGGTATAGATCGCCGCTAACAAGGCGATGGGCACGGCAAAACACATGGCATAGAGGGTGCCTTTGACGGTGCCGATGATCAGCGGGATCAGAGACAATTTGGCTTCAAAGTCATCCGATCCACCCGTAGACTGCCAGACATACGCCGGCTGGTTGGCGCCTTCATACCAGAGCTTGCCAAACAGCGCTTTGAGCCCCGACTCGGGATGTGGATCGTCGAGCTCATAGACGTGCACCTTGCTTGACGTATCGAGAAACAGCAGACGGTTGTACTTGCCACCAATCAGGGCCTTGGTAATGGTAAAGGGCAGCGTGTCCTGCCAGCGAATTGTCTCCGTGGTGCTATAGCGCAGGCTGGCCACTGCGCCCGTGCCGGTCAGGAAGGCTTTGTTGCGCGCACTGGCGGCATAAAACGCCCCGGCGCCGGGCAGGGGCGGAAACTCTTTGGTCTGGCCAAACAGCCGCTCCGCCTTGCCTTCGGGCACGTACAGGCTGAAGACGCGATTCGCGCCCGTACTACTGGTGAACACGAGGGAGGCGCCGCCAAACAAAAAATCCATTGTGGCAATGCGTGACTGCGGTAGATCGTGGAACGGCGTGAACACCTGGCGTAGCGCCAGGGCATGTTTATCACGGACAAAATAGTACACCAGGCCTTCCGCAGTCGCCACGGCGACGCCATCTGCCTGGGCATTCACCGCCAGCGCCTGCGGCTGCCCCTGAATCTGCGCTGACAGGTTTTCCGTCTGGTCAACCTGCACTTTGCCGACGCCAAGGAGCGAGCGTTGCTGCGTGAGACTGGCGGTATGCACTTCCATCTGGCCATCGACCTCTTGCAGGGCCGCGGCCAGCCGCAGCCCACCGGCGTTGGCATAGGCGATGCGGCTGATGGCATGCCCAGGCGAGCCGAGCGCGATAAACGGGGCGGCTTTGGGCTGGGCCACCACACGCCGCCCCCCCTGGTCAAACGTCGTGGTGTAGTTGAGCGACACGATGCTAAAGAAGCCATCACTGGTGGCACACAGCACTTCCTGCTGCGCCTGATTATAGTGAGAGGCGGTAAAGGTTTTCGCGGCCTCAAAGCCTGGATCGACAGGCTGCGTACCGCGTGCCCCCATCAGGTCCACCAATAGTATCGTCCCGTCCGTGGTGACCAGAAACGGCAGCTCGGCCCATTCGTCCACACCAAAAAGCGCATAGGGCTGCGGCGGTAACTGGTGGCTGGTGCGGGGGCGCACCTGCGCCCCCTGCAGCAGCGGTAGGATTTGTGACAGGATAAAGAGAAAAATGCCCAGCACTGCCACCACCACCCCGATACCACCCACGGTGATGCAGCGGGCCATCCAACGATCCACACGGACGATTGAGCGGGTCTTGCCGACCTGCCGGGGGCGGGTCGGCAGTCGCTCCGGGGAGACTACGTAGGCCACGCGGTGTCCTTCTGCTGGTTACTGTACTGCCATCAACGTTTCCGCCGCCAGAGCGGCGGGCATAGGATAGTACCCGTCTTTCACGACGATGCTCTGACCCTCTTTGGCGTTGACGAATGTGAGAAATTCTTGCACAAGTTTGTCCATCGGTTCCGTGGGCTTCTTATTGACGTAGATGTAGAGGAAGCGCGCCAGCGGATAGGCGCCACTCAGGGCATGGTCGAGCGTGGGCTCGGCGGGCTTGCCCCCCTCCGCTTCGGCCAGGGCGAGCGCTTTCACCCCAGAGGTCGTATAGCCGACGCCGGAATAGCCAATGCCGCCCACGTCGCTGGCAATGCCCTGTACCACCGAGGAGGAACCCGGTTGCTCTTTGACCGTGGCACGAAAGTCACCGTTTTTCAGGGCGTGATCTTTGAAGAAGCCGTAGGTGCCGGAGGCACTATTGCGGCCGTACAGCGACAGTGGACGATTGGCCCAGGCGCCGGTGAGTCCCAGATCACCCCAGGTGTTGAGTGGCTTGCCGCCCCGTTTGTTGGTGCTAGAGAAGATGGCGTCCACTTGCGCCAGCGTCAAGTCCTTGAGCGGATTGTCCTTGTGCACGAACACGGCCAGGGCATCAATCGCCACCTTGACTTCGGTGGGCTTATAGCCATATTTCTTCTCAAAGGTATCAATCTCCGTGGCCTTCATGGGCCGGCTCATCGGCCCCAACTGCGCCGTGCCTTCAATGAGAGCCGGCGGTGCCGTGGAGGAACCTTTGCCCTCAATCTGGATGTTGACATTGGGATACACAGCACGGAACCCTTCGGCCCATAGCGTCATGAGGTTATTCAAGGTATCGGAGCCGATGCTATTGACATTGCCCGACACCCCGCTGACTTTGGCATACGTTTTCAAGGCCGGGTCCACGGCCACCTGTGCCGTGGCAGGACTGAGACTGCCCGACACCAGCGCGCCTACTGTACACGTCAGACTGACAAACCGCCACCATGGCTGGCTTTTCTCTTTGTACGTCATCTTGAGACTCCTCTTTTTACTCCCTCTCCCTATGGGAGAGGATTTGGGGTGAGGGACAGAACATAGCGAGATGTTCGTTTCATAAATACGCTGCTAGTCCAACCCCTCCGCGGACAAGGCCCGCTCCTACAAAAGGCATGCTACGCGGGGGCCCCTGTAGGAGCGGGCCTTGCCCGCGAGGAACGCCCGGCTGGCGCAGGACTGACGCAACAGACATCTAAGTCCCTGGCCATAAGTTTGAGCCATGTTCGCCTGGCGGTCATACCCTGGGAGCGCGGCCATCCTGGGCGCTTCCAGAGCGGGCGAGACGCCCGCGCTCCCAGGAAAAACCAGGCAAGGATTTTTGTCCAGGTACTTAGGATGATCGCAAGCGATACCCCACACCACGCAGAGTTTCCACCAGCTCGCGATGGGTGCCGAGTTTGCGTCGGATCGCCGCCACATGCATGTCCACGGAGCACTCCGTGACTTCGGCGTCTTCACCACGCACAGCATCGACGATCTGATAGCGCGTACACACCCAGCCGGGGCGCCGCGCGAGAAAATAGAGAATGTGGAATTCCGTTGGGGTCAGATACACGCGCTGCTGACCCGCATGGACCTCATAGCGCCCAGGTTGGATACTGACATCGCCATACACCAGCGGCGCCTCGGCGTCATCGTTACTCTGCTGGCGCCGTAACAGCGCTTTGATCCGGGCCAGCAGCACGCGTGGGCTAAAGGGTTTGGTGAGGTAATCATCCGCCCCTAATTCGAGCCCGGAAATGATATCGATATCTTCGCTACGCGCCGTGAGCATCACGATGGGGATCCCTGTGGTCTGGGGATCGCGCCGCAGGGTACGGCAGACTTCCAGCCCGTCCAGGCCAGGGAGCAAGACATCCAGAATGATGAGATCCGGGCGACTTGTGCGGGTGTGCGCCAGGGCTTCTTCCCCGGATTCCACACACGCCACCTCGTAGCCCGCCTTGGCAAGGTTGTACCGCACCAGCTCCAGGAGATCTGGCTCATCATCCACCACAAGTACACGGGTACGCACACCTTCTCCTTATGTATAGGGTGCGCGAGGGCGCTGGCAGCCAGACGAGCACCTAGATGCGGGGAGTATGGCAGGAGTTTGTTAGGAAACTGTCAGGAAAGCGTTAGAACTGCGCAAATCTTCAGGGCGTGACCCTACGGCGCCTGCCGTTGACCAGGCTGTGGTCAAGGTGCGGGACTGGGGCTCGCTGGCGCGGACGTAGGGTGAAGGCATGGGCTTGCGGCATGGAGATGGACGTAGCCGGTCTCCTGCTTAGGGCCTGTCCGTAAATAACATACTTGATTTCTCTTAAGAGTTTGTGGGGTGAATGGTATAGTTCCATTCCCCGTGGAACGCTTCAGGAACAAGGTTGACCTCGGCCAGCTGCGTGTCGGAAATCCTGCGGCCTTTCGCATAGGTCCGTGCATCGAGCCGACACGC
>SXND01000036.1 GCA_005777235.1 Pseudomonadota bacterium
CTGCACCCCGCCGGTATGGCCTTCGAGGGTGCGCAGACACTGGCCCGTCGCCGCCTCCCACACCTTCAGGCTGTGGTCCTGCGACGCCGACAGCACCCGCGTGCCGTCCGGACTCCAGGCACACCCCTGCACCGCGTCGCGATGGCCGTCGAGGGTGCGCAGACACTGGCCCGTGGCCGCGTCCCACACCTTCAGGCTGGCGTCCCATGAGGCCGACAGCAGCCGCGTGCCGTCCGGACTCCAGGCACACCCCTGCACCCCGCCGGTATGGCCTTCGAGGGTGCGCAGACACTGGCCCGTCGCCGCCTCCCACACCTTCAGGCTGTGGTCCCGCGACGCCGACAGCACCCGCGTGCCGTCCGGACTCCAGGCACACCCCTGCACCGCGCTGCGATGGCCAAACAGGATGGTGAGCTGGTCCGGCTGCAGGTCGGGCAGGGGGGGCAGCGTGGGGTTGGTGTGGCGCAGGCTGCCGTGCTGCGCGAAGTCGTTGGGCAGGGTGCTCGGTTCGACCGTGCTGGCGATCCAGCGGCAGTCGTACCACTGCGCCGTGGCGGTGCCGCGCAGGCCGCGCGCCGTGCTGTAGCGCCAGATGGCCGCGGTGAGGTCCGCCCCACTGACGTCGAGGTCGTCGGCCTGCACCTGGTGAAACTCGGCGTCCGTGGCCTGGGTGTGGCTGAGGTTGGCGCCGCTGAGGTCCACGTGCGTGAAGCGCGTGCCACGTAAGTGCGTGTGCGCCAGGTTGGCCTGGCGCAGCACCAAGGGCTGCTCTGGAGCAGTGCCCTGGAACACCAGCCCGGCCAGATCGGCGCCGTGCAGGTCCACTTGGCGCGGCGTTGGCGTTGGCAGACCCTGTGGGATGGCTCGCAGCCAGTAGCGCAGCGCCAGGTCCGTGGCCGGGGGTTGGTAATGCTCCAACATCTGGCTCAGCGTCTGCAAGGCGCTGTCGCGGCGTGGTGTCGGAGCCAACTCCAGCAACTGGCCCAGGAAATCCAGCGTTTCCGGTGATGGCAGCGGCAGGTCCCAGCCGCTCGGGGTCCGCTCCACCAGGGCGCGCAGCAGGGCGCGGGCCAAAAAGTATTCCTGCAACGAGGTGTGCGCAAAGCGAAAGTGCTCCTGGCTGTGGTCCGGGCGCAGCACAAACGTAGCAGTGCGCAGATCCGTTTCAAGCACCGCCGGCGTCTCACGGGCGTAGCGCGTCTGGAACACCATGTCCTGCGCCAGTCGGGCCCCGAGCCAGTGCCGGACCTGGCGCCACTCCCACTCGCGTGCTCCAGCCCGCCACATGTCCGCCGCCATGTCTTCCATCAGGCGCTGCTTATCCTCCGGGTCGAAGTGGTGCTTGCCGCCGTCGCGCGCCAGCCAGGCCTCGACCAGCAGGTCGTACAACGTCACGCCCAGCACCACCTCGCCGCGCGCCCGGCGCTGTTCCAGGGCGCTGATGTGTCCAGCCATCAGCGCCAGCAAGTACGGGCGCTGTGCCAACTCGCTGAGGTTATGCACCGCGGCGAACAACTCCAGCGCGGCCTCCGCCTGCTCTGCACCGAGCACGCCGCTGAGATATTGCTGGATCTGCGCCTCCTGAAACGGCAGGAGCACCCAGGCGCGGTAGGTAGCCGGGCGCACGCTGTCGCGGCCCTCCGTGGTCAGCATGGCCTGCTGGGTGCGTAGGGTGGAGAAATAGTGCGAGCGGCACGACAGGATCAAGCGCCCCGGCTGGCCGCTGGCGGCGCGTTCGCGTCCTGGCGGCAGGGCCTGGAACAGGGTGCGCAGGAAGGCGCGGCCTTGCGACTCATCCAGATGCACCAGTTTTTCGTCCAGACCATCGCAAATCAGGATGGCGCCTTCCTGGCGCACCAGACGCAGAATGTCGTCGGCCCGGAATCCCGTGGGCAACGGACTCTCCCAGACGCGACTGAGCATTTCTTGCAGCAGCGTCGGCAGCTCTGGCACCTTGCCTTCGTGCACGCTCTGGCTATAGTTACGCAAGTCGAGGAAGATCGGCAATGGCACGGCCGCACCCGCCTGGCGCCGCTGCAGCAGGGTGGCGGTGAGTTGCTTGAGCGTCGTGGTCTTGCCCATGCCGTATTCACCCAGCAGGGCACAGTACGGGGTTTCGGTGGGGTTAGTCGCCCAGGCCAGTAAGGCTTCCAGGGCCACCACGCTGCGCTCGCCGGGCGTATCCGGCGTTGCCGCTTCGAGGTGGTCGTCCAGGCTGGCGACATCCGCGTGCGAGGGGATGAACTGCTCCAACGCCGCGGCGTCCAGGTTCGCCAGGCGGGTGGCATAGGCATCGAGGTCCAGCGTCCGGCGCTGGGAACGACGGCGTGGGGGCAGCGCCAGGCTGGGGTCCAGACAGGCCTCCAGTTGCTGCGCCAGGTGCCGCGCAAAGCGGTCTCTGTGCAGGGACGTACACGCCTCAAAGCTCCGCGTGCCGAGGCGGAACAGGGTTTGCGGCTCCAGACCGTGGAGCTGATGCCGCGCCCCATCCACCTCGCGCAACACCACCGGTACATGCGGCTTGCTGCCAGCTCGCAGGCCAGCGCTGAGCAAGCTTGTGGCGTCAAAATGCGCCAGCCAGTTCACCGAGAGCAGCTCCAACAGCACATCAGCCCGCTGCAGGTAGTCCGCCAGCGTCGCCTCGCGCTCAACGCCGACCGGGAGTACGGCGGTCTGCAAGATGCTCCAGTGGTAGCGCTGCGTGGCCTGTAGCTCAAGCTGCACCCGCTGCACGAGCTGCGCGGCCAGGGCCTGGTCGCGTGCATCGGGGTCAGCGGCCACCAGGAGCGCCACCGGCTGCTGCGTCTCCAGCGCCACCACGGCACGGGAATGCACCAGCGTCTGGGGCGGCGGCAGCGTCGCCACTACGCCCTCCGCAAACGCCTCGGCCTGCTCCGTGCTGCGATCAGCGGCCACGAGCGCGAACCAACAGTGCCGCTGCGCCGGTGGCGTGCGCTTTTTCGTGTCCACGGCCAGCTCCCAGCCCAGGCCGGCCTGCCGTGCGGCGTTGTTTAGGCGCTGCCGGAAGGCCCGGAACGCGGTCTGCTGCGTCTGCTGGCTGCCCTCCAGGTGCAGGGCCTCCAGGCAGGCGGCCAGCGTCACCGGCCCGGTGCCTGTCGGCCCACATAACGGCAGCAGGCGCTCCAGGCGCTCGGCATCGACCGGGCTGCACACCGCAGACAAGCGGGGCAAGGCGCGTTGAATATCGACGGCGGAGAGACGGCGGGGCGTTGCCATAGACGTGTTCCTCAGTCATGCAGGCCCAGCGTATCGAGGCGCTCCTCGATCCGGGCGAATAGGGTGGCGGCAAAGCGGCTACGCAGCACTGGGGTGCGGCACTCGAAGAACGATTGCTGTCCCCCCAGGGAGAAGATCTGGTAGCGCTCCAGCCCATGCAGATCGTGAAGCTGGAGGTTCAGCGGCTTGAGGAGCACCGGCACCACGGGCTGCGCGGGCCGCTCCATGAGGCGCGGCAGCTCGTGTTCGGTGATGTACGTGGAGTGTAAGAAAGCTGGGGTGAGGAGCAGCAAGCCCCCGTTACTGCTGTCCAGGGCCTGCTGGATGGTGTCATGCCAGGGCGCCCCCAGCGGAATGGCGGTATCGAGCCACGTGCTGTAGTCATAGCGCCGCGAGGGGGCGGTTTGCTCCTGGAAATGCTCCATAAAACACTGCGCCAAGCGGGCATCGCGGCGCGGATAGGATACGAAGAAAGTGATGGGGACAGCCATGGCGACCTCCACAAGCCGTCAGCACGAGCCATGATCGCGGAGAGATTTTTATGAATGCTAACGATTTATGCGATGTGTGTCAAGCGCGTTGATGTGTGTCCCGCCGGCCGGCGCGGGGATGACGGCGTCCCCTCTGCCCTTAACGCCCCGGCCGTCGCCAGCCCCAGCTCAGGACGAGCGCGCCGCTCAACAGGGCCACCGTCATCTGGGCTGGCGGCGTATCCATGGCATCGGCCACGAGGCAACCCAGCCCGCTGAGGCCGAGGGCAATGAGGGGGGCGACGAGAAACAGGGGGCGCACGGCGCGGCAGAGATTTTTCGCGATCAGGGCCGGCAGGACAAGACACCCAAAGGTATACACCATCCCTGAGGCGCGCAGAGACAGGCCCACGACCAGACCGAGCCACAGCGCCAGCCCCAAGCGCCAGCGTCGCGCCCGCAGGCCGGCAGCCAGGGCCATGGACGGATCGAGGGCCAGTAAGAGGAGCTGGCGCTGCCAGAGTATCAAGGCCACGCCGGTGGCCAGGACACAGGCAGCGAAGAGCCACAGATCCGTCACGGTGGCGCCGATCAGGCTCGACGACAGCAGGCGCTGGATTTCCGCTAGGCCGTGTGGGCTGTGCGCCACCAGCAAGACGGCACCACTGGCGGAGGTGAGGAAGACCCAGCCGGTGAGCGCTTCAGGACTCTCCCCTGTCCGTGGGCGGGGGTGGGTCGTGGCGTAGGCTGCGAGCATCGCGCCCCCCACTGCCAGCGCGTTGAGGGCACTATCGGTGTGCAGCCAGCGCAGGGCCTCGTGCGGCAGGAGGGTGCGCCCGAGTAACCCCGCAGCGATCCCCAGGGTCGCGGCTTGCGAGACGGCAGCGCCCAGGAAGATCTGCTCCCGGGCCACCACCAGCACGCCAACCGTGGCGAGGAGCACGCTGATCAGCCAGGCGGTCAGATAGGCGTGGGCGAACAGCGGCCACGAGGCGAGAAAGCTCGTGATCACGAGCCTGCTCCCGCGCGTGTGACGCGCATGGTTGCCGTACCGGTGGCGTCGTGCTGCACCGCCACGGCCGTGCCGTACACGCTGGCCAGGACCTGCGGGGTCAGTACCTCAGCCACGGGGCCAGCCATCCCGCGACCATTGGCGAGGAGGAGGAGATGCGTGGCATAGCGCATCATGAGGGGCAGATCGTGCGTGACACAGAACACCGTGACGCCCTGGTCGCGCTGCAAGGTCGCGAGACAGTCGAGTACGGCCTCCGTGGTTGGGGGATCGAAGCTGCTAGTCGGCTCATCGAGCAAGAGGAGTTGCGGGCGACGCACCAGCGCGCGGGCCACCAGGGCGCGTTGTTGCTGGCCCCCGGAGAGGGACCAATAATCGCGTCGGGCCAGGCCATCCAGGCCAACACGGGCTAAGGCCCAGTGCAGATGCGCCTGGCGCTCACGACGACGCTGCGTCGTGCCGACGGTGCCGAGGAGGACAAATTCGCGTACGGTCGTGGGCAGGGTAGGGTTGAGGTCGCAGCGTTGGGGTACAAAGCCCACGCTGCGTTGCCCCTCCAAGGCGGGATGGCGCCAGAGCTGGCCCTGCTGTGGCACCAGGGCCCCGAGCAGGGTGCGCAGCACGGTAGTTTTGCCGGCGCCGTTGAGGCCGAGGCAAAACCAGAATTCGCCAGGGCCAAGCGTCAGGGACAGATCGCGCAACACCGGACGCTGCGCGTATCCCAGCGTCAGGGCGGTGGCTTGGACCAACGGCGCGGGAGCGTGCATAGGCAGATCCTAACGCTGGGGCGCGCTGGCGAGCGCGGCGACGAGTTGACGGACATTGTAATCGACCATGCCGAGGTAGGTCTCTGTCCCAGGCCGGGCGCCGACTTGATGCGCCATCGGCACGACGCGGACCCCTGTCTGCTGGGCCAGGAACTGGGCGTGGCGCGGATCATAATACGCCGAAGCCAGCAGCACGCCAATACGTTCCGCCCGCATGGTCTGCACCAGGGCCTGCAGATGCTTCGTCGTCGGTGGCACGCCTGGTTTGGGCTCCAACAAGCCACGCACGGTCAGACCAAAACGCTGAGCCACATACGGCCACAGGTCGTGATCCACCACCACGGCCGTGCCGTGGTATGGCAAGAGCTGCCCCAGCCAGCCACCGAGGAGGGCGCTCTCCTGTTGGGCCTGGAGGAATGCGCCTAACCGCCCATGCTGGAACAACAAGGCGAGTTTGCTGGCCTCATACTTCTGCGCCAGCGCCTCACCGACGAGGGCGACACCAAGGCGTTGCTGGAAGGCATGGTAACGGGCCGCAAAGGTGGACTGCTGGTCGGGACGCAGGGTGCTAAACGTCTCGCGCAGATGTTGCGCCACGCGCAACCCTTGCAACGGATCGAGTAGGTAGTGTGGATTGCCCCCCGCATGCACATCGCCCATGCTGCGGTCGACCGGCCCGGTCGGCACTGCGAGCGGCGTAATCACCGCGCTGGCGTCAATATAACCCGGAGCCCCAGGAAGAATCCTGCTATTACGCGCCTGTTGCAGCAACACGGGCGCCCAGCCAGTTTCGAGTTCCAAGCCGGTCTGGAGATACACGTCCGCCTGGCTCAGTGCCTTCACGAAACTGGGCTTGGCTTCCACAAAGTGGGGGTCTTCCGTCCCCTTTGCGCATACCACCACGCTCACCTGCTCACCACCAATCTCCTGCGCCAACGTGCCCAGGTCAGGAACTGTTGCCACCACGCGCAGCGGCGCGGCTTGGGCCCAGACCAGGGAGAGGCCAGCGCTCCCGAGGCACCAGCACAAGATTAGATAACTGATCTGACGTATGACGCTTGCCTGCATGGTTGAGTCCTCCTCTAGTATTTGTGCGCCGGATGCGCACCGTAGAGGATTTCCAACCCCAACCAGACGGAGTGGGCCTCGCGCTGGCTCAGGTGTTGCGCATGGTCGTAGTTGTATTGTAAGCGTAGGCGAGAAAATTCTGAAGGCTGCCAGGCCAGGAGGGGCGAGACCCGGTAGCGGGTATCACGAAACGGGTCCTCCGGGCGCCCAGCCACGCTGGGACCACTGCCCCGGGCATAGTCAAAGCGCAGCCCCGCCGCCCAACCGGGATGAAAGCCGTACAGAACCTGGGTGTAGAGGCCCCAGTCGTGGAGCGTGCGTCGCGGCAGGAGGAGTGGCTGGCCGTCCGCGTCGAGGACTTCTGGGAGTTCCGCCTGATCAGCACGATAATCGCGTTGCATGATTTCCGTCTGCCAGAGCACAAACGGCCAGCCGCGGAAGTGGGTAGTGGGACGCCAGCGCACTTTGAGGTCCCCGCCATAGATGGTCGTACGGCCCCGTGGACCCGAGGCGTTGGGGCCAAACACTGCCGAGCCACCGACCTGGGCACTGAGTGCGGGGGTGAGGTTGAAGAATTGTTCCAGGCGCACGTTGTAGAGCAAATCCTCAGGATTGCTGACGCCGCGCTCCACAAAGGGCCGACCAGCCACGCCGCGCTCTGCAAAGAATTCGGCGCTGGCCAGGAAACTCGCCATGGTCTCCCCCCCGGCGTTCTGCGCTCCGAGGTACAGTTGCGCAAACCACGGCACCGGCACTAACCACCCCAGACGCCCCCCGGCTTGGCGCATGCCATCCGGACCAAAGAGCCGCGCATTGATCACCGACTGATCGAGCCAAGCCCAGGCGTGCGGGTGGGTAGGGTTGAGCAGGCCAAATTCGGTGAAAAAAAAGCCGGCTTTGGCCTGCAGCCCCAGGGGTAAGCTCTGGGTGGTCAGGAAGGCTTCTTCCAGTTCCACCGTGGTTTCGCCACTGAGCGGATCGACGAAGAATGCGATATGCGTTTCGCCGTTGAAATAGGGATCCACGGCGCCGCTCAGCGACAGTTCGACGTTTTGGAGCGTGAAGCCGTTCTTGCGCGGATCGTGGCCCCCGCCCTGCAAGCCTTGCAGCGCCGCGTCCCCCACGCTGGAGCCCCCAGCAGCGGCCAGAATGTCCACGGAGATGTCGATCAACCGGAACTGGGTTCCGCCCAGACGCCGAGCCGCCAGCGCCGAGGATGGGGTGGCGGGTGGTGGGGCGGCTTGCGCTGGTGCCGGTACGTGCTGGAGGGCCCGCTCCAGCGGGTCCACCGGCGTCTGGCTCGGAGCTGCCGGAGCAGACTGCAGGCGGTCGAGCCGTTGCTGAAGTTCTTCGAGCTGCTGCTTGGTGTCGCTTTCACGCCGTTGCAGCTCTTCCAATTGTTTTTTGAGCGTCTTGATCTCTGCCCGTGACGGTTGGGTCAGGCCCTCAGACGCTAGGGACAACAGGGTGAGCGGGAGCAGCGAGCTGAGTAGGCGCTGCGTGAGTCTGGATCGCAAGAATAGTGTGCCCATGTGGTATCCTCCCTCAGATAGACTACGGCGCAGACGCTGGCCGCGTGCGTGCAACGCCCAGTCAAAGGGGCGCATGGCGGACGCACGTAGGGCACAGCGATGAGCGTACGATATGTCGAGTGGATTAACCGAGGGCTGGTGGGGCGCGGGGCGCGCCGGGGGTCAGTGCGGGACTCGCCGGGCAGAGCAGCAACGGCAGGTGGAAGGCACGAGGCTCGTCAAGCCCTCCCACGCTGATGCTGGCGAAACCGAGCAGTGGTCGCGCCTGGCTGAGGATCTGACAGATGGGACACAGGAATGGATTGTGGCCTACGTCCTGGGAGGCCGTAGGCCCCTGTAAGGTCGCTCCGGTACCAGACTGGGTCTGCAGCTGGAGTAACGTCTCGCTGACCGCCGGATACGCGCCAGAATGCTCCAAGGTATGCAGCACGGGCAAGGCGAGCATGGTCGCCAGGGCAAGTAGACACGCCACAGCCCCCCAGGATTGGGCTGACAGGCGCCCTCCCCTTGGCTGACGGTCGTATCGAGATGACGTGCTACCCTGGCGCATCAGAAGCCTCCAGAAAGTTCAGTGCCATATGTATACCAGAGCAGGCACGGCTTGGCAAGCGCCAAGGCTGCTTCTGCGGAGGTTGCGAGTCCTGTATGAAAGGTATGCCTGCTCTGTGGTCGGGATTTCCCTCGTGATGAAACGTACAGCCAAACGGCCGCGAGCTCAGCTGCACCTCGCGCTTGGCGCGGGGCGCAGCCCCAGAGCGCCTAGCGCCGTCAAGCATGCCTGGAAAGGGGGCTTGATGACTGGCTGGCGTCAAGCACTCCTTGGCGGCATGGGATGACGACTCCACAGCATCATGCGCCGCCACCAAGATTTTGCGGCCTGGGGGCTCCGGCGTTCAGGCCGGACCTGTTCATCGACCAGGTGGCAGGTGCGGCAGTTCATCGTCAGTCCGACAAACGGCCCCGGCAGCGGCTGGTCTGTCGGCGCGGTGTTTTCGAGTAGCGGATCACCGCCTGGGACGGCGTCATTCACGTGTCCACCCCGATCCAGAAAGGCTTTGAACGCCTGCGCAAAGCGCGTTTCGAGAAACAGGCGCTCCCCGACGGCTGCCGCCGCCTCTGGGGTGCCGACCACAAAGCTTTCCTCAATGCCCTCGGGGCATCCAAAGGTGAAGAGCGCTGCCCCGATGAGACAGACGCTGCGTGTCGCACGTCGCGCCGTATGCGGCGTGCACCATCGGTACTGTCTCATGTGCTTTCCCTTTCTGTGCGCCGGCCACGCTGGCTCCCCCACATATCCCACAGCGGGATCAGCACCATCCCGCCGTAGCCCACCCACATGCTGAGCCAGCTCAGCAGTTGCAAAACGGCACGGAGTAGAGGAAATTCACCCGGCCTGTTCCACTGGCCACGTGCGCCCTCCCGCCGGCGCGTCCCAGCTGCCCCCCCGCGCCACGGGGACCCTCCCGCGCCACGCCCGCGGCGGGCGGCCGCAGGACCGCGCCGCACGGCGCGGGGGGAACCCCGTCGGCCACTGGTGCAGCGGCGTATAGACATACGCCAGATTAAACAGGGCAGCGGCCATAGGCAGGCAGCGGCCATAGGCAGGCAGCGGCCATAGGCAGGCAGCGGATCAGATGCTGGTTCATTTCTGTTTCCTAAAGCTGATGAGGGCGGTGGCGCGAATGCTGCCGAACACGCCATCTTTTTCATCGTTCGGGCCGGCGGCGTAGTAGAGCGCGTTGGCATCCCCTAAGCTTTCGCCGTTGCCGAACAGGATGCCCCAGAGCTTGTCGATGGTGAGCAGTGTGCCGTTCGGTTGGCGCATGTAATCAACGAATCGATGCGATTCCGCATCAAATGCGGCAATCGTGCCATCGCCGAAATTGCCGACGAGCAGCGTGTTCGATAGTTTGCCGAAATTCGCCGGGGCGTAGGCGATGCCCCACGGGGCGCTCAACTTGCCTGCATCCGGCCAGACGGCGACCAGGCTACCCTCCTCGGTGAATTCGGCAAGACGTCCCATTCCCGGCTTGCTGGTATCTTCCTCGCCCACAAACAGGGCGCCTTTTTTACATGTCCCTTTGGCAATTGCCTCGTTCGGGCAGGGTTGCGTTTTGGCGTAGGTGACAAAAAGATGCTGCTCGCCGGATGGGGTTGCGAGCGCCTGCACGTTGAAAGGCGCATATTCGCCTGGATCGACGAGGCCATTTTTGTTGTCATCGAACGGCATAGCAAAGGTAACGGAGAGGGGTTTGAAGGTGCCGTCGAATACCTTGATGCCTGGTTTTGCGCCAAAATCCGCAGCATACAGGCGATCATAGCGCGCATTGATGGCGAGGCCGAAAAACTGCGCCCCATCCTTCGACTGGTCAATCACCGTGGTGGCGCTGCCTGAACGATCCAAGCTGCCATCCGCGTGTTTACGTTCCGTCCAGGCGGAGATGATGCCGCCGTCGCTGGCGAAGAGGAATTTGGCGGGTGCGGTGATCGGTTCTTTGCCGACAATGGTTTGGGTGATGATGAAGCTATCCGTGCTATCGGAGAAGACGGTGCCGGTCGCGAATTTATCGTTGCCGCCGACGGGGAGTTTCACGACTTTCAGTTTGTCCTGATACAGCTTCTGTAATGCTGGCTCGGCCGATGCCTGAACATCGCCGACATATTCGTATGAAACATCCTTCGCGGTAACCCAGAAATGCCCGCCCGCACCTTTGGGGCGAATAGCAATGCCCCAGCCATTGATGAAGTTTTTCTCTTGCGCCAATTGCGGTTTATAGCTTGCCTTATTCGCCACAAAATTCTGCGCGACATAGCCATCAGCGGCGAGGGCAGGCGATGATGCAACAAAAACAAGCGACGCCATAGCAAAAGGAAGACGAAGTTTCATACTGGCTCCTTATTGAGAATGATTCGCCGTTGCATAAAGCGATTTTAATGGGGTGTCAACACCCGATCATCTGGCTAAGCCCACTTCGCTTGCGGCGGCAGGGACATCAGGATGGCTTCGGGGAGTAGAGGAAATTCACCCGGCCTGTTCAACTGGCCGCGTGCGCCCCCCCGGTGTCGTGCCCCCTGGCCGCCCTCCCGCCGGCGCGTCCCAGCCGCCCGCCAGCGCCCCCCCGCCAGCGCCCCCCCCCCGCGCCACGGGGACCATCCCCCGCCCCGCCCGCGGCGGGCGGCGGCGGGCGGCCGCAGGCCCGCGCCGCACTGCGCGGGGGTTGTGAAAAGGTATCTTGCAGAACGAGGAAGAGCACGTCGATTGGCTGGAGACTAAGTATAAAATAATCTATAAGGTCGGGCTGCAGAATTATCTCCAGTCGCAAATGTAAGACGGGCGGGCTCCCTGAACGCTCACACCTCGGCGCAGCGGCGCAACAGGTTGTGATAGCAGTTGGTCAGTGCCACCACGGCCGGATGGTGCTGCGTCAGCGCGTGGCTGACCTTATTGATCGCCATGTCGAGGTCAAAGAGCAGCGTGCGTTGCCCCTCGTCCTGCACCATGCTCTGTGCCCAGAAAAAGGCCGCAAATCGGGTGCCGCGTGTCACTGTGGTGATATGGTGCAGGCTGCTCGCCGGATACAGGATCATGTCACCGGCGGGGAGTTTGGCGGTGTGGGCACCGTACACATCATCAATCACCAACTCGCCGCCATCGTATTCCTCTGGCTGACTGAGAAAGAGTGTCATGGCGAGATCAGTGCGCACACGATAGGGCGTGCCTGGCACCTGGCGGATGGCGTTGTCCAGGTGCGTGCCAAACGACATGCCAGGATCGTAGCGGTTGAACAGTGGCGGAAACACGCGCAAGGGCAATGCGGCGGTAATAAACAAGGGGTGACGTTCCAGCGCTGCGATAATCATGTCACCCAGTTCGTGGGCCTCTTTACTGTCGTCGGGGAGCTGGCGGTTATCCTTGACGTCAGCGGATTGATAGCCAGCGGTGACCCGACCGTCCACCCAGGTGGCGTGCTGCATCACGTCACGGCAGTGGACTATTTGCTGCTCGTTCAACACGTCCGGTATGTGTACGATCATCGTCTCATCTCCATCAGTAGGTAAAATTGCCACTCAAAATAAACGTGCGCCCTGCTCCTGGGATGGCACGACCTCCCGTAATACTGTCAAAATAGAGTGCGTCGGTCAGGTTCAGCGCGTTCACGCGTAACTGCACATGCTTGTTGAGCTGGTACGCCACGGTGGCATCCCAGCGAACCGTCTCCGGGGTGCTATTGGTGTTGGAAGTATTGGCAAAGCGTTCTCCGACGTACTGCACCCCGGTGCCCACCTGCCAGGCCGCCGTCAGATCATACGAGGCCCAGAGAGTTGCACTGTGCCGTGGGGTGTTTTGCAGTTGTTTGCCCTCGATACTCACGTTGTTTTGCAGGTCTTTGGACTTCACAATCTTGGAATCGAGATAGGTGTAGCCCATAAACAGGTTCAAGCGCGGCATGGGGCGCCCCACCAACCCTATCTCAAAACCCTGCACGCGTTGCTCGCCCTCCAGCACCTGTAGCTGCGTCACAGGATCGAGGGTGCGGGCATCCGTTTTGTCGAGTCGGAACAAGGCCCCTTGTAGGCTTAGTGCCTCGTTGAACAGGCTGATTTTGGCGCCAACCTCCAGATTGCGGTTCTTCTCCGGGGCGGTGTCCGCGTTATTGGCGGCCAGGGCCAGGGCTTCGGCGGAAGGGTTGAAAGAGGTGCCATAGGAAAAATAGTAGCTCTGGGCCGGCGTAGGATGGAACACGAGGCCGGCGCGGTAGCTCACCTGTCGATCCGTACGTTTCAGGTTCAGGTGGTTGAGGTGGCTCTCAAAATCAGGCTCAAAGAAATCCCAGCGTAACCCACCGATCAGATCCAACTGGGGGAGCAAGCGCAGTTGATCCACGGCATAGAGCGCTACGGACGCTGTCGTGGTATCGGTCCTGGCGCTGATGGTCCGCGTCATGCGAGACGTATCTGGTCGGCCCTCGGGGTGCAGGAGGTCTGCGTTGGGCACATTGGCGTGCGTATAGCGCTGCGCATGGAAGGTTTCGCGTGCTACTTCCAGGCCAGTCGAGAGGGTGTGTTTGACGTTGAATGTGTCGAATTTGACCGTGAACTCCGATTGATTGGTGAGGATAGTCTCCTCGGTGTCACGTCCTGGCCGTGTGCCGCGGCTGATGCTGATGGCCGCAAGCGGCGTACTCGGGGTGGGTGTGCCGACCACGCTCAGGGTCGTGACGCGCGCCTCCCGATCCGTGCGACTATAGCGCGTGGTATTGCGCAGGCTGAGTTGATCGTTAAAACGGTGATCCACGCGCAACGTAAAGATATTGGTCAGCACGCGCTCATAGTCCTCGTCAATCAGACCATAGAAATTGGCGCGATTGACTGGGGCTGGACGACCAAACAGGTATGGCAGGCCATATTCCGGGACATTGTTCTCGCTTTGCAGAAAGTACGACAGGGTCACTTGCGTAGGCGTGCCCAGACCAAAGGTGATGGAGGGCGCCAGACCAAAGCGTCGTCGTTCGATCTCATCACGCGCCACGACATTTTCCTGATGCTCCATGACATTGAGCCGATACGCCGAGGTGTGCGAGAGCGGTTGATTGACGTCGCCGGTGCCGCGTAGGAGCAGGCCGGTGCCCAGGCTCAACGTGCCGCTGTACGAGGGCTCCAGGCGTGGGGTTTTACTGACCTGATTCAGCACCCCACCCGTGGAGCCACGTCCAAAAAACACGGCGGACGGCCCTTTGAGCACTGCGATGGATTCCAGGTTAAAGACGTCACGGAAGTACGAGCCCTGATCACGGATGCCATCCAGAAAGATGTCGTTGCGGGCGTTAAAACCGCGCAAGGTGAGATTGTCGCCCTGGGCGCCACCGCCCTCACCCGCCGTTAAACTGATGCCGGTGACGTTGCGCAGCGCGTCCTGGAAGCTGGTGGCGGCGCGTTCTTGTAAGAGCTGTTGCGGCACGACGGTGATCGACTGCGGGATGTCTTGCACCGCTTGTGGGATACGCGACAATCCCAGATAACCGGGCACATACCCGGAGCGCTGATCCTGCACATCCACCTGTGGTAAGGTCAACGTGTCGCGGCGTTCGGCGTCCTGTGCGAGAGCCGACGAAGCCGTCAGCACCGCGGTTAGGGCCATGGTCTGGCCCATCACCTGGTAGCGGCGGGTGCGTTTCTGGTGTTTTTTCCTGGTGGTCTGATGCTCGCGGCGCGTGCGTTGGCGGCTCATGCCTGCCCTCCTATCGCAAGAAGTAAGCAATGCGGCTGGCTGGCCTGAGGGAGATCTGAGGCTTGCTGGCTGCGGTTCTACGCTGTGACCACGTGTCATGCGCTGGCGGGCCTGGCCCGCCGGGCTACGGCTACTGGCTGACGACTACACGGCGCCCACACAGACGCCGCCAGGTGAGCGCCAGTCCCGTCCACAGTAAGATGAGCGCTGCACTCGAGGCCAGCGCGGCGACGACCTGACCGCCCACACCACCGGCCTCGCCGGTATGCACGGGCCGTACCCAGGCGCGCAGGGTGCGGCCCAGATTGTAACTGTCATACGGCTCCCATTGCAGCACCGCCGCCGTGGCCGTATCCAGGGTGAGGAGCGAACGCGGCAAAGGATGCCGAGACGTGGCTTCCTCCAGCGTCACACTTATCTGCGTGGCTCCACGCTGTGGCAGGCGCAGCGTGAGACTGCGCCAGTGCGGTGCCTGCTGCATGGCCGTAGCCAGCAGGGTTTCAAACGACACGCGGGCCGGGGCAGCCTCCTCCGATGGGCTCACCTCTGCGGGGCGGGCGCGCCGTGACGCAGCGGCTCCCTCTGGTCCACGCGCCGGGCGGGCGGCATTGCCCTCCGGCGGGACTCCGGCACCAGGGCGCGGTGGCGGTGGGGTGCTGCCCGTCAGCGTGTAGAGCAGGTTGTTGGCCCACTGGTACGACATCACCAGGCCCGTCAGCGTGATGCATAGCAGGACAGCGGCAGACCAGAGACCGGCCACATGGTGCCAATGCCAGTCACGGGCCCGCCCGCGCCAGGTGAAGCTAGGCACGGCGATGGCTGTGAGGGCGCGGCGCGTCCAGCGGCGTGGCCACCACAGGTACAGGCCCGTGAGCACCATGGTGGCAAAAGCGGCATTGCACGCCCCGGTGATCGCACGCCCCAGATCACGGCGCTCGCCCTCCATGCCGAGCCCGCGATGCCAGTCCGTCATGGTGTGCAGGAACGTGCGCAGCCTGGTTGCCCCTTCGCCCAGCACGGCACCAGTATAGGGGTTGACAAAGAGCACCTGTTCCCGCCCAAAGTTGACGTGCACTGCAGCCCTGGGCTCTGCCAGCAGTGTCACGCCGCTGGGGCGGTTGTCGGGTAGCGCGGCGCGCGCCCTGGCCATGAGCGTGTCCAGATCCAGGCGCGTGGCGTTAGCGGCTGGTGCTGGCACCGTGCGCACGGCACGCTCTGCCCAGGTGGTGAGTTGGCGCTCAAAGGCCAGTAGCACGCCTGTGACGGACATCAAGCCAATAATCAGACCCGTGCTCACCCCGGTGCCGAGGTGGAGCCAGAAGATCACGCGGCGTAGCGCTCCGCTCCGCCCCGCACGCGGCTCTCCAGCACCCTGTGGGCGTGGTATCTGGGGAACAGCCTCTGAGGCGTTTGGACGTCTGGCACGCATAGCTCCCTCCATTCCTCACTGGCACACTCAGCGTAAGGTAAAACGCACCGGCAGCATGACCCACACCGCGACCGCCTGCTGCCCTTGTTTGGCTGGCTCAAATTTCCACTGCCTGACCGCTTCCATGGCTGCTAGATCAAGCTCGGCATACCCGGCGGAGCTCGCCACCAGGACATCCGCCACCAGGCCCTGCGCATTCACATGCACTTTGAGGAGCGTGGTCCCCTCGACACCCTGGCGACGGGCCGCCTCCGGGTAGCGCGGTTTCACTTGATACCCACCCAGCGGACGGGCCAGGGCGCTGCCGCTGCCGCCCCCGCCCGCACCTGGATCCACACTGGCCACGCGGGTGCCACTGATCCCCACACCGCCCGTACCCAGCCCGGCCCGCCCGCTGCCGCCCCCGCCACCCCCGGCTCCAGTGCCTGGCGTGACCCCAACATCCCCACGCGCAAAGAGCTGCCTGGCGCCAGCCTCACTGCCTTCTGCCGGCGGGGCTGGAGAGGTCTCCTGTATGCGCGCCGTCTTGGTCCCGGAGCCAGGGCCACCAGCTCCTGGCGTCTCGGAGATGGGTCCGGCGGGAGGGGCGGCGGCACGCATCGGTGTCCGTGCGGCGACCCGCGTGGGCGCCGGGGGACGCGGGGGCACCATCTCGCGTGTCCGGACCCGTGTGACCGGCAGCGGCGGCTTGTCCTGCACTGGGACGCGCTCGGGCTGTGGTTTCTTGACCAACCGGGGTGGCGTCACAGGCAGAGGCGGTGGCACCGCGGCGGTTGGCGTTGGCTCCTGTGGCGGCACCGGCTCAGGGTCCGGTACAGGCTCCGGCTCTGGCGCCAGGGCTACTGCAGGCTCGACTGGAGCAGGAGGAGGCACGAGCAATTCTGTCGTCATCAGCACGGGTGGCGGTGGCGGCACCCGCCGCCAGCCGCTAAGCAGCGCGACGGCGCTAAAGCCCAGTATATGTAGGACGATAGACGTGCGCAGGGTCGTTCCTAAACCGGCACTCACGGCTGGCTCCCCCGCGCAGGTTTGACGGCGATAGCCACGTGCGCCACGCCCGCCAAGCGGATCGCGTCCATGATGTCCACCACTGTGCCGTGGCTGGCCTGATCATCGGCGTTGATCACCGCCAGCAGATCCGGGTTCTGCCGCAGGCCGGCTTGCACCCGCGCCGTGATGTCGTGCAGGGCGATGGGCTCTTTATTGAGAAAAATCTCCCCCTCACGTGTTACGGTAATGCTGAGATTCTCCCGCACATCGCGGGCCGCAGACGCCGCCCTGGGCAGGTTGACCGGCATGCTGCGGTTGACCGTCATGGAGAGCGTCGAGAGCATAAAGAACACCAGGAGAAAAAAGATAATGTCGATCATCGGGATGATCTCAATGCGGGCTTTATCCGCCTCCTTACGGGGCATGCGCATGGCTTAACGCTCCGCCTGTATCTGACTTTCCTGGAGGAGCGCTTCCAGGTGTGTGGCCCGTTCCTCCAGGAGGTCTGCGAGCGCTTCCGTTTTCGCGCGAAAATAGTTGTACGGCAGAAGCGCCATAATGGCCACGGAGAGCCCGGAGGCGGTGGCGATGAGCGCCTCGCGCCACGCCACCGGTAATGGCGTGCGGCTGCCCGAGCCCGGCGTCCGAGACGATGCCGAAGGCGCTGATCATGCCCGTGATGGTGCCCAGGAGCCCGAGCAAGGGCGCCAGGGTAATGATGGTGTCGAGCATTGGTAAGTAGCGTTTCAGGTGACGCACGGCCGCTTGGGCAGCGGCCTGCATCACCATGCCTGGGGCTGGAGAGGGGTGTTCCAGCCCGGCCAGCAACACACGCGCCACCGGGTGCGCCGAGGCACGCGCCATCTGCAGCGCCTGTGTGAGATGGCCTTCCGCCACGAGCGCCAAAACCCGTTCGCCACTCTCATGCTGACGGAAGCGGCGCCAATAGCGCCAGCGTTCGAGGATAACGGCGAGCGACAGGATCGACGCGACCACGAGGGGCACCATAACAAGCCCGCCCTTACTTAACAGCGCCACAAGGTTACCACCTGTTTGGGTAAGTCCAGTGATCACAGCATCCACACCGTTGTCTCCTCATCCCATGGCCTGGGGCGCACCCCAGGCGTCCTGGTTGGGTTGTCTCCGTATCCGTAGGTGTTCTGGCTGGTCCCTAGCTGGCTACCTGTGGGAGGAAGACCACTAGCTGGCTGGGTAGAGGGCCTTATTTGTTCAGAATGAGCTTGCCGCTTTTGGTGATACGCAGCAGGTATTCCTCTCCATGGTGCAGGATGATAATTTCTCGCGCCCCTTGGATAAGCTCGGTGCTGGCAATGCGCTGGCGTGACGGTGCTGGCGGTGCGGTGGTGGGTACCTCGGTGTTGGTCTGGCGTGCCTGGGTCCGACGCGCGTTCATCATCGCATGGCTCCTATGTTAAATATGAAAATGATAATCATTGTCATTATTGAAGAAGAGTATAAAAGAATGGCCACGGTTTGTAAAGTACATTTTTGGGGGTGAGTCAGGAGAGAGGGTCGGCTTCTCAGCGTACCAGGAAAGCCATAGAGCTTTCCTCTTGTACTCCCGCCAGGCGCTCAGTACCCTTGCCGCAGCGTTCACGTATAGGAAAATTCACACGGCCTTTTCCACCACCCACCGCGCCACCCTGTGCTCCGCCCGCACCGCCGGGCACGGGACAGGACGGGGGTGCGGGACGGGCCGCCGGCGCTGCGGCTCGGGGGCTTCAGATTGTTCAACAGACTGCCGCGAATCTGTGCTGCAGGCCGGCGCGGCTTGGAACACTGTACGTGCTCCACCAGCCAGTCAAAGGTTTCGGTATCTTCCCAAAATTCGCGGATATGCTGGCGCCCCTCGACTTGCAGATCGGGGCATTGTTGGACTGTGGTGGGCTGGTGGATCTGGCGCAGTGGCTGGCAGCGCACGGAGTGGAGGACGCTGCGGGAGGACCGTGCCCCTCCGTCCGCTTGCCGGAGGGGCACGGGGCACGGCCTAGTGCATCTCCACAGGAGTTTTTATGCAGTTGAAACTTCCGTGCTAGACTTGAGCGATGAAACCACCACGCTTTCTCCGACCCTTGACGGATGAGGAGCGTCGGCAATGGGAAGCCGACCGCCGCACGGCGGACGCTTGCCGTGTTCGGCGTGCCCAAATCGTTCTCGCGAGTGCCCAACGGCTGTCCCCAACGCCCATGGCGCCGGTGGTGAGCTGCTCCGTCCAAACCGTCCGTAACATCCTCCAGGCCTTGCACACGCAGGGTGTGGAGGGCTTGGCGAAGCCATCGACCCGTCCGAAGACGGCTGCGCCGGTGCTGGACGCTGCCAAGGGTGCCAGCCTCCAGCACCTCTTGCCTCCATCGCCGCGCCTCTCTGGGAAGCCCACGGGGGTAGGGACGCTGGGCCTGGCGGCGGCGATGGGCCATGAGCAGGGCGTCACGGAGCGTGTGCGGAGTGAGGCAAGCATCCGCCGCGCCCTCCAGCGGCGGCACACGCCTGGGAAGCGGGCCACACACTGGATCCCGAGCCCTGCCCCGCCCTCCACGCGAAAAAAAAGTGGCGCGATCGCTTGATCGCCCTCGCGTGAGGGCATCCGGACTGGGTCTTGGGCTTTGAGGATGCGGTGTGGTGGAGCCGTGACGCCCAGCCCACCCTCCAGACCTGGACAGACGCCCCGCCGTTGCGCTTGCGCCAAAACGAGCCAGACAAGAACGACCCCGAGCCCAAGGCGGTCGCGTGTGATGGGCTGTGACGGGCGGAGACACAGGGCCTGCGCCTCCGCTGTGTGGATGGGCGGCCGGTCCGTGCCGTGACGATCCAGTGGCTGGGATGGCTGACGGAGCGGTTGGCCGCGGAAGGGCCCAAGGCGCTGTGGCTGGTGTGGGACAACGCCTCGTGGCACGTCAGTCAGGCGGTGCGGGCGTGGCGCCAGGCCCACAATCGGCGCGTCAAGCGGGACGGCGGCTGTCGCATCGTCGTGGGCCCTGCGCCGGTCAAGAGCCCCTGGCTGAACCACATCGAGCCCAAAGGGGTCCATGGCAAACGGGCCATTGCGGAACCGGATCGGACATGGCCTGTGGACGAGCTGAAACATCGGATCTGTGCCTAGTATGACTGTGGGCTACTCGAATCTATTGCACAAAAGGTCGCGTGACTCTGCACTAGGTACAGGATCGCCGCCAACCACCACCACAGCATAGCGCCCCGCCAGGCAGGGGGCGAGTGCTGGGAAGGAGCCGTTAAAAAAACAACTGCCCGTTACGTCTAGGAAATCCCCAAGCCTTTTTCGCCCCGCCCCGCGGGCCGCCCGCCGTGGCGGCTCGCACGAGCGCCCCGGAACCCGGCTGAGCCCAGCGGAGCCCGGCGCTGCCTGGTGCGGGACAGGCGCCTCAGGAGGGGGCAGGGTCGCGCCTCAGGGGTGCCCTGGGGTGCAGGCTTGGGACAGCCGATTGCAAACGGGGTTGCCAATGTTCAGAGGGGTGAGACACAGGGCGTCCTCATGAAAACCTGAGGATACGTTTGAGGGTGTTGTTATCCCATCCTGCTTTTTTTCTCAGTCGCTTCATGGACGCACGTTTTTGCTTGGCGGCTTGGAGGAGGTGAAGCGCGACATGGCGGATGGTAGCGATGGCGAGCGGCGCGTGGTCCTGACGGATGCGCGAGGCATCTGCACCGAAACGCCTATCGAGCGTGGAGTGCAGCGTGTTGTCGCTCGCCCAATGACTGCGCGTATTGGCGAGGATTCGTGCGGGTGGCGCTGTGTCACTGCTGAGCGAGAAACGTGTTTCCCTGCGGGTTTTTTCACCGATACGGCGCGTGGCAGTGACGCGCACGATGCGCTGGAACGCAGGCCAACGGTGCGTTGCCTGCAGCCAGCCGATAGCGCTTGGCACCGCGCAGCGCCGTGTTGCGATGCGTCCATGGCCTGTGTCCGATTCCTCGTGTGCAAGGAATACTGCACCTTCCGGCGGTGTCTCAACATACAGCCGCACCTCGTCATGCAGCGTGCCTTGATTGCCTTTCAGCCCCAGCACATACTGCCCGCCGCCTGCAACAATCTGCGACGCCATCGCCCGCTGACAGCCCATCGCGTCGATCGACCCCGTCGCTCCGCGCAGGGCGAGCATGCGCAGTACATCGGGAATCGCCGTGATCTCGTGGCTCTGCTCCTGCGTCGCCACCTGCCCACGCACCCACCGCGCTTCCGTCGCAAACGCGCGCACCAGATGCCGCGCGTTGCTCGCCCCATCATGGCTGTCACGCAGCGTTTTTCCATCAATCGCCCTCAGCGCATCCGCCGTTCTTGGCAGCAGTGGACGCACAAATGCCACAAAGATTTCACGCAATCTCTCGGGATGCAGCGCACGAAAAAACCGCCGCAACGTGTCGCCGCTTGGGATGCCGCCGGTGTATGGCAGCAACTCGCGCCACAACGCTATCTTGGATGCACCATACTCTTCCATGTCTTCCCAACCATCCGCTCCCGCCATCACTCCGCACCATGTCACCAGCAGCATCTCCGCGACCGAGTGCACCACCTTGTGCGGCGCACGAAGATCTTCCAAGGTGCCAAAATGATCTAAAAATGCAGTCCATACCCCCGACATAAGGCTCTCCCTCGTTGTTGAGCCTTATCCATACCATACCATCACTTGCCGCCCCAGCTTCTCACCATTTCTTCATGAGGCGGCCCTGATCTCTTGACACAACCATGTAGACAGACTGCTACGTTTATGGAGAGTGTTCACAGATAGAGAGATAATATCCCCGCAACTCATTGATTTACAAAAGAAATTCTGCACAAGGGGCCTATGAAGGTATTTTGCTCATTTTCCCTTTCATATCAATGAGTTGTGCTGTATTCATCTATCGTTAGAAGAACACTCTCCGTTTATGCTCTAATACCCCCGTCCCAGGGGGAAGTCCCTAGAACAACATGGCTGCGGGGTTCTCCCAGCAGAGGCTCCTCAGGCTGGTGCACGTCGTAGGGATGACTGCCCGGTCCTCTTGCCTGGAACAGCAGTCACAGGGCACGCCCTGGCACAAGAAGTCGAGACGCCGTGGTCGTGGACACAGGTGTCCCTCACGGGGTGCAGGTAGGTATCCCAACCGCCAAAAGAAGCAACAACGATGGGTCGATTCTTCTTCGTGATAGTTCTGTGCTGTATTGGGGTGCTCGGGTGTGGCGACGATGACAGGCGCGCACCAAGGCAGGCTCCCTCGTCCCCGCCTCCTGTCGTATCCCCGCCCCCTGTGGTGCCGAGTAGCGTCCTGAATGACTTTTCACCCCTGTCATCTCAGGAGGTGCGCAGTGCCTCGTCCCAGCATCTGGCTATCCATGACCTGAATCCGCTTCGTGAGCAGACCATTACCTCTCCACGGTATGTCATGAGTATCTCGCTCTTTTAATTTTTAAGCGCTATTCGGGAGGCTGGACCGGCTCCCTTGCTATGGTGACGATCCCTTGCTTGCTGAAGGAGTAAGCGCTATGTGGTGCTCCCCCTCCCGTCTCCTCGGTGTTGTGCCCGGGCGTCTGCCCCAGTGCCTTGGTTTTGGGCTGTGCCTCGGCCTACTGGCGGGCTGGGCGCTCAGCGTGCAGGCGGTGGTGCCACAGATCATCGCGTTGCGCGGGGTGGTGACCGATCGGGCCACCGGCGTGCCTCTCAATCGCACCGAGCAAGTGCTCGTGACCCTCTACGAGCGCGGTCCGGGCGGGGAGCGCGTGGTGTGGCAAGAACGCTTTATCGTACGCTTTGTGGACGGAGCCTACCAGCTCACCCTGGGGGCGCAGCCGGCCAATCCGCTGGGGGAAGACCTGTTTCGGAGTGGGCAGGTGGAGCTGGGGATCACGCTGGGGGATGACCAGGAATTGCAACCCCGCTTGCGGATTCATAGTGTGCCGTTTGCCTTTGAAGCCATCGCGAGTGAGAACGTCACGGGCGACATCACGCCGCAGTCTGTTACTATAAGTATCATAAACGAAGAGTTGATCCCCGTGATTGACCCCCATGGGCGCTGGATTGGCGATCCTGTCGGGCTGCAGGGTGTCACAGGCGCCACGGGGGCGACCGGGGCCACCGGAGCACCTGGGCTGCCTGGGGCGACCGGGGCGCCTGGAGCGAGTGGTCCCACGGGAGCCACTGGGGTCACGGGTGCCACCGGTGTGGTGTTCCAAGGAGAGTGGCAGAGCCTGCGGACGTATGCCATCACGGATACGGTGCGCTTTGCTGGGAGCAGTTAGGTCTCGTTGCAAAATAACAATGTGAACCAGCCACCGGACAGCCGTCCGACGTTTTGGAGTCTGTTGGCCCAGAGCGGCGCTTCCGGCGCCACGGGAGCGATAGGAGCGACGGGCAGCACCGGCGCCACAGGGTCGACCGGTCTTGGCAGCCCAGGGACAACGGGCAGCACGGGAGTGACGGGCAGCACGGGCGCCACGGGCAGCACGGGCGCCACGGGCAGCCGGGCGCGCCGGGCAGCATGGGCAGCACGGGCGCCACGGGTGCCACGGGTGTGACGGGCAGTACGGGTCTTGGCCTGCCCGGAGCCACGGGCAGTCCCGGCACGCCTGGTGTGACAGGCAGTACTGGCGCCACGGGCAGTACGGGCGCGATGGGTAGCACGGGCGCCACGGGGTTAACCTTTCGCGGGCCGTGGAGCAATGCTACGACGTATGCGGCGTCCAACACGGTGAGCTTTGCGGGAGGTAGTTATATTGCACTGCAAAGCGACAATGTCAATCAGCCGCCGGCCAGTAGTCCGACGTTTTGGAGTGTGTTGGCCCAGGGCGGCGCCACGGGTAGTACGGGCGCCACGGGCAGTACGGGCGCCGCAGGCGCCACGGGCAGCACGGGCAGCCCGGGGACGACGGGCCCGACGGGCGCCACGGGTAGTACGGGAGCCGCAGGCGCCACGGGCAGTCCCGGCACGCCGGGAGCCACCGGGACGCCGGGAGTGACGGGCGCCACGGGTAGTACGGGAGCCGCAGGCGCCACGGGCAGCACAGGCGCCACGGGGCTGACCTTCCAAGGAGCGTGGAGCAATACCACGACGTATGCGGTGACCGACACGGTGAGCTTTACGGGAGGCAGTTATATCTCGCTGCAGAACAACAATGTCAATCAGTCGCCAGCCAGTAGCCCAACGTTTTGGAGTGTGTTGGCCCAGGGCGGTGCCACTGGCGTGACGGGCGCCACGGGCGCCACGGGGCTGGAGGGGAGTGCCAGCGCCACGGGCAGCACGGGAGCCACGGGTAACACGGGTAACACGGGTAACATGGGTGCCACAGGCGCCACGGGCAACATCGGCGCTACGGGCGCCACGGGAGCCACGGGTAACACGGGTGCCACGGGTAATACGGGTGCGACAGGAGGCACGGGCAACACCGGCGTCACCGGAGGCATGGGCAGCATCGGCGCCACGGGCGCCACGGGCAGTACGGGCCTTGGCCTGCCGGGGGCTACGGGCAGTACGGGAGCTACGGGCAGTCCTGGCACGCCGGGAGCCACCGGGATGCCGGGCGCGCCGGGCGCCACGGGTAGTACGGGGGCTGCAGGCGCGCCGGGCAGCACCGGAGCGACGGGACTGACCTTTCAAGGAGCGTGGAGCAATACCACGACGTATGCGGTGACCGACACGGTGAGCTTTACGGGAGGCAGTTATATCTCGCTGCAAAACAACAATGTCAATCAGTCGCCAGCCAGTAGTCCAACGTTTTGGAGTGTGTTGGCCCAGGGCGGTGCCACTGGCGTGACGGGCGCCACGGGCGCCACGGGGCTGGATGGGAGTGCCAGCGCCACGGGCAGCACGGGAGCCACGGGAGCCACGGGTAACACGGGAGCCACCGGAGCCACGGGAGCCACGGGGACCACGGGGACCACGGGCAGCACGGGGACCACGGGGACCACGGGGACCACGGGGACTACGGGCAGCACGGGCAGCACCGGCGCCACGGGCAACACGGGGACCGCAGGCAGCACGGGAGCCACGGGAGCCACCGGAGCCACGGGTAACACGGGAGCCACGGGGACCACGGGGACTACGGGGACTACGGGGACTACGGGCAGCACGGGCAGCACCGGCGCCACGGGGAGCACGGGAGCCATCGGAAGCCCGGGGACGACGGGTCCAACGGGCGCCACGGGCAGTACGGGCCTTGGCCTGCCGGGGGCCACGGGGAGCACGGGAGCTACGGGCAGTCCTGGCACGCCGGGAGCCACCGGGACGACGGGAGCCACAGGCAGTACGGGAGCCGCAGGCGTGCCGGGCAGTACCGGCGCCACGGGCAGCACGGGCGCCACGGGGTTGACCTTCCAAGGAGCGTGGAGCAGTGCCACGACGTATGCGGTGACCGACACAGTGAGCTTTGCGGGAGGCAGTTACATCTCGCTGCAAAACAACAATGTCAATCAGTCACCAGACAGTAGTCCAACGTTTTGGAGTGTGTTGGCCCAGGGCGGTGGCACCGGTGCCACGGGTGCCACCGGGAGCACGGGCAGTCCCGGGACGACGGGAGCCACAGGCACTTCTGGTGCCACGGGAGCCACGGGCGCCACGGGCAGCACGGGCACGACCGGGGCCACCGGGCCTTCAGGGGCGGCCAACCTGGCGGGGACGACGAACACCGTCGTCAAGTTCACCAGCCCGACGACCGTGGGTGACTCGCAACTGCAGGACAATGGCACCAATGTGGGGGTCGGCGTGGCACCAAGCAGCGATAAGCTCACGGTCGCCGGGACGATCAACACGAGCACGCAATACAATATCGGCGGCACGCGTGTGGTGAGCGTCCCAGGGACCGCGAACCTCTTTGTCGGCACGCAAGCGGGCGCCAGCAACACCACGGGCAGCGGCAACACGGCGGCCGGGTTCCAGGCGCTCTCCAGCAACACCACGGGCAACTTTAACACGGCGACCGGGGGCAACGCGCTCCAGCAAAACACCACCGGCAGCGGCAACACGGCGACCGGGGTCGCCGCGCTCCTCAGCAACACCACGGGCTTTAGCAACACGGCGGCTGGGGTCAACGCGCTCCAGCAAAACACCACCGGCGACAACAACACGGCGGCCGGGTTCCAGGCGCTCTCCAGCAACACCACGGGCTTTAGCAACACGGCGACTGGGCGCAGCGCGCTCTCAAACAACACCACCGGGACCAACAATACCGCCCTCGGCTTTCTGGCGAATGTGGCGAGCGGGGCACTCACCAACGCCACGGCCATTGGTGCCAATGCCAGCGTCAATGCCAGCAACAAGATCCGCTTGGGGAATAGCGCGGTCACGGTCATCGAGGGGCAGGTGGCCTTCACCGCTTCGTCGGACCGCGCCAAGAAGGAGCATTTTCAACCCGTGGATGGCGAAGAGGTGCTGAGCAAACTGCGGGAGGTGCCGGTGAGTACGTGGAACTACATCGGTCACGACCCGACGCAGTTCCGGCACTACGGCCCGATGGCACAAGATGTCTTTGCCGCCTTTGGCCACGATGGCGTTGGCACCATTGGCACGCCGACGACGATCAACAGCGGCGATCTGGCGGGCATTCTGCTGAGCGCGGTCCAGGCCCTGGACACCCGCACGGCGGAACTGCACCGCAAGGAGACCGAGCTCGCCGCCCTGCGGGCCCAGCAGGCGCAGCTTGAGGCCAAGGTGGCCCAGCTTGAGGCCCTGCGGGAGCAGCAGGTCCAGACCGAGGCCAGGGTCGCCTGGCTCGAAGCGCTGCTGCGCAGGCTGCTCCCCGCCGTGGCCTTCCCTGGCACACCGCCGCAGTAGGGAGAGTTGACGTCCTCCCCGCCCTAAAGGACGGGGATTCCCTTAACTGGCGTACCACGTCCGGTACGGAACGCGAGGATGTTGCGTGCCGCGTTGACATCGCGCTCATGCGCGACGCCGCAGCAGGTACATACCCACGTTCTTACCCCCAGCGCACGCAGTCCACGCGGACCGGAGCGTGCGCAACAGTCCGCGCAAGTCACGTTGGAGAACCTTTCGTTGCCGTCAACACAGACACCGGCAAGCCTGATGGCTTTGTAGCGCAACTGATGTCTGACGATGCCCCAGCCGGCATCATGCGTTGATTTGGCAAATATGGTCTTAAAAAACTTAGTACTGGGGACATCCCAGATCACGATGAGCTTCGCTCTGCGGGCAATCGCGGTTGTCGCCTTGTGTGCCCAGTCGCGGCGGGTGTTGTCCATCTTCACCTGGACCCCTTGCATGCGGCGTTTTTTATGCGCGCGTTGAGCCATGGCGAGAGCCTCTGCATACTGACGCGTCAGATTGTCGCGACGATAGACTAGGCCATCCGAGCAGGCAATGTGGCTTTTCAGCCCCAGGTCAATACCGAGGTCGAGTGTCCCCACGGGCTCTGTCGCGTCAGGCACCTCACACTGCAGATTGACATACCAGCGCCCACGGGCGTCTTGGGTGAAGCTCCCGGTTTTGACAACCCCTCCCACGGGGCGAGACAGCCACAGGCGGAACCGATGGCCACAGTACGTCACCGTATCGTCTTGTAGGCGGATATATGCGGCCTTAAAAGGACGGAGCCCACAGTCCGCAAAACCCTGGTGGCAGACGGCAGGCGCCTGGACTGTGGGCGTGTGCCGTCGTGCTCTGTGGGAAGCGCTGGCAATGGATGGGGATGGTCGCGGGGGCTGGTCCGTGATGTATGGCAGGCTGCCGCTTCCGCGCGACCGGGGTGCTACCCGAGGGCACGGTGCGCAAAGCGGCAGGAGTCCGTCAACTCGGATATTTACTCAACATCAGGAAGCCGCAACTATCGGGCGTGTTGCAGCCCGCTAGAGCCGTGTCCGCCCGCACGGTCACCTGCCGTGGACCGGCTGTCCCGCGCAGTTGCTCCATGCTATCCGAAAAGAGGCAGGCGCGGGTACGCCCCGTGCCGTTATTGCCCCCACTGGACAGGAAGGGATGCGGCCCTTCCACCCGGATGTCGTCGGCATAAAAATCGTGTGCCTCGCCCCACGTAACCCCGTGCCACTGGAAGCCCTCGAGGAACTGCTGCGTGAACGTCAGGTAACCGTCATACGGGTTAAAGATGTCCACATCCGCTGGCCCGAGCCCCGAGCCCTCCCACATTTTGCGGGCCAGGCTGGCGACCGCGGCCTGATGCTCCTCCAGCGTCGCCATGGTGCTGCGGCCTCGGCCACCATTCTGGGCATGGTTGAGGATATAGACCGGCTTTTGGCGCAGATCCTTGGCCCGCTCCGCGGTGGTGATGATGAAGGCCGCGCAGGTATTGACCGGCCGGTCACAATCGTGGACCACCAGCGGCTCTTCGATGACGCGCCCCGCTAAATACTCCTCACGCGTGAGCTGATGCGGCTCGTGCAGTGCGTAATACCCCCAGGGGGTCTTCAGGCCATTACGGCGCAAATTCAAACATAGAGGGGCTAGGCCGTCATGGGACGTGCCGTACTTTTTGCAGTACTGCTGGAAAATGACGAGATTGTTGAACATGGCACCGTTCTGATACCCCCACGGCAGGGAAAAGGCGCTCGCCCCGGGGGCCTCCTGACGGTTATTCTGGGGGTTGTTGTGCCCGTAGCGGCCGGCGAGGTTGACCATCGGGTACCACACCAGGGCGGTCTCGCAGACCCCATCCCCGACAGCCTGCGCCGCCAGGCCCATCATCGGACCGATGTAGGGCGCATCGGAGAGGCGATACTTGATGTTCTTAAATCCCAACTCGCGCTGGATCCACTCGGCTGACGCCTTGGTCAGGCCGTCTTCGCTGTCGTACGGCGGGGCAAAATACGGTCGTGGTGCCCAGGTTTGCTCGGCGCGGGTCTCTTCGCTGGTGATCAGCCCATCAATGTCGTCCAGCGCCAGGCCGGCATCGGCAATGGCCTTCAGGCACGCCTCTGTGCTCAAGCCGCCGCAGCTCCGGTCCAGGGTCACGCCGTCCCAGCGCCGGTCGATGTGGGACTGGCCCCACCCGACGATTGCCACCTTGCCACGGTGCTCCCAGAGCCCCATGCCTTCGCGATTTCTCATCCAACTTCTGTCCGCCATCGCCGCTCCCTCATGCCCTCTGTGCTGTGTATCGTTGCCGCAGGACGCGCCTGGGCTAGGTCACTACCCGCCACTCGTGCACCATCTGGCCGGTACTGGTCTGCTCAAAGATCAGCTCCACCGGGGCCCCAACGGGCACCTCACCCGGCGCAGTACCCGGTAGGTTGGACAGGAAGTTGATGCCCGGATCCTCGTCCAAGGTGATCACCGCAAAGTTGATGGGCTGCGCCGACCGGAAGCCCCGGATGCGCGAGTCGCGGATAACGAAGTACACGTCGATGTGGCCCTTGCCTTGCACTTCTTTCCACGTCAAATGGTCCGCCGAGCCACAGGTGTCGCAGCGCTGGGCCGGCGGATAATGCAGCCTGGCGCAAGCGGTGCAGTTCTGCAACACCAAGCGCCGCTCGTTACAGGCGTCCCAGAAAGGTTTATTGAGATCATTAGGAACCGGGGCTGGTCTCTCCAGACCTGGGATCGTTGCCATCGTTCTCCCCTCGTGTGGCATGTTGCACACCGCGCATCACCATAAACAACCCTATGAAGCGCGGCGGATGTGTCGCGTACTGGTGCTGGTTAAGAATCGTTGTCCCCAGCGCATACTGCGCCTACGCACTTACGGCTCCCCGCCCGCCGCGGGCTCCGCCCACTGCACGATCCCGCGCTTTCCTAAGTCCTCGATGTGCTGGTCGTCATACCCGATTTCCCGCAGGAGGGGCTTGGTGTGCTGGCCGATTTGGCCGGACGTGCGGTAGAGTCCAGGCGTCAGGGAGCATTCGACCAAGCCGCCGTAACGGAGGTACGTGCCGACCAACGGATGCGCCACCTCAACGCTCAGGGCATTGGCCTTAGCGTGCGGATGCTCCGCATAAAAGTCGCCCTCCAAGGCTTCGTCGGCCTGGACACAGCCGATGTCCGCCTGGATGAGCAGCTCTTCCCACTCGGCGGCGCTGCGCCCGGTGAAGATGCCCGCAATCACAGTGCTCAGGGCTCCATCATGGGCCTGGCGCGCCTCAGGCGTGGCGAAACGGTGATCGGCCAGGAGGTCTCGCCGCTGCACGGTGCGGCAGAAGGTTTCCCACTCGTCTTGGAACAGGCACCCCAGGAACACCCAGCCTTCCCGGCAGCGATACAGACGGTACAGCGCATGCAGGCCATGGATCTCGGCGTCGGGCAACACGAGGGGCGGGCGCCTGGCGTAGTCGTAATACTCCTCGGCATTGGCCCAGGCATTGGCGTTGAGCATGGTGACGTGGACGGGCTGGCCCTTCCCGGTGACATCCCGTGCTCGGAGGCCGAGGAGGATGCCCGTCGCCACTGCCGGGGAGGTGTTTTGATCTGGTCCCCAGTTGGACTTCATGATCCAGCGGGTGGCCTCGACGATCTCTTCCATACCCATGCCCTGGTCCGGCGGCGGCGGCATGCCCCGGCCCATTTGCCGCATGGCGCCGCCCATGACGGCGCCGGGAATGGGATGGGCACCGGGCCGACGCGCGTGTTCTCCGTGTGCGCCATAGGTGCCCATCCAGACATGCACCAGGCGGGGATTGAGCTTCTGGCAGGTCTGCCAATCGATCTGCAGACGCTCCGGCACGCCGAGGCGATAGTTGTGCAACAGCACATCGGCCTTGGCGATGAGCGCGTGGACGATGGCTTTGCCCTCCGGGGTCTGCAGGTCCACCTGCAGGCATTGCTTACCGGCGTAGGTCCGGGCGTCGGCCATGGCCTGAGCCGAGGAGCGCCGCCCCTCATCCAGGCGCCGATCGGTGGCGTCAATCTTGATCACCCGCGCCCCAAGGTCCGCCAACAGGGCGGCGCTGTACGGCCCAGCCTGAATCGTCGCCAGGTCTAGGATGGTGATCCCGGACAGCGGGTGGGCTGGCACGCTGGCACCGGGGGCCACAGGTACGTCACCGCTGCCGGCCACAGCCTGCTGCGGCAGGCGTCCCAGCACCTCGGCATTGTGCTGTCCGACATCCGGGGCCGGGCCGCTAGGCGCTCCCGGGGTGTCCTTGAGATCAACCAGCGGGGCTACGGTGCGCAGCGGCCCGACGCGTGGATCCTGGATCGTCACCACGGTGCCATTGGCGAGCACCGCTGGATGCTCCATGGCCTGGACGCTGGTACGATAGGGCTCTGCGGCGATGTTGCCGTCCTGGAGATAGATTTCCATCCACTCGTCGGCGGTTTTTTCCAACTGCTGCGCCAGGATCTCCCGGCGCAGCAGCTCGCGGTGCTCCGTACTGATGTTGGGCACATTCTTAAACCGCTCATCCTCGAGCAGATGCCCCAGGCCAATGGCCTTGAGATGGCCCTGGATGTGTGGCACTCGCTGGTTGGCGTGCTGCAGCCAGGTACCATCTTTAGTGCGCACCGGAATGTAGCCGATGGAGGACAGGCCACGGCCAGCCGGTCTGCCGGGAAAGCGCACCGGATCGCGGCGCCGGAGGTGCAGATTCACCAGGCCACCGGTCCCGACATTGTTGTCGTGCGGCGAGGCCAGGGCCTGGACGATGCTGGTCTGGACCCATTGCCCACGCCCGCACAGATCCCGCACGCGCAGGGCGCCCAGGATGCCACGCAGCGCCGCCTGGCTGGCGTGCCAGCTGCCGGTAGACACCGCCGAATACACCGGGCCATCGCGGTTGGGCTGTCCCTCCAAGTTGAGCATCCGACCGGCCTTGGCCGCGACCACCCCCTCGTAGCCTTTGACCCGGCGCAGCGGGCCGTGTTGTCCAAAGCCGGTGATGGAGCAGTAAATCAGCCGTGGGTACAGGTGCGCCAGGGTGTCATACGCCAACCCCCAGTCCGCCATGTCGCCGGGACGGAAGGACTCGACCAGCACATCCGCCGCGCCGGCGAGTTGGATGGCGTGCTCGTGGCCTTCTGGAGTGCTGAGATCCAGCACAATGCCTTGCTTCCCGCGGTTCCAGGAAATCCAGGCGGGCTGAAAACGGAACGGATCGCCGCCGGGAGGTTCCACCTTGATCACCTCGGCCCCGTAGTCGGCCATGACCAGGGTGCAGAGGGCTCCTGGCATCCCTAATGAAAAATCCAGGACGGTGAGGCCTGTACATGGTCCTGCCACGATTCACCTGCTTTCCACAAAGTGTGCGCAAGTGCACACTTGATAGTTCCTGCTTCAGCCACCGCAGTTGCACGGCAGTCAGAGACTGCCGCCAGCGCCGCTATGTCCACAGGCGTCACTTCCCCACCAGCCGTGGGTAGGTTGCGTACGTTGATAGCGGCATTGAGGTCACGATCCCCCACAAAGCCGCAACGATCACAGTGAGGTCGAGCGCAGCCCAAGCTAGAGGGCGAGACTCAGTATGCAGCCACTGCGGAGGTGTGTCAACCTCACACCTCCGCCTTGACTTCCCAGAGCAGAGGTGAGGAAAACCCCCGCACTTTTCAAGCCCCGCGCCGCCACTGAGCAACCCGTGATGTCAGCAGCGCGCCGCGAGGCTCCCCCCAGGGGGGAGTCGGAGAGGTCACGCGCTGCCGTGCTTACGTGCTGCGCATCGTTGTCGGTGTGCTGGTCTGCCTCTGTGCCACTCGTGCCGTTCCCAGGGCGCAACAACCCGCTGCGGACAGGCCCATCACGGTAGGCATTCTGCTGTTGGACAAGCCGTATATTACCGACTTAGTCTAAAAAGGGTGACGTATTGTGATAGACGGCAATCTGATTACGTCGCCTGGCGGGCTCGCCAGTTACGAAGCGTCCCTCTATGTGGTCGAGAAGTTGTTTGGGAAGGAGCAAGCGATGACCATTGCCACGGCGTTGGTCTTTGGGCCGAGTAATATTGCGGAGGCTTTTCCGGCACCATAAGGCGGGGTATCCAGGTGGCGTGTGGGAGCTGTGACGCGGGGAGTCTGAGAGGAGCTGCGAGATGATCGACATCTACGGACTGGATGAGACTGCAGGGACATGGAAGCACAAAGCCGCGACCCTCGCAGCCGATGTGGGAGCCCGCTACGCTCCGACCGTTGACACCGACGCCCGCTTCCCCAGCGAGAGTATGGCGGCGCTCGCGCAGGGGGGCTTTTATGGGTTGTGTCTGGCGACGAGTGATGGTGGCCAAGGGCAGGGTCCCGCCCCATTCGCTGCGGTCGTGGAGGAACTCGCGCGCCACTGCAGTTCGACCGCCATGGTGTACGTGATGCACGTCGTCGCGGCCAAGGTGATTGAGGCCTCGGCCACGCTGCCGGCCAGGGCCGCAGTGCTCCGGGCCATAGCCGATGGCCAGCATCTGACGACCCTGGCGCTGTCCGAAAAGGGCTCGCGTTCGCAGCTCTGGGCCCCCGTCTCACAGCTCGTCGAGCAGGGAGATGCCTACCAGACACACGCCCTCAAATCCTGGGTGACCGCGGCACATTACGCAGAGACGTACGTGGCCAGTGCCCAGCGTCCGGGGGCGCAATCCCCCCTGGAATTCACGCTATATCTGCTGCCGCGCACGCGCCCTGGTGTGCAGCATCTGGAGGCCTTTAATGGCCTGGGGTTGCGGGGCAATGACTCGGCCCCGGTCAACCTCGCAGGCGTCGTGGTGCGTCAGGAGGATCTGCTAACGGAGCAGGGCAAGGGCCTTGAATGCGCGCTCCAAGTTGGTATCCCCTGGTTCAATATTGGCACAACAGCGATGGCCCACGGGTTCTGCCTGGCGGCGGTGGACGCCACCACACGTCACCTGCAAGAGACGGGTTTTGCCCACACAGGCACCGGGCTGCGTGATCTCCCCACCTTGCGGGCACGGTTGGCCGAGATGAGTGTGGCCACGGAGCAATCACGGGCGCTCCTCGGTCATACCTTGCGCGAGATGGCCAGCCCCGATGCCACGACGCCGCTGTGGGTGTTGCGCACGCGCATGGCTGGCCTGCAGACGGCCGTGCAGGTAACCGATCTGGCCATGAAGGTCTGTGGCGGCGCCGCCTTCTCACGCCATTCGCGACCGCGTCTCCTACCTGATCACGAAGGCTCACGGCCGCGTGCAAACGGTCGAGCACTTACGCGGCAAGACGGTGGCGGTGGGGGCCAAAGACTCTTTAAGGGGGAGGGTTTTTATAACGTATTGATAATGTTCGACTGTTTCTGCATGCCTCATCCGTACCTCCCCAGTCCCTCATGCAACCTTCGGTATGGCTCTGACAGGCACAGGAAACTCCTCTTCCAACGGCGGGACGA